>CAZSYS010000045.1:0-19410 GCA_964611365.1 uncultured Planctomycetales bacterium
CCGCTACGGTGCTTCGCGTGACTCACGCGCGGCCGGCGCGGCGACCGCGGCCGGCGCGGCGGGCAACCGGCGCAGGACCACCTGCCCCTGGCGGCTGAAGTTAATCGACTCGGCGCAGATCCTGGCGGCCTCGGCGTCGGCGTGGAAGCCCATGGAGTTCTCGGCCTCGACGAAATCGGCCATGAACTGGCCCCGGCGCTGCCACGCCCGGGCCTCGGCCAGGACCTCGTCGGCCGCCCCGGCGGCGGCGGCGCGGATGTCGTCGATCAGGGCGATCAGGGCGTCCAGGGCCATGTTGCGCAGGTGGAACGTCCGTTCCTGGATGGTCTCGGCCCGGGCCTTCAGCTCGGCCTCCGGTGCCTTGTGGCAGGTCTGGCAGGCGGCGTTGATGTTCAGCAGCGGGCTGCGGACGTGATGATCGCTGAGCTTCATCGCTCCGACGCGCATGTAGGGCATGTGGCAGTCGGCGCAGGCCACGCCGGCCCGCGCGTGGGTGCCCTGGTTCCACATCTCGAACTCCGGATGCTGGGCCTTGAGCACCGCCGCGCCGCTCTCGGCGTGGGTCCAGTCCGTGACCCCGGCCTGTTCATAGTACTCGAGGATCCGGTCCGCCTTCAGGCCGCGATGCCAGGGGTAGGTCAGGCGCTTCTGAGGCCCCTTGAAGTAATACTCGACGTGGCACTGGCCGCAGACGAACGAGCGCATCTCCTGACGCGTCGCGGAAACGTTGGGGTCATAGGCCTCGATGCCGTCGACGGCTTTCTTGAGCGCGGCGATGCCCTCGAGGAACGCCGGGCGCGTGATCCGCAGCTGCATCGTGGCCGGGTCGTGACAGTCGATGCAGGCCACCGGGTGGCTCAGCAGCGGGCGGACCTCCCGGTAGGGCATGGGGTTGAGGATCTCGAAGCCTTTGAACAGGTCGCCGCCGCCCGCCCGGCGGTAGGGCACGTAGACCGAGGCATGGCAGTGGGCGCAGGCCCCGGGCTGAGGCCGGGCCTGCCGGCCGGTGAACGTCTGGTCCTCGAGCATGTAGGCGTGGCCGCGTTCCTCGCGGAAGTCGATCGCGAAGGCGTAGCCCGCCCACATCCGTTTGAGCCGCGGATCCTCCTCCAGCCGGGACTGCGAAACCACCGACCGCAGGTCGGCCTCCGACGGCGTGCGCGGGACGGCTTCGCTGCCCCCGAAGCGGGTCCGCTGCATGTCGGTGGTGCGGCGATAGTAGTCGTACTGGACCGGGAAGTTCTTCCCCCAGACGGCCGGATCCTCGGTTTCGTCGGTCAGCTCCACGACCCGGAAGAACGGGTTGCGGGCCTCCTGCTTGTGCTGGAAGATGCTGACCAGCAGGCCGATGACGCCGAACGTCAGCACCGCCGCGGCGGCCGAGGCTCCCAGGATCCACGCGATGGATCGTCCGCCGGTCTTCTCCGGATGGTCGTTCCGCCCGCTTGTGCTCATGTTCGGTATCTCCAGCTGCCGCGGCCCGGCCGCGGGTCCTTCATCGCATGTGCCCCACGCCGTCGTGGCAGCGCACGCAGGAAACCGCCTCGGCCCCCGGCCGGGCGTCGATCATGGCGGTGATGGCCGCGTGGCAGTGGCGGCAGGCCTGCTCGGTGATCGCCCGGTTCATCGGCGTGATCCGGATCGGATCGGGAAAACGGCCGGTGGTGAAGGCCAGCGAATGGTTGAAGCCGTTGATCGCCTTGGTGGCATACTTGCCCGCCAGAGTGTGGGGAGCATGGCAGTCGTTGCACACCGCCACGGCGTGATGGCTGGACCGGGTCCAGCCCTCCAGGTGGTCGCGCATCACGTGGCAGTTCCCGCAGGCCGCCGGATCATCGGTCAGGTAGGACGCCCCCCGCGCATAGACGAAGGTGTAGGCTCCGGCTCCGGCCAGAGTCCCCACGGAAACCCCCAGGATCACCAGGCCGATCGTGCGGATGCGTGCCATCGGCTTTTCCGCCGGCCTCCGCCGTCATCCACCGGCACCGGCCTTGCGCCTCTTTCCGGTCCGCCCCGGCACGGCCGTCAGCCGGAGCACTCCGCCCAGGTCTTGGGCGTCTCCCAGACGCGGACCCGTTCCAGGGACGCGGCGCCGAACTGCCCCTCCAGCAGCCGCCAGATCACCGCGGCGATGTTCTCGACCGAGGGGTTGAGCGAGGCGAACTCGGCGCAGTCCTCGTTGAGGTGCCGGTGGTCGAAACGGTCGATGACCTGCCGCTTGACGACGCGTTCCAGCTCCCCCACCGCCAGCAGCACGCCCGTCACCGGGTCCGGTTCTCCAGAGACGGTCACCTCGACCTGGTAGTTGTGCCCGTGGCCGGAGGGGTTGTTGCACTTGCCGAACGTGCGGCGGTTCTCCTCCTCGCTCATCGAGGGGCAGTGCAGCCGGTGGGCGGCCGAGAACTCGAAGCGCTGGCTCAGCTGGACCATGTTCAAGGCTCCCGCTTCGACGGTGTAGGCGAGGTAGGGGGTCACCTCCAGTCGCCACGAGACCCACTTTCCGCAGGGCAGGGGCCGTGCGGCCAGGTCCCGGGCGACGGCGCCGGCCAGCCGCTCGCCGGTGCACGGGCCCGACAGGAGGGCGGCGACCAGCGGAACGGCGTGGCGGCGGATCCGCTCATCGATGTCGGCGATGCTGACCAGGTAGCCCGTGACCGGATCCGGCTCGCCGCTGGCGACGGCCTGGAGGGCGAGCCACGGGCCGACCTCCTCGGCCGGCGGCCAGCCGGCCCAGGAGTTCGTGACCGGCGCCCCGGCGGAACCCCGCGGGCTGAAGCGGGCCTCGCGCATGACCTGGACCATGGGCCGCATTGTAGGGCACCGGGGGACTGCAGGGCCAGTCCGGCGGCGCCATCCCCCCGGCGAGGCGCAGGGTCTCCTGCGGCCCGGGCACCCGGACCCGCCGCCCGGTCACCGGCCGGTCCGGCCAGGCATGGGGCGAGGCGACCAGGAACCCGGGCCGCAACGGCCGGCCCTCGCGGGGCTCAGTGAACCCTCACGAACACGGGGTTGGCCCAGGCGAACTGGTACATGCCGGTGGCCGTGTCGAGTGAGACGACCTCGACGCGGTAGTAGCCGTCGCCGGAGACCTCGGTGTCGTCGATCGTGCATTCGTAGGTGGCTGCCAGAGGACTGACGCTCTGCCAGACCTCGCCGTTCCTGATGATATCCACCCGGACGAGCACGGCCGACTCGCTCTCGCCGGCGGCGCTCACGTTGATCCTCGCGGTGCCGCGAAGGCCGGGCCGCCGCCCGCGGGCCGGCGGGCGGTTGCGGGTCAGGACGTGCGCCGTCTCGCCCATGATCCGGCCGTTGACCTCGAGGTAGACCGACGGGCCGGTGGTGGCGAACAGGTGGCCGCTGCGGAGGGCGTGCATGAAGGTGGCGCGGTTGAAGTGCCGGAGGTAGACACCGTTCCTGACCTCGCCGACGTCCGAATCATCGTAGCCCGCGCCGCCGATCGGCAGGTTGCCGGTGTTATGGGCATCGCTGTTGGCCAGGCCGAACACCGGCCGGTCGGTCTCGCCGTTGACGTAGGCCATCAGCAGGTCGTCCCACGAGTTCATCGCGGCGGCCTCGGGCGCGTCGAGCCACTGGCCGACGCCGGTGAGCATCGAGGTGGCCATGTACAGGGCGTCCCTCAGCGTCAACGGCACGGGCGAGCCCGGGAAGGGGTACAGATCGTAGAGATCCCGGTTGCCGTACACCGCGAAGTTGTTGAACACCGTTCCCAGGCCCCAGGCCTGGTCGGCGGGGAAGCCCATGGCCAGCGCGTATTCGGCGACGTCCTTGACGTGGCTGAGGTTGTACAGCTCGATGAAGTCGACGCCGTAGCCTGTCTGGGTCGTTCCGGAAGTGTGCGCGTGGACCGCCAGCCCTCCGAACGAGTGGACGTAGTCGGTCCACTGGCGGATGACCTCGGGGTACATCGGCCCGGTGCCGGCGGGGTTGAACGGCGAGACCCAGAACTCTTCGGGGGCCAGCGCGTCGGCATCGTCGCCGACGAACGGGTCGGGCACCCGCCAGGCCAGCACGTGGTCGCGGTTGAACATGCCTTCGCTGCCGGTGATCTCGAAGGCCGGGAACATGAGGAAGCCCTGCTCCGACAGGGCCTGTGTCTCGGCCACGATCGCCTGCCACTCCTCCAGGTCGACGATCTGCCCGGTGTGGTTGGTGACGAACACGGCGCTGAGGCCCCGGGCGAGGGCGGCCTCCTTGACATCCGCGATCGACCCGGACCCGTCGGAGTGGGTGGTGTGCATGTGGCCGTCGAAGTAGACCACCTGGTAAGCCCTGTTGGCCGCCGACTGCCCGAATGTCGGCGCGATCCACATCATGGCTGCCATGACCGCCGCGGCATGTCCCTTGCTGCTGTGCATCTGGGGCCCCTTTCGAGGAAACGAGTCCTTGCCGGCGCCTCGGGGAGCGTCCATGCGGCTCGATTCCGGACGCCAACCAGCCGACACGGTAGCGCGGAACCGTTAGGACCGGATGAGGCTTGCGCTAATCCAGGCCGGCAAGCGGGATAGACGCCCGGCCGTCCGGATCCCGGCGCCTCGCGGCGGCGCGCCAGCGCCAGGTCGACGCACCGTGCGGGTCGGTCAGGCGGCGCACCGGAGCCTATCGCCGGCGTCCGGGGCCGTGGACCACACGCCCGGGCAGCGCGCCGGTGTGTTCACCGTCGCGGATCACTGGCCGGCCGTTGACCAGGACGTGGTGCACGCCGGTGGCATAACGGTGCGGGGTGGTGAAATCTGCATGATCGCGGATCTGCCCCGGGTCGAACACCACCACGTCGGCCAGGCAGCCCGGCACCAGCCGCCCGCGCCGCCTGATCCGCAGGTTCTCCGCCGGAAACGAGGTCAGCCGCCGCACCGCCTCGGCCAGCGGTATCAGCTGCTCATCCCGGACGTAGCGCCCCAGCAGCCGGGCAAAGGCCCCATAGGCCCGCGGGTGCGGGGGGAACCGCAGAAACCGCCCTTCGGCGGCCAGGGCGGCCGCGTCCGAGCAGAAGCTCACCCACGGCAGGCGGATCGCCTTGCGCACGTTGTCCTCAGACATGCTGAAGAAGACCGCGCCCACGCGGCTGTCGTCCTCGATGACCAGGTCCATGGCCGTATCCTCGGGCGACCGGCCGCGCCCCGCGGCCACCTCCGCCAGCGTCCTGCCGGCCAGCGGGCGCAGGGCGGGGTTTTTGAAGCCGGTCAGCAGGACGCGCGTCCCGGCACCCGCCCGATCGGGGCCGACGGCTCCGGGCAGATCCATCTCCGCCCTGACGCGCTCGCGCACCGCGGGGTCCTTCAGCCGTTCGACCCACGCCCGGTGGCCGCCCTCGCGGACCCAGGCGGGCATGACCGAGTCCAGGCCGGTGGCGCTGGCGTGGTAGGGGTACATGTCCGCGGTGACCCGCAGACCCTCGGCGCGGGCGGCTTCGATGCGGCGGATCATCTCGTCGAACTTGTCCCAGTTACCCCAGCCGGCCTTGATGTGGTAGATCTCGCCGCGCACCTTCGCCCGGCGGACGATGGTCAGGAACTCCTCCAGGGCCTCCAGCAGGTGGTCTCCCTCTCCGCGGATGTGCGAGATATACATGCCGCCGTATTCCGCGGCCACCTCGGCCAGGGCCGCCAGCTCGTCGGTGTCGGCGAAGGCCCCGGGAGTGTAGATCAGCGCCGAGGAGACCCCCATCGCTCCCTCCTCCATCGCCCGGCGGACCAGGGCGCGCATGCGATCGAGCTCCCCGGCGGTCGGGCGGCGGTCTGCGTCGCCCAGCTCGTGGCGTCGCACCGTGCCGGTGCCCACGAAGGAGGCGATATTGACCGAGACGCCGCGCTTTTCGAGATGGTCGAGGTACTCGCCCAGCGTCGTCCAGGCGATCTCGTAGCCGTCCTCGCCCTGGTCGCGGCGCTCCTGGGCCTTCATCTGCTCGTTCCACGGCCCCATGGACACGCCCTCGCCCATGACCTCCAGGGTTACGCCCTGGCGGACGGCGCTGACCGCCCGGCCGTCGTGGATCAGCGATTCGTTCGACCAGCTGAGCATGTTGATGAACCCCGGGGTCACGGCCAGCCCGGCGGCGTCGATCTCGAGCCGACCGGCGGCCTCCGGAAGGGCGCCGACCGCGACGATGGTGTCGCCGTCGATGGCCACGGCGCCGGAGAACGGCTCGCCCCCCAGGCCGTCGAAGATCAGCCCGTTGCGGATCAGGATGTCGTAGTGCTGGCCGGCCGGAAGAACGCCGGCAAGCCCCAGAACCGCAGCGGCGGCGAGCATAAGGCGTGGGATCATGCCCTCATGATGCCCGCAACGGCCCCTGAAAGCCAAACCGTCGGCCCGCGCGTAGACGGCCGGTCGTCTGACGGAAGGGATGATCTATCGCGCGACATCGCGGGGGTGATTCTGCGGCACGCCTCTCCTCGCAATTGGCGAAATCTTCATCCACGAGGCCCGCATGTTCGGTTAAAATGGCCGGGGAAGCAGAGAATCTGCAGATTCACGATCCGGCAGCCCGCGAGCGGCACCGGAAGCGCGGGCTGCTTGGGAGACAGACCCCGGTGCCCTGCTGCCGCTGGCCGGGAGGTCCCGGTCCGCCCCGAGAGGCAGCCGGATTCAGTCCTGTTGGCACGGAGCACCACTCATGGCGCACAAGATGCTGCTTCACGCCTGGTCCCTCGTGATCATCACCCTGCTGCCGGCCGTCGCCCTAGCCGATAGCCTGCAGGTGGCCTTCAGGCTCGACGGCGGGTTGTTCATCGTCCAGCGCGAGGTGTCCGACGGGCAGGTTACTGCGCGGGCGGCGCTGGAAGCTCTGGCGGCCGGACCGACGCCCGAGGAACAGGCCCTGGGGATCACCTCGGCGATCGCCCCGGGTACGCGCCTGCTGGGCCTGGAGGTGGTCGACGGCGGCGTGATCGTCGATTTCTCCGTGGAGATGGTGGCGACCGGCCTGGACGACGCGCCGCTGGAGGCGATTCACGAACAGGTGGTCTGGACGCTCGAGCCGTTCGGCCTGGAACGCAGCGTGGTGCTCACCGCCGGAGGAACGCCTCTATGGCAGTTCCTGCCGCCGGCGCCGCGGATCGCGCCGCGCAAGGACCTGGTCGAGCCGCCGCCGATCGTCACCGCCGGGACCGCCCTGGCCGGCCGCAGGATCTCGCTGTCGCCGGGGCACGGGCGATTCTGGAACGGCAGCGGCTGGTACTACGAGCGGCCGATCACCTGCGCGCCTCTGACCCGCGAGGACCTGCACAATGTCGACCTGGTGATCTACCTTGACGCCTTCCTCGCCCAGGACGGGGCGGTGGTGAAGAACTACCGCTGCCTGAACCAGAGCTACGGCAATTACCCGCTGACGGGCGATCCCTGGTGGTACATCAACGCCTCGTACTGGCTGCAGCACATCGGGTATCCCTGCTACGTCTACGCCAGCTCGACCGGCGACTGCACGCTGGGCAGCGGGGCCAGCGAAGCCAACGACACCCTCCGGGCACGCCCGCTGGCCAGCGACTATGACAACACCGACCTGCATATCTCCATGCACACGAACGCCTACCAGGGCGACTGCTACGGCTCGAGCTGCCCCAACGGCACCTGCACCTACTACGATACCAGCTCCGAGCACGCCCCCTGGGGCACGATCAGCCGCAACGCCGCCCAGGCCGTCAACAACGCCATCGTCAGCGTCATCCGCACCCGCTACACCGACGCCACCTGGCGCGACCGCGGAGCCCTGGACGCCAACGGCAGCTTCGCCGAGACGCGGATCCCCGACCGGGCCGCGATCCTGATCGAACTGGCCTTCCACGACTCCTGCGACCGCGACGCCCTCTACCTCAACGACAACTTCTTCCGCTCGGCCACCATGTGGGGCGTCTACAAGGGCATCTGCGACTACTTCGGGACGACCCCGACGTACGATTTCTACGCCGCCGAGGTGGTCGGCGACACCCTCCCGACGGTGATGCAGCCGGGGCAGAGCCTGGCGGTCAGCGTGACGATGCGCAACCGCAGCGTGCTCTGGACCGACGCCCGGGGCTACCGTCTCGGAGCCGTCGGAGACAGCGATCCGTTCACGGCCTCCACCCGGGTGCCGGTCTCCGGGCAGGTGGGCACCGGCCAGACGCAGACCTTCAACTTCACGCTGACCGCGCCGACCACGCCGGGCGACTACGTCACCGACTGGCGCATGGTCCGCGACGGCTTCACCTGGTTCGGGCCGACGGTCAGCCGCACCGTGCACGTCGGCTCCAGCGGCCCTTATCCGCCGGCCATCACCGGCCAGCCGACGGCCCAGACCGTGCCGACCGGCGCCTCGACCAGCTTCACCGTGTCCGCGACCGGCGATCCGCCGCTGTCCTACCGCTGGCAGCGCAACGGCACCGATCTCGCCGACGGAACGAAAGTCTTCGGCACCACCGCCCCGGTGCTGGAGGTTTCGGCGGCCGACGCCTCCGTTCAGGGCAACTACCGCTGCGTGGTCACCAACCCCTACGGAACGGCCGTCTCCGCGGAGGCCGCGCTGACCGTCGTGCCCAACGTGTTCATGGTCGAGAGCCGCGACGGCGGCCAGAACCGGCACAAGTACTCCGAAACCGGGGTGATGGCCGACGCGGGAGCCAAGAGCACCGCCGCGGGAACCACCGGCGGCATCGGTTCGCGCTACGGCAGCACCTACCGCTCCGTGGCCGGTGAAAAACACGGCATCTTCCAGGCCGACCTGCCGGCCACCGGCGACTACGAGGTCTTCGCGACGTGGGGTGCCGGCTCCAACCGCCGCAACCCGATCCTGCACCGCGTGACCGGCGCCGGCGGCAGCACCGACGTCAACGTCGATCAGTCGGCCGCGGCCAACATCTGGCTGTCGCTGGGCACCTGGCGTTTCAGCGCCGGCACGGACGCCGGCCGGGTGGACGTCAGCAACCTGAACATCGACGTCAGCGGCAGCTTCTACGCCGACGCGGTCAAGTGGGAATTCCGCGGCGGCCTCCAGCCTCCGACGATCGTCACGCAGCCGGCCCCGCAGACCGTCTGCGGCGGAGCGACCGCGCAGTTCTCTATCAACGCCTCCGGCGAAGGCCCGCTGAGTTACCGGTGGCAGAAAGACGGCGTGACCCTGTCGGACGGCGGACGCGTGGCCGGCGCGACCACGGCCTGGCTGACCATCACCGGCGTCCAGGCCGCCGATGCCGGGCAGTACCGCTGCATCGCCCGCAACCCCGGCGGCAACGCGCTCTCCGCCGCCGCCTCGCTGACCCTCGGTCAACTGGTCATCACCCAGCATCCGCAGTCGCGCAGCGCCGAGCCCGGCCAGACCGTCATTTTCACCGTGGCCGCCGAGGGGGTGGGCACGCTCACCTGGCGATGGCAAAAAGACGGCACGGATCTGGCGGACGGAGGGCCCTACTCGGGCACCGCGACGCCCACGCTGACGATCAGCAACGTCTCGGCCCCGCAGGCCGGGGCGTACCGCTGTGTGGTCCAGGACGCCTGTTCGACCGCGGGCTCGGACGTCGCGATGCTCAGCGTGTCCGGTCTGGCGCCGGTGCCGGGCGATTTCGACCTCGACCGGGACGTCGATCAGCAGGATTTCGGCCACTTCCAGGTCTGCATCACGGGCATCGCCGTGCCGCAGCTCGATCCGCAGTGCCAGGACGCCCGGCTGGACGAGGATGACGACGTGGATCTCGACGACCTGCGGATCATGCTGGGCTGCATGACCGCCCCCGGCGTGGAAGGCAGTCCCTCCTGCGCGAACTGAGCCCCGGCCGCGCCGACGGGCACAGCGACGCCAGCGGACAAACCCCGCACCGCGGCCGGACCGCCCGGCACACCGCCCGTCCGTGGCGGATCAGCAGCATGTGGAAGGCGTAAACCACGTCGGGCGGGCAGGCGGCCTCCAGCAGTCCGTGGGCCCGCTCGGCCGAAGTGCGCCCGGCGATCAGGCCCAGCCGCCGCGCGACGCGGTGCACGTGAGTGTCCACCGGCAGCGCCGGCCGCCCGAGGCAGAAGAGCAGGACGCACGCGGCCGTCTTGGGACCCACGCCGGGCATCCCCAGCAGGTACGCGCGGGCCCTCTCGGTCGGCCAGCGCGACAGGAAGTCCAGCGACAGCCGCCCGCGACTGTGCCGCAGGCACTGCAGGATTCCGCGGATGGCGCGGCTCTTGCGGCGGGCCAGGCCTCCCCGCCGGATCGCCTTTTCCACCGCCCCCGGCGAGGCCGCAAGACAGGCCTCCCAGCCGGGAAAAGCCCGCCGCAGGCTGCGATAAGCCGCGTCCGAGTTGGCGTCGCTGGTGTGCTGCGAGAGGACCGTGCGGATCAGCCCGTCCAGCGGCTTTTCCGGCCGCAAGGGCGGACACGGCCCGTGAAACGCCTCCAGAATCCGAACGATCCGCGCGATGCTCCGCCCGAGCCTGGGGGGCGAGGAGCCGGCACCGGTCATCGCCTCACCCCGGCTGCGATGGCGGCGCCTCCGGCGCCAGGGCGGGCACCTGCAACGCGGCCTCCAGGGGCTTGCCGGGCGCGGACAACATGTTGGTCACGCGGTACACCGGCCGGGCCGCGTCGCCGTCCGGGGACTCGCGGAAGCGCACGAGCACGGTCCCCCCGCCCGGGACCCGGATCCTGGCGGGCCCGGAGCCGGCGACTCTCTCCAGCGCCAGGTCGAGGGCACAACGGTTGCTCAGCTCGGCGATCGTCTCGCCCTTGTTGCAGGCATGAGGAGCGCGGACCTCCACCGCCGCCTCGAACATGGCCGCCAGGTGATCCGGCCTGCCGAACAGGCGGTTCTGACACCACACCAGCGTGCGGCCGGCGAACAGCGCCTCCCGGATGCCCTGCTCGCTTCGTTCCGCGGCCAGCACCAGCGTCAGCGTGCGGTGCTCCTCGGCCGTCCAGGGCTGATTGCCAAAGGGCTCATGCTCGTCGGAGGTGCCGATAAGGACCAGGTTTTTCTCCACCGCATAGCGGTGGCCGTCCTCGTACCAGGTGTCGCCGTTGCAGATCTCCACGCCGTGGAGCCGGCCTTCGGCGTGGATGCGGGCGTGGTCGTCGGTCCAGCGTCCGGCCTCCGGCCCCTTCCAGCCGGGGTGGTTCCAGAAGACGAACGCCTGCTGGGCGGCCGCCTGCCGGAAGACCTCGAAGAAGTCCTTCACCTCCAGCGGGGCCACGTCGCGCAGGAAGATGGCGTTGAAATGCCCCGGCGGGGTTTCGCGCGTGATCTCGGCTCCGCGGATCAGGATGATGTTCCGCTCGCGGGCCCGGGCCGCGGCCAGCTCGAACGGCCGGTTCTGATCGACGGAGACGTCCTCCTTGTGCGGCTTGTACTCGATGTGGTCGGTGATCGAGATGGCGTCCAGCCCCTGCCGCCACGCCTCATCGACGCGCACCGTCGGCCAGACCAAGCCGTCGGAGAAGACGGTGTGCATGTGGAAGTCGCACTTCAGCGTCCGGTAGCCGGCGACGTCGGGAAACCGGATCTCCTGCCGCACCTGTGCGACCGCGACCGTGGCGGCCGACAGACAGAACAGAACCAGGGCCCCTGCACGTCGGAACCGCATCGGGCACTCCTTCCCAGATAAGCCGAAAAACCGGCTCCATGCGCTCAGCGGGCCCCGTCGACGGCGCGAACCCGCCCGGCACGGCCGGCATTGTCCTGTCGAGGCGGGCGGGTTTCAAGGCGAAAGGCCGGGGGACGGGCCCCGACCCGGGAAGCAACGACCTCTTGCCCGCAGAGGCCGCCGCGGGCAGAAACCGGACGCGCGGCCCGCCGCAGATCCGCGCCTGCCGCGCCCCCGGATCGGGCGCCTGAAAGCGGCCGATGACATGCTGAAACCGCCTTCGAAGCTGTTCGGTCCCGCCCCGGCCGATTGACGCCGCTGCGGAAGGCTCCGAGAATGGCCGCCGACGAGAACCGGAGTGGCGCAAGCCGGGCTTTGCCCTTGAAGCGGCGGACGCATGGACTCGGCGACCTGGACGAACGCGGCGTTCGAGGAGCTTCTCGGCAGCCTGGCCGAGGACGGCGGCCTGCCGTATGAACACGGCTGGGCGCCGGCCAGCGAGCCCACGGCGCTGCTGGCCATGGCATTGCTGGCCCACCGCGCCGCCGACCCGGCCGTCCGGCGGGCGTGTGCATGGCTGATGGCCAGGCAGCGGGCCGACGGCTTCTTTGCCGCTTCCGCGGCCCACGGCGACCGCAGCTGGACCACGCCGCTGGCGGCGCTGGCCCTGCATCGGGCGGGCTCGGCCGACCCCGCGGTGCAGGCGGCGGCCACCGCCCTGCTGGCAGCGCCGGTGCACACCTTCCTGAACACTACGCCCTGGCTCTATGCCACCGACACCTCCATCCCCGGCTGGCCGTGGACGATGGCCGATGTCGGCTTCGTCGAACCGACCGCGATGGCGATGATCTTTCTGAAGGCCCTGGGCCGCGGCAGCGAAACCCGCGTCCGGCAGGGCGCCGCCCTGCTGCGCGACCGGGCCCTGCCCGGCGGCGGATGGAACTACGGCGAGGCCGTGGTGCTGGGCGAACCGATGTACCCGGCGATCGTGCCGACGGCCCTGGCCCTGCTGGCCCTGGCCGACGAAGCCGACGGAACCACGCAGGCGGCCCTGAACTGGTTGCGCGGGCAGCGCGGCCGGATCCGCTCGCTGGTCTCGCTGGGCTGGGCGGCCACGGCGGTCGCCGTCTGCGGCCCGGACGGCGAGGATTGGACGGCGGACGTGCAGAGCGCGTGGGCGGCGGTGCCGGATCACCGCCGCAGCGTGCTGGGCAAGGCCCTTTGCCTGCTGGGGATCGCCGGGCACGCGGCGCACCCTCTGGCGATCACCGGATGACGGGAGCGGCCATGAACCGGGCATGCCGACATCACAACGCCCTGCTGAAGAGGCGGGACTTCCTCAAGGCCGCCGCCGGCACCGCCGCGGCCGCCGCGATGCCGGGCTGCGCCGGGGTGCTGTACAGCGATGGCGGCTGGCGCGCCGGGGCCGCGATCCTGCGGGCCACCTACGACGAATCGATCCTGCTGGAGGCGATCGAGGCCGGTCTGGGGCTCATCGAACCCCCGGACGTGGCCGGCAAACGCGTGCTGCTGAAGGTCAACCTCGTGGACCTGCCGCGGGACAACCGCCCCATCGTCACCGACCCGGCGGTGATCGTCGCCGCCGCCGAGGCCTTCCGCCGGCGCGGCGCCGCCGAGGTGCTCGTCGCCGACGGGCCGGCGCTGCAGCGCGACGCCTGGGAGATCGTCGAGGCGGTCGGGCTGGCCGGGCTGCTGGACGAGCAGCACCTGACCTTCGCGGATCTGAGCACCGCGGATCTGGCGGCCGTGCCCAACGCCGGAGGGCTGATGGGCGACCTGCCCACGCTCTACTACAGCCGGCCGGTGCTGGAGGCCGACGTGATCGTCTCAATGCCCAAGATGAAGACCCACCACTGGGCGGGCGTCAGCCTGGCGATGAAAAACCACTTTGGCATGCTCTCGGGGCTGGCCCACGGCTGGCCGCGCAACCAGTTCCACGTCCGCAACCTGCACCATGCGGTGATCGACTTCCTTCACACCCTCCGGGCGGACTACGCGATCATCGACGGCGTGGTCGGCCTGGAGGGCGACGGGCCGGTCCGCGGCACGGCCATCGAGGCCGGCGTGCTGGTGATGGGCTCGAACCTGCCGGCGGTCGACGCCACTGCCGCGCGGATCATGGGCGTCCGGCCGGAGGCGGTGGACTACCTCAGGATGTCCGCGGGGGTCTTCGGGCCGATCGGCGAGGCCAACATCACCCAGCTCGGCGAGCCGATCGCCGCGGTGCGCAGGCCCTTCCGCCTGATGCCCCACCAGTGGGCCCTGGCCGGCTGACCGCCCGCCGGGGTCAGGGAGGCTGCGACAGTACCGCCGCCGCGGGCGGCGCTTCCTTGCGCGAGGCCACCGCCTTCCGCGAAGACCGCAGGGGCATCTTCAGCAGGATCAGCCCCCAGATCCCCAGGCCCACGAACACCCCGATGCTGATGCCCTGCGAGACGGTCAGGCCGAAGGTGTCCTGCGGGTTGTCGACGCGGATGGCCTCCTCGATGAAGCGCTCGACGGCATAAAGCATGAAGCCCAGCACGAACACCGTCCCGTGCCGCTTGCGCCGGTGCAGCCAGGCCGTGGTCAGGAAAGACAGCAGGATCGGCCCGACGGCCGAGTAGAGCTGGGCCGGATGAACCGGATGGGACCGGAAGCGGGGCTCGCGCACCAGGTCCGCCAGCTCCGACGGACTGGTGTTGAAAGCGGCAAAGTGGAACAGCAGCGGGCGCAGCGCGTCCATCAGGGCGTCGCGGCGGGTTTCGGCGGCCACCACGCGATCCGGCCGCCCGGAGGCCCGGGCTCTGGCCACGGCCTCCTCGGCCCGCTCGGTGGCCTTTTTGAGGTCGTCCAGGCTCAGGGCCAGCAGCTTGCGCGGAATGGGCGAACCGCGACCCACCGAGTCCACCAGGATCAGCCTGGCCGGCAGGGTCGTCTCACGGTGCTCCCAGGACTGCAGCTGCACCGGGCTGCTGTAGGGAAAACGCACCGCCCACGGCAGGTCCGCCGGGCACGGCCCGCCCCAGCAGCATCCGAAAAGCAGGCAGCCGATCCGCCCGATGCCCATCGCCAGCAGCAGCGACGGAGCCAGGATGTCGGCGTACAGCCGCCGCGAGAGCCCCTTCAGCCAGATGTACAGGTAGCAGGCGGCGAACGCGCCCAGAAAGCCGCCGTAGAACTCAAAGCCGCCCCCGCGGAGGTTCAGGATGTCCCGCGGGTTGGAGGCGTACTGATCCCAGTAGTGGATGACGTAGAACGCCCGGGCCCCGATGGTGCTGAAGATCAGGATCAGAAAACCCAGGTTCAGGATGATGTCCGGATCCGCGCGGAGCTTCCTGGCCCGATGGAAGGCCGTGAACGTGGCCGCCAGGAAGCCCAGCAGCACCATGGCCCCGAAGCTGGGGATGGTCAGCCCGATGCCCGGTATGGTGAACAGGTCTGGATGCATCGCGCCTCGCGAGCGGTTGGATCACCGGCCACGCCCCGGCCGCCCGAAGCGCGTGCCGCCGTCGATAAGCGGGAGATTACCGTCCGGCCCCGGTCCCGTCCACCCCGGGCGTCGTCAGGGCGTGCAGGAGATCTGCTGGTAGGTCGCGGCGTACTGCTCGAGCCATTCGTCGGTCGGCTCGAAAACCTCGATCAGCCGGTCCATGCAGGGGGCCTTGGTCCGGCTGTGCCAGTAGTCGGCGGAGAGCTCGGCCATGGCCTGCTGGCGGGGCTGGTTCAGCACGGCCATGCGGTAAAGAGCGGCGGCAGCACCGGTCCGGTCGGCACCGCCCTGACAGTGAATGAGGATCGGGCGTTCGGCCGACCGGAGGGTTTCCAGCAGCCCGGCCAGCAGCTCCGGGGCGGGCAGTTGCTGCGAGTTGAAGGCGTGGTCGATCAGGGCGACGCCCTTCTCCCGGCACACCGCCGCCTCGTCGCGATACCATTTCTGGTCGGGGTTTGTCCCTCGCAGGTTGACGACCGACCGGATGCCGTACCGGTCGATCACCCACGCCAGAGCCTCCCCCGAAAGCTGCGGTGACCGGTAGGCCCGCCCCTCCTCGATGGCGTGGAAGTTCAGCAGGATCGGCGGTGCCGGCTTGTCGCCTTCCGTGCAGGCCGGCACCAGCAGAACCACCGCCCAGGCACAGGCCGCAATGCCGGGAGCCGACCGCAAGGTCCACATGCCATCAGGCTAGCCGCCGCGGGAGCATCCGGCAAACGCAGCCCGCCGCAGGGGGCGCGGAAAGGCCAGGCCGAAGGACGCCCGGTTCATGGTCCCGTGGCCGCATGGGCCTGGCAGTGCGGGCGTCTGACCTGCTCTCCACCGGGAGCCTGAGCCCCCGAACCCGCTGACCGCAGGCGCAAGCCCCCAAGCCGGAGAATGGCAAGCCCTGGCCGGAGCGCCTCCGCCGCGACTCGATGTCCCGGCACTGCCGGGCCGAGCCGGATGAGGCGATCGCCAGTCCGGCGCTCGCGGCCGGTACACCTGCGGCTTGACGTTCGTCCCCTTCCGCCGCTGTGCATTCACCGGCCGGGCCGCTATCATGAGCCGGCGCTCGTTCGTCTCCCGGACGGCCATGCTGACTCTACCCATGCGCGTGCTTTCATCGCTTTGGAGTTTCCTGGCCTCGACCCTCCTGGGCGCTCTTCTGCTCATGCTCCTGGCGGCAGCCATGGCCGCGGCCACGGTCCATGAGACCATCCGCGGCACCGAGGCCGCCATGAGCGCCTTCTACGGCGCGCCGTGGTTTGTGGGCCTGCTGGCCCTGCTGGGGATCAACCTCCTCGGCGGACTGACCGGCCATCGTCCGGGTCCCGGCCGCCGGACCACCTTTGTGGTCACGCACGCCTCCGCCATCGTCATCCTGCTGGGGGCGGCGATCTCATGGAAGTGGAGCATCCGCGGCCAGGTCACGCTGACGGAGGGAACGAGTACCGATCGCTTCACGGTCGAGCAGGAACTGCTGCGTGTCGACACGGAAGCCGCGGTGATCGGCGAGGTCGCCCTTCCGGCCAACCCGTCACGCGCCCGAGCCGTCGATCTGATCGCGCCCGGGCACCCCGAAGACTCCCGATCACGCCTTTCCGTCGTGCGCCGCCTGGCCGACAGCCGGGTCGTCGAGCATGTATTGGAGGATCCCGTCTCCGGCCGCCCGGCGATCGAGGTCACGTTGGAGCGACAGGGAGAATCCTCGTCGGTCTGGGTCTTCGCCGACGAAGCGGAATCCTCCGGCGACCTGCCCCTGGCTTACCGACGGATCGACGACGAACGTCGGATGGCCCGCCTGCTGGGCGAACAGGCGGCCGGCCCGGCCTCCGCCGGCATGCTGCGCGTGGAGTACGAGGGACAGGTCCTGGAACGCGCGGTCGAGGAGTTCATGGCCGCAGCCGTGCCGGTCGGCAGCTCGGGCCGCGCCGTCCAGGTGCTGCGCTACCTGCCCCACGCGGTCGTGGACGACAACCACCAGGTCACGGCAGGCGGAGACAAACCGGTGAACCCGGCCGTGGAAGTCGAGATCCAGGGGCCCGACGGCCCCGCACGCCGCTGGGTATTCGCCCGGTTCCCAGACCTGGACGGCATGCACGGGCGAGCGGAACGGCCGGCGGTGCGCGTCCGCTTTGTGTCCGGGCCGACGACCGCTCCGTCGGTACCCATCGAGGTGCTGCAGGGACCCGACCGGCGGTTCTTCGCGCGCTTCCTCACCGGCCGGCAGGACGTCCACGTCGAGCCCCTGGCCGAAGGCCGGCTGGTGCCGACCCCCTGGCCGGAGCTCCGCTTCGGCGTATCCCGGGCCCTCGACCGCGCCCGGCTGGAACAGGCCGTGGAGGAGGTGACCCCGCCGCGGCCGAATCCCGTGCCCGCGCTGGAGCTGGCGGTGGAAACACCGCAGGGTCCCCGGCCGGTCACGGTGCGCAAGTACGTGCCCGAGCAGGTGGATATCGGGTCGCTGCACTACCGCCTGGCCTACACCGACCGCCAGGTGCCGCTGGGCTTCAACCTGGCCCTGCGGCAGTTCCAGGTACGCAACTACCCCGGAAGCAGCCGTCCCCGCTCCTTTGAAAGCCGCATCGCCATCGCCGACGCGCTGCGCGGCGACCGCCCCGATGTCCTCATCCGCATGAACCACCCGGCCCGCCACGGCGGATACAGCCTGTTTCAGTCCGGCTACGGCGGCGGCCGTGACGGGCAGCCTTTCCACAGCACGCTCAGTGTCTCCTGGGATCCCGGACGACCGGTCGTCTTCGCCGGCTACCTGGGCATGATCGCCGGCATGGCGATCGGACTGGTCCGCCGTCTGCCGCGCGGTTCGACGGCCTCGACGGAGGCGGCCAGTCCGGCCGATGGCCGCCCATGAACCGCTGGATATGTGTCGCGCTAGTGTCTCTTTCCTTCGGGCAGCCGGATTCGCCTGCCGTTTCCGGCGGGCCGGCGCCCCTTGCGGAGCGGTGTCCCGAGGCCCTGCGGGCCGTTGTCGTCCAGCATGACGGCCGATGCATGCCGCTGGATACGCTCGCCCGCGACGTGGTGCGCGGCGTCACCGGCACGAGCCGCTTCCAGGGCCGCGATCCGGTGCTGCTCCTGCTGGCCTGGACGCTGGAACCGGACCGCTGGCGCGCCGAGCCGCTGATCCGCATCGGCTCGCCCGCGCTGCGGCGGGAACTCGGCCTGCCGTCGGACCGCCGGGTGTTCTCGTTCGCGGAACTGGCAGGCCATCAGCAGCTGATGACCCACGCTGCTGCCCTGGATCGACGCCAGGGGCA
The DNA here is from genome assembly GCA_964611365.1 of uncultured Planctomycetales bacterium. Taxonomy (GTDB): domain Bacteria; phylum Planctomycetota; class Phycisphaerae; order UBA1845; family PWPN01; genus CALLOB01. The sequence goes on from CAZSYS010000045.1 coordinate 18,310, forward strand.
GGGGCGGCTGAACCCCCTGGAGTCGAAGGTCAAGGATATCATGGAATGCCTCGACACGCTGCACGGCGTTTTCAGCGGCCAAGTGATCCGTCCGTTGCCGCCGGACTCCGACGCCCAGGCCCCCTGGTCGGCCCTGGGCCGCCCGGAGCCGCAGAAGCCCGCGGCCCCGGAGGCGGTCATGCAGGCCTGGGAACGGCTGGCAGCGGCATTCCTCTCCGGCGACCTGGCAGCTCTGGACGCCTCGGCCGGCCGGTTGAAGGCCGCGCTCGACGGCCTGCCGGCGGCTCAGCGACCGCCGCCGCGCACGCTGGGCATCGAACTGCTCTACAACCGCCTCCAGCCGTTCCGCGTCGCCTGGATGGTGCTGGCGGTCGCGCTGCTGTTGTGGGTTGCCGCAGCGGCCGGCGTCGGCCGGTGGTCTGCTGCGGCCGCGATGGCGGCGTCGGTATGCGGGTTCGTGGTTCTGACCGCCGGGCTGGCCATGCGCTGGCGAATCGCCGGCCGGATCCCCGCGGCCAACATGTACGAATCATTGCTGTTTCTGGCATGGGGAGCTTCACTGTTTGCCGTGCTGGCGGGCGCGGCCCGGCAGGACCGCTTCGTGTCGCTGACGTCCGCACTGGTCGGGGCGGTGTCGCTGTTTCTGGCCGACATGCTGCCGCTGGACCCTTTCGTGCGCCCCATCGCCCCGGTGTTGATGGACACGGTGTGGATGACGATTCACGTGCCCGGCATCATGGCCGCCTACGCGGTGCTGGCCCTGGCGATGCTCATCGCCCACACCCAGATGGCGGTCATGGCCCTGACCCCGGACCGCCGGCGTCTGGCCGCCAGGCTGGCCGATGCCCACCTGCGCTACCTGCGCGTGGGCACGCTTCTGCTGGGCGCCGGCATCGTGACCGGCAGCATGTGGGCGGCGTCCTCCTGGGGGCGTTACTGGGGCTGGGATCCCAAGGAGGTCTGGTCGCTGATCGCCTTCCTGGCCTACCTGGCCATTCTGCACGCCAACCTGGAGCGTCGCCTGCCGCCGGCCGGGTACCTGATCGGCGGGGCGGCGCTGACGGACGCCGTGCTGGCCGTCGTGCAGACGCGGTTGTCGGA
>CAZSYS010000046.1:0-19309 GCA_964611365.1 uncultured Planctomycetales bacterium
GCAAACATCGCGGCGGCCGGAACGGCGGCCGCGGGCCGGGCGACGCGCCGGACGGCAAACCGGCCCTCCCGCATCAGGATCGGGACGCCAGCGGTGCTCACCCTGAGATTATCGGTCGCCGCGGGAGACTCCTGAAGCGACCGTCGGGGCCGAGCGGCCCGGGAGTCGCGATCCCACGCCCGATACCTTAAGTCCTTCGCCCGATAAGACGACGATAAAACCGGCCCCTGTTCCGGGGGCCGGGAAGTGGCCATGAAGACCTGCACGAAGACAGCGCGCGTCGGGGCTGCCGGGCCGTCGGACCCGACAACCGCGGCCCCCGTGGCGGGCCTGGAGTCCCTGGAAGCCATCCGCAAGCCTGCGCGGTTTTCGACCGCCGGTCCCCCGCAGGCCCACCTGCGGGAGGGGCCCACAGCCGGCGGGCGGCAGCCGCAGGACCTCGCGACGCCCCGGCTGGCGGTGATCGGCCTGGGCTACTGGGGGCCCAATCTCGTCCGTAATTTCCACGCCCTGCTGGGCGAGCACCTGCGCTGCTGCTGCGACCTGCAGCCCGAACGCGGCCGGGCCGTCGTCCGGGGCTATCCCGGCCTGCGGTTCACCGAGGACGTCCAGGCCGTGCTGGCCGACGACGGCATCGACGCGGTGGCGATCGCCACACCCGTGGACACCCACTACGCCCTCGCCCGGGCGGCGCTGGAGGCCGGCAAGTCGGTACTGATCGAGAAACCGATGTGTTCGTCGGTCCAGCAGGCCCGGGAGCTGGTGGAGCTGGCCGAACGGCGCGGCCGGGTGCTGATGGTCGATCACACGTTCGTCTACAACCCCGCGGTCCGCAAGGTCCGGCAGATCATCGAGGAAGGGCAGCTGGGCGAGCTGCTGTTCATCGACAGCATCCGCATCAACCTGGGCCTGTTCCAGCGCGACGTGAACGTGGTCTGGGACCTGGCCCCGCACGACCTGTCGATCGTGCTGTATCTGGTCGGCCGGCCTCCGCGGAGCCTGTCGGCCTTCGGCGCCGCCCACGGCGGCAACGACCTGGAGAGCGTCGCCTACCTGAACCTCGACTTCGGCGACGGCCTGATCGCCAACTTCCACGTGAACTGGCTCAGCCCGGTGAAGATCCGCCACACCGTCGTCGGCGGGCGCCGGCGCAGCCTGATCTACAACGACCTGGACCCGGTGGAAAAGGTCAAGGTCTACGACAGCGGCATCGAGGTCCGCCAGGACGACCTGGAGGGCCGGCGCCGCCAGCTCATCGAGTACCGCACCGGGGACATCTGGGTGCCGCACATCCCGCAGGCCGAGCCGCTGCGGATCATGGCCGCGCACTTCATCGAATGCGTGCAGAACGGGACGCGGCCGCTGACCGACGGCCGGGCGGGCCTGGAGATCGTGCGGATCCTCGAGGCCGCCCAGCACAGCATCAAGGCCCAGGGAGGCAGGATCACGCTATGAACGCCGATGCCCGGTTCGCCCGCATCGCCCCGGACGTGCGCCTCGGCGAGAACGTCGCCGTTCACGCCTTCGTCAACCTCTACGGATGCAGCGTCGGCGACGAGACCCGCATCGGCACGTTCGTGGAGATCCAGAAGAACGCCAGTGTCGGCCGGCGGTGCAAGATCTCCAGCCACACCTTCATCTGCGAAGGCGTGACCATTGAGGACGAGTGCTTCATCGGCCACGGGGTGATGTTCATCAACGACCGGTATCCCCGGGCGGTGACCGACGACGGCCGGCCCCAGGGCGAGCAGGACTGGACGGTGGTCCCGACGCGCGTCTGCCGGCGGGCGGCGATCGGCTCGGGGGCGGTGATTCTGGGCGGCGTGACCATCGGCGAGGGAGCGGTCGTCGGGGCCGGCGCGGTGGTCACCCGCGACGTGCCGGCCGGAGCGGTGGTCGCCGGCGTGCCGGCCCGGGCCATGAGGCAGGCCCGTGCGGGCGTCCGTCCCTGCCGGCGGGTGGTCGGAGCCGCCGCCCGGTGACGGCATCAGCGTTTCCGCGTTCCGGTGCCCCGCGCCGGGACGCATCGGGGTCCCTGTGAGCATGGAAAACGCTTCGCCCGACGCCGAGCCCCGTCTGACGCTGGTGCTGCCGGCGTACAACGAGGAGGCCTCGCTGGCCGGGTCGCTGCGGCTGTGCACCGAGAGCCTGGACCGCGCCGGGCTGGCCGACCACGAGATCATCGTGGTCAACGACGGCTCCACCGATCGCACCGGCGAACTGGCCGAGGCGCAGGCGGCCCGCGACCCCCGCGTCCGGGTCATCCACCACGCCGCCAATCGCGGGCAGTCGGCCGCATTCCTGCACGGGTTCGCCCGGGCCCGCGGACGCGTGGTCGGCTGGAACGGCATGGATCTGCCCTTCCATCCCGGCGAGATTCCGCGTGTGCTGGCCCTGATCGACGCCGGAGCCGACGTGGTCGTCGTCCAGCGGCGCGACCGGTCGGCCTACGGGCTGCTGCGGCGGATCATCAGCCGGGCCAACGTCTGGACGCTCAAGCTGCTCTTTGCCAGCCCGCTGAACGACCACAACTTCGTGCAGTTTTTCCGCCGCGAGGTGCTGGGCGCGCTGCCGGTGCGATCGCGCGGCGTCAGCACGGTCACCGCCGAGCTGATTTTCCGCGCCCGCGGCGCCGGACGCCGCGTGGCGACCATGACCGCCGACTATCATCCCCGCCGCGCCGGCTCCAGCACGATCAGCGCCGGCAAGGTGCTCCATACCATCCTGGAGACGCTGCGGCTGCGCTGGATCCTCTGGTGCGAGCGTATCCGCCCGCCGGCCGCCCCGCCGCGCCCGGCCGGAGGGCCCGCGACGTGAACCGGCGATTGACCAACCTCGCCCGCCGCCTGCTGGACGACTGGCTTCCGCCGGCTCTGCGGGACAACCGCCGGCTGATCCGGCCTCTGCTGGGCTGGTGGTTCGCCGGCACGCCCGACCTGGACGCCGTGCTGGATTTCAAGGAGCGTGCCTGGGGGCTGAGCGAGGCGGAACTGGCCGGGCTGTACGCGACGCTGCGCTGCCGGGGCGACCGCAGGCCCACCGACGCCACCGAGGGCGGACTGGCCTGGATCGCTCGACGCATCCCGCGGGACTGCCGCACGCTGCTGGACGTCGGCTGCGGCCGGGGCTACTGGGCCCGGCAGTGCGCCCGTGCCGGCCTGCGGGTCACGGGCTGCGATCTGGTGCGGCGGGGGGACGACCCGGACATCGCCTTCCGGGCCGGCAGCGTGGAGAACCTGCCGTTTGCCGACCGTTCATTCGACGTGGTCACCTGCCTGCACACGCTGGAGCACGTGCGCCGTCTTGAGACCGCCGTGGCCGAGCTGTGCCGCGTCTGCCGCCGCGAGCTGTTCATCATCGTGCCCTGCCAGCGCGCCTATCGCTACACGCCGGACCTGCACCTGCACTTCTTCCAGTCGCCGGGGCATTTCCTGGCCGTCAGCGGGCTGTCCGGCGCGTGCTGCGAGCTGGTCGAGGGGGACATCGTCTGCCAGGCAAGCATGCCCGCCCCGCCGCCAGGACCCGGTCGGGGGGTCGAACGCGCCGCCGTCGGCGCATCGGGAGTTCTGACATGAGCACCGCGAGCGTGGCTGAAAGTCCCGCAACCTGCCCCCTGGTCGCCTGCCCGGCTGCCGCTGCGCCGCCGCCGGAGGTGAAGGTGCCCTTTGTCGATCTCAAGGCCCAGTTCCGCACTCTGGAGAACGAGGTGCTGGCCGCGGTGGCCGAGGTGTGCCGTGGGGCCCGGTTCTGTCTCGGGCCGGCGGTGGAGGCGTTCGAGGCCCGTTTCGCCGAGTACTGCGGAGCCGCCCACTGCGTGGCGGTCAACAGCGGAACCAGCGCCCTTCATCTGGCGATGCGCTGCCTGGACATCGGCCCCGGCGACGAGGTCATCACCGTGCCGGCGACGTTCGTGGCGACGGCCTGGGCGATCAGCTACGTCGGAGCCCGACCGGTCTTCGTGGACATCGATCCGGTCTCGCGGACCATGGACCCCGGGCGTCTGGCCGCGGCCGTCACCCCGCGCACGCGGGCGATCGTGCCGGTGCACCTCTACGGGCAGCCGGCGGACATGGGCGCGATCCTGCGTTTCGCCCAGTCCCGCGGGCTGCCGGTGATCGAGGATGCCGCTCAGGCGCACGGGGCCTGCTGCGACGGGCGGCGGGTCGGCGGGCTGGGCCGCGTCGGCTGCTTCAGCTTCTATCCGGGCAAGAATCTCGGGGCTTTCGGCGAGGGCGGAGCCCTGGTGACCAATGATGCGGACATCGCCGCGCGGGCCCGGGCGCTGCGCGACCACGGCCAGCGGCGCCGCTACGTGCACGAGGAGATCGGCTACAACTACCGCATGGAGGGCATCCAGGGCGCGGTGCTGAGCATCAAGCTGGCCCGCCTGGATGACTGGACGGCGGCGCGTCGTGCCCACGCCGCCGAGTACCTGCGCCGCCTGGCCGGCGTGCCGGGCCTGACCCTGCCGCGCGAGTTTCCCGAACGGCCGGGCGTGTATCACCTGTTTGTCGTCGAACTCGACGACCGCGACGCCGTGGCCGCCCGGCTTCAGCACGCCGGCATCCAGACCGGCCTGCACTATCCGGTGCCCGTGCACCTCCAGCCGGCCTATCGACACCTGGGCCACGCCGCCGGGGATTTTCCCCGCGCCGAGCGTCTGTCGGCCCGGTGCCTGAGCCTGCCGATGTTTCGCGAACTCAGCGACGACCAGATCGACTACGTCTGCCGCACGCTGACCGGGGTTCTCGAGAAACGCCCCCGCATCGCCGCATCCGCAACCCCCGCCGGTCAGTCCTGACCAACCGCCGGCGGGGCGGCGGGGCCTGCCGTCGGACGGGGATCGTGCAGGTACGGACGTGGACCGTGCGGGATGCGGATCGGCATGGCCCGCGGGGCCGCGAATACCGTGATGCCGTAATACCGTGATGCCGTGAACGCCGCGGGGGGCAAAGGGCTCAGTCGCCCAGGATCTCCAGGCGCTTGCGGGCCTCGCGACGTCCCATTCCGCGCACGGCGGCCAGGGCGGCCAGAGCCTCTGCACGGGGGCGAGCCTTGCCCCCCTCCCAGTTGTAGACCGTCAGCGCCGACACCCCCATCAGCCGGCCGAGCTCGGCGGCCGACAGCCCCAGGCGGGCCCGCTGGGCTTTCACCCAGCGCGGTGAGAAACGCACGTCCTTTGCGGGTGCCTCGGCCGCGGGCCTGGCGACGCGGCGCTTTTCCTGAGCCTCGAGGAACTCCACCTGGCGGATGAGGTTCTTCACCTGGCGCTTGAGTTCAGCGATGTCGCGCCGATACTGGACCGCCGCCCGCCGGGTGGAACCAAACTCCTTGCGCAGCGTGCGTTTGGCCACGCGCGCGATCTCCGCCTTCATCACCTGTGCAAGATTCGGCATCAGGCCTCCTTCGTGCTCCGACCACCTGGTTTGAAAGGCTCGATCATCGCCGGCCCCGGGCGACAGAGTCCCCCGGCGGCCGCCTGCCCCCCCCACGGCCGGTGCACGCCCGATGGATATACGACTTTGCAGCCGAACCCGCAAGTCCCCCCGACCGCGCGAGGCCCCTGCGCGGCCATGCCCCCCCTGAGATCCCGGCAGAGCTGCTCCGGCGGGCCTCGAGCAGGGCCAAAAGTCCGCCACACAGCGGCCCGGCCGCCCTTTGGGGCGGGGTTTCGCCCCCGCTGCCCGCCATGACCGGCACACGGTCCGCGGTCTTACCCCTTACCGGCCGGCGGCCGACTCCGCCACGACCCCTCGCGCCAGGGCCAGCCAGTCCTCGACAGGGATCTGCTCGGGGCGGGCATCGAGATCAACCGTGCCGGCGGCTTGGAGCCCGGCCACGAGGGATTCACCGCACAACCGCAGCAGGCCGGTTCGCATCTTCTTGCGCCGCTGGCCGAAACAGCCCTGAACCAGGCGCACCAGGGCTTCAAGCACGTCCTCCGGGGGCCGGCCGGAGGGTTTCCGCTCCAGCCGCAGCATGGTCGAATCGACCTTGGGGGCCGGCCAGAACGACTCCGGGCCCAGCCGGGCGATCCGGCGCACGGTCGTCAGCAGCCGGGCGTATACCGCGATCGGCCCGTAATCCTTGCCGCCGGGTGCGGCCGTGAAGCGGTCGGCCACCTCGGCCTGCACGGTGAAGCACAGCGGGTCGACGTCGGGTTCATGCAGCAGCAGTTCCACGACCAGCGGCGTGGCCACCTGGTACGGCAGATTGGCCACCAGCATGATCCTGCCGCCCAGCCGGTCCCGGCGCCGACGAAGCTCTTCCAGCACTTCCGGGGCGATGCGGTGCTTGGAGGCCAGCACGTCGCGGTGCATCAGGGTCAGCCGCGGATGCTGCCCGAGCCGCCCGCTCGCCAGGGCGTGCAGCCCGCGGTCGATCTCGACGCCGACCACGTGCCCGGCGGCCTCCAGCAGCAACCCGGTCAGCGAGCCGGTGCCGACGCCGACCTCCAGCACGACGTCGCGGTCGGTCACTCCCGCCGCCCCGGCCAGCCGCCGCATGAGGTTGCCGTCGATCAGGAAGTTCTGGCCGTAGCGCTGCAGCGGCCGGATGCCCGCTTCGGTCAGCAGGGCCTGGATCTGTCGTCGGGTCTGCGGCATCCGGGCATATTCCCGCGGATCCGGCCGGGGCACAAGCAACAAGGGCCGGTCGGGGATTCCGGGCAGCCCGTCAGGCATCAAAGGGCGGTCAGCAACAGAAACCCCAGCAGCAGCGACAGGGCGAATACCCACTGCGGAAGCACCAGCGTCCAGGCGGTCGTGCGAATGAAGCCTCTGTCCTTCAGGCCGGACCGGTTCCACCCTTGCCGCCGGGCCCGACGGATCGACCATCGGGTTGCCGCCCGGTACGAGCCGGACAGTGCAAGAATGCAGAAGGCTCCCGTGGCCGCGACCACAACGGTGCTGCCGATCCGCCTGCAGAGGCCCTGAAGCGGTTCGAACCACTGCCCTGCCAGGCTGACCGCCGCGCTGAAAAGCACGACCAGCACCAGCAGGGAAGGCGGGCCCAGCAGTCCCCGCAGGATGGTCCCCAGCCGCATGTCCGACTCCCGCGACCGGGCACCCGCTTCCAGAGCCGCCCGATCGAGCGAACTGCCGCACTCGGGACACTGCGGCGAGGACAGGTGGGATACGCAGTAGTCGCAGTTGGGGCAGAAGATCGGCAGCCGGCCCTCCTCCGGCCCGGCCCCGGAACCCGGGCTTTCCTCGACCGCAGACCGGCACACCGCACCGTCGGCGGGGACCCATCGGGGGTATGATTCCCGGACATAGCCTTCCGGCGGGAGAGGCTCTCCCAGAAGGCGCGACACCCGTCGGTCTTCGAGCCGCCGCCGGATCGCACTGCCCGGCCACCGCCGGTTCCACGCCTGGATCATGCAGGCCTTCCAGGTGAGACGGTAGAACTCCCCTCCCGGCCTGCAGGCGAGGAACCCGTGTTTTTCAAGGATTGAGCAACAGGCATCGTGGTCCGCCAGCGCAAGGGCGGGGATCTCCTCCGGCGCGGGCAGACGCCGCCGGGACGGCGGATCGAACGACTCGGTCAGCCGGGTGTGGAGGCGGTGAAGCAGCTTGAGGTCGACCAGTCCCGGAAACGCATGGGTGTTCAGTTCGGACGGCAATCTGAAGTGTACCCCGCAGCCGTTGTTGGTTGCGAGCCGCCGGCCGTTTTCGTAGAACGTCTGGTACCCCGTGGAACAGCTCAGAAGGACCCGCCTGCTGTTTCTGCCGACGGGGATGATGATCACCGTGACGGTGGCATGCTCCAATGTGCGAGGGTTGGACATCACGCGGTGCCAGCTTGTCGCCTGCTGCGCAAGCCGTACGCCGAAAGCCGCCGCCGTCGAAAAGCCGAGTTCCGCCAGCACGCTCGTGCGGTCATCGAGAAACGCCGCCACGGTGGATGGCACCGCAGCCGCCTCGCCCATGGCGGCATCGAGTTCGATCTTTGCCGGCAACCATACCGCCAGCCTGGCTAAGAGCGCCGGCAGAAGGTAAGCAAACACAACGTATGACGCCGCACCGATGAGCAGAGTCAGCATGTAACCCTCCTCCCTGTCGCCTCGACCGCCGGCTGATGAGGTTGCCGTCGATCGGGAAGTTCCGGCCGTAGCGTTGCCGCGGCCGGATGCCCGCTCCGGCCAGCAGGGCCTGGATCTGTCGTCGGGGCCCCGGCATCCGGACGTGCTCCAGGTCCGCCGGCGACGCAATCCCGCACCCATGGCCCGGCGAGGCACCAGCCCGGGCGCAACGCCGACCGGCTGCTCCGCCCGGCTCCGGGCCGCGCGCCTTGCGCACGGATCGGGCCGGGTTTGCCGATTATGCTCCGGCCGCCGGTATCTTCCAAGCCCCCGCGCCGACCGCCGGGCTTTACATTCCCGCCCGGTTCATCGAGACTGCCGGGATGCAACCCAGCCACGAAGTCCTCAGAGAGGCCATCGAGAAGGTCGGCGTCAAGGCCGTGGCCGCCGAGCTGAAACTTTCGGCCGCCCTGGTCTACAAGTGGTGTCAGCCGTGGGACTCCGACGATCCGGACGCCGGCGGGGCCCGCAACCCTCTGGACCGGCTGGCGGAGATCCTGCGACTGACCGGCGATCCCGGGCCGGTGAACTGGCTGTGCCACCAGGCAGGCGGGTTCTTCGCCCCCAACCCGCCGATCGAAGCCCGTGATCTGGGCACGGAACTGCTCCAGTCCACCCAGCAGCTGGTCAAGGAGTTCAGCGACATGCTGGAGGAGGTCAGCCGCGCGGTGGCCAACGACGGGGCCATCCAGCCGGCCGAGGCGGCGCGAATCCGACGCGACTGGGAGACGCTCAAGCGGGTGGCGGAGACCTTCGTGGTCCGGGCCGAGGCCGGCATGTTCGAAAACGGCCGGCCGCCGCGACGGTGACCCGCCGCCGACTGCCGGCCGCCTGGACCCGCAGGCCACCCCGGGCGGGCCGCTCACCCGGGGCGGTGAAGCGTGTACCCCCCGGCGAGGTTGTACACCGTCCTGAAGCCGTGCTGGCCGAGGATCCGCGCCGCGTTGTACGATCGCTGCCCCACCCCGCAAAACACGCACACCGGCCTGGAGGGGTCAAGCTCGCCGAGCCGCTCGCGCACGCCGGCCAGCGGGATGTTCACCGCGCCCGGCAGCGTGCCGGCGGCGTATTCGGCCGGCGTGCGGACGTCCACCAGCTGGCCGGCGATCCGGGGATCGCCCGGGAGCAGCTGCTCGATGAGCCCGTCTTCCTGGTTCTGGGCGACGAAGGCGGCGATGTGCACCGGATCCTTGGCGGCGCCGAACTGCGGGGCATAGGCCAGGTCCAGGCCGGCCAGGTCGTCGATCGTCCCGCCGAAGTGCACGGCCGTCGCGATCACGTCGATCCGCTTGTCCACGCCCGCCCCGCCGACCGCCTGGGCGCCGAGGACCTTGCGGGTGCCGCGCTCGTACACCAGCATCAGCACCATGCTTTCGGCGCCCGGGTAGTAGCCGACGTGGTGCCCTCGGATGGCGAAACTGGAGGCCGCGTCCCGGCCTGCGGCCCGCGCCGCCTCGAGGCTCAGGCCGGTCATGCCCGCCGCGTGCCCGAAGAAGCCCACGATCGAGGTGCCCAGCACCGGCGTCGCCGGCCGCGCGGTTCCCGTGGCCGCGTGCTGACCGGCCAGCCGGCCGTTGCGGTTCGCCGGACCGGCCAGCGGCACCCGCATCGGCCGCCCCAGCACGGCGTGAACCACCTCGGCCGCGTCGCCCACGGCATAGATGTCCGGATCGCTGGTCCGGCCGTGGGCGTCCACCGCGATCGCCCCGCCGGCGCCGAGCGTGAGGCCGGCCTCGGCCGCCAGCCGGGTCATCGGCCGGACTCCGGCGGCCACGACCACCATGTCGGCCTCCAGCAGCGTGCCGTCGGCCAGCCGCACGCCTTCGACCAGCCCGTCCCGGCAGGACAGACCCTCCACGCCGACTCCGCAGTGCACGGCCACGCCGGAGGCCTCCAGGACGCGACGGATCTCCCGGCTCATCACCTCGTCGAACAGCGGCATGACCCGCGAGGCCTGCTCCACCAGCGACACCTCCAGCCCCCGCCCCCGCAACACTTCGGCCATCTCCAGGCCGATGTAGCCGGCGCCGACGATCACCGCCCGCCGCGGCCCGCGTTCGTCGATCCAGCCCTTGATGCGATCGCTGTCGGGCACGTCACGGAGAACGAAGACGTTCGGACTGTCGGCCCCCGCCCAGGGAGGCAACACCGGCGCGGCCCCGGGAGCCAGGATAAGCCGGTCGTAGCGCTCCGGGCGGAAACGGCCGGTCTCCAGATCGACCACTTCCACGGTGTGACCCGCGCGATCGATCCGCGTCACCTCGTGGCGGGTGAACACCTGAATGCCGAACGTCTGGCGGAAGTACTCGGGCGTGGCCAGCAGGAGCCTGCCCCGCTGGCGGATCTGGCCGCCGATGTAGTACGGCAGCCCGCAGTTGGCGAAGGAAACCTCCGCGCCTTTCTCGAAAATGATGATCTCGGCCTGCTCGTTCATCCGCCGGGCGCGGGTCGCGGCGCTGGCCCCGCCGGCCACGCCGCCGACGATCACGATGCGGGGTGTTTTCATGCTGGCTTCCTCTGGTGCGTGCCTGGCCGGCACACGGCAGTCCGGCAACCGCACGGATCGACGGAGCTGCCCGCGGATCCGGCCGGGGTTCACGGAGGCTTTACGCAGGGCAGCAGCCTCCGGACTGACCGGGCGCGGCGTTCCAGGGCATTTTCTCCAGAATCCTGGCCATCGGACACCAGCCGGTCAGGCCGGCGTTGATCAGGCCGAGGGTCACGAACCAGGTCAGGAGGATGAACCACGGGCTGACCAGGGATGACAGCACCAGGCCGGCCAGCAGCATCAGCCCCGCGACGAGCATGACCTGCCGGACGATCGGCATGTGGCCGCCCTTGCCGAGGATCTCCACGCCCGCCTTGCGACAGGCGTCGATGCCGCCGTCGAGCATGTTCACGCGGTCAAAACCCATCTCCGCGAGCCGACGGGCACCGTCCGTCGAGCGAACACCGCTCTTGCACATCACCAGCAGCGGCTCGCCGCGGTCCCAGCCGGCCGCGACCTGCGTCAGCCTGTCCAGAGGCACGTTCTCGGCCCCGGGCAGGCGCTCGGCGGCGTATTCGGCCGGCGAGCGGACGTCGATGATGCGACCGTGAAACTGAATCACCTCGTGCGCACAGATCTTTCTCATGGCTTTTGCTCCTCGTATCGCCGGCTCGACGGCCGGCCATCACCGGTGCCACGCGGGCCTTCAGCCCGCGGATGCTCCCGGATACAACCCAGCAACCAACCCGGCCGCGGGTCCACCACCCGATAGTAGACCGTCTTGCCTTCCCGTTCGCTGGCCAGAATGCCGTGGGCCTTCATCATGTTAAGGTGCTGGCTTACGGTGTTGGCCGGCGTGCCCAGGTGCCGGGCCAGCGCGTTGACGCACATGCGCCCGGTCATCAGCAGCTCGCAGATCCGCAGCCGGTGCGGGTGCCCCATCAGCCGCAACACTCCGGCGGCGGCCTCCAGGCGCTCCATGGGCAGCAGATCAGGCGATGGCGTGTCGGCTAACATGACGAATCATTATATCATGATCTCATGACTTGACAACTATTATGCCTGGTTTTTTATTAAGTCTTTTGAGTAATGATGATATGAACTAATACGGCCGGGATGAATCCCGGCTTGACAAGGCCCCAAGACATCCCGACAATGGCGGGAACGTGTGCTGACGGCACCTGTGCGGACCTGTGCGGACAGCGCGGCAGGGTGTACGGACCACGATCTGGACCGCAGCCGGACGCCATGCCGCAGCCGGACCCCATTCCCGGGATTCCGTGGCGTCAGGGGGTCCGGCAGCTGGCTTGGGCTTCAAGGCTGGGTCGGGCGTTCAAGGCTGCGGCCAGGCGAGGAGTATGCGGCCCGAGCGCCCCGTTGTGCGAAGGCAGCCTGGGGTCGGGATTCCGGCGGCGAAACAGGCTTTACCGGAGAATTGTCCGACAGAAGGCCGGTGGATCCGGCCGACAGGATATAGGCGTCAGAGGCAGAATCGGCGCCGCAAGCGAGAGACCGTGCTTGGGGTGTGGTGCAATTGGTAGCACGCCTGACTCTGGATCAGGAAGTTCTAGGTTCGAGCCCTAGCACCCCAGTTTTTCCGTCCTGATGAATCTCCTGCGGCCGACCGGGCCGTCCCGCCGCCGGCCAGGCCCATGCCGGCGGTGGCGGCGGCTGACATCGGCCCACCTCTGCCCGACGGTGCCGTTGCCTGCTTCATCCTCAAAGAAGAAATCGAAGGTGGCGTGACGAAATGGAGCGGCCGGATGCCCCCGGAGCGATTTACACAGGATTTGACACTACCTCATCTGTTGGCCTGGTGTGTTGAGTGATGCAAGCCAGCCACGAGCGGCAGGCGGCTCCTGCATCGGGACGGGGCGACTTCTCCGGCCGGAGGCAGGCAGCCGGCCCGGGGAGACGTGCGATGGGTCTCGGCGGGTCTTTCCGTGGAAGCCCTCAGCGTTCGCCGACGGGGGTTTCGGTCGTGGCGAGGAGGGCATCGGCCCGGCGGATGGCTTCCTCGATTTCCCTGAGCAACCCCGGGCGTTCGACGGAGTCCCGGCCTGCGGCCGCCGCCTCGGGCGCGTCCTTGTGCGGAAGACCGCGGAGGCGGCGGAGAATGCGGGCCTCGTCGATGAGCACCGATTGCCGTCTGGTCACTTCAAGCAGGGCGCGGGCCTTGGCCGTGAGCTCCTTGTGCTCCAGGGCTCGCCGGATGGTGATCGCCAGATCGATCTCGTTGCAGGGCTTCGTGAAGAAGTGGTACACCTTGCCGTCGTTGATGGCCCGCAGCGCCGTCGGCAGCGACGGACGGCCGGTCAGGACGATCCGCACGGTGTCGGGCCGTTCCGCGGCCACGCGTGCGAGGAACTCCGTCCCGGACATGCCCGGCATTTCCTCGTCGCTGACGATCACGTCCACGGCGGTCGTCTCCAGCACGCGTGCGGCTTCCTCGGCCGATCGGGCCGTGCGGATGGTGTAGGACTCCTTGTGCAGGACGCGGGCCAGCCCCGCCAGCACGTTCGGATCATCGTCCACCAGAAGCAGGGTATGGCTCATCCATCATCTCCTGTCCGGGGTCTGCGCCGGCACGGTCTGCACGGCGGCCGGGCGGGATTCCGTTCGCACCATGACGCGGATGGGCTCCCGGATGCGTGTGTGTTTGGCGTAGTTCTTCAGCCGGCAGCAGAGGGATGCGCTGGCCTCCTGTCCCTTGCAGACAATCAGCAATCCGCTGACGGTCTGCACGTCCTCGGCCAGAATCATTCCGGCCGCCAGGCTGCGCAGCTCGATCTCGCGCACATCGTAAGACTCCCGGACGTTGCTGACGACCTCCAGGGCGGCCAGCACCTGCCCGTCGTATGCGCCCGGCTGGTGGCGCATCCGGAGCACCGCCTCGACATCGGTCAGGCCGCGGGCCTTCAGGGCATCGAAGTCCAGTGCGACCTTGAGGATCCGCGCACCCAGGGGAAGCTCCGATCCCTTCGGCGCGTTGGGCGGGGCGCCGGTTCCGTCGAAGCGGTAGTTCTGACAGGCGATGATCTTCGCCACGCTTTCCAGCCGCGGGATGTTGGCCACAAGATCGTGGCCGACGGCGGGATGAGCCTCGAACATCTCCAGCTCTTCGGGCGAGAGCTTCTGCCCGCGGTAGAGCCTGTCGATCGTTTCCGGCGGGAGGGTCACGCAGCCGATCTGCGACAGCATCGCGGCGATATCCAGCTCCCACGCCGGCCCGGCCTTCAGCTCTCCGGCGAGCCTGCGGACAAGCCGCTGGACCCGCGAAGCCCGTCCGAACGCCGCCGGATTCACCAGCGAGAGCACCTCCGTGAGGACCCGGATGCTCCCCCGGACGGTCTTTTCCAGGAGCTCCTTCTCCGCCGTCACCAGCCGGTACTGTTCGATCCCGGCGGTCAGAGCCCTGGCCAGCTTTTCGGCGTCACACGGCTTGGTGAGGAAGCGGAAGATGCTGCCTTCGTTGACCGCCTCGGAGGCCGTCTCCAGGTCGGCGTTCCCGGTCAGCATGATCCGTACCGTGTCCCGGGCGATCGCCTTCACCTTCGCCAGGAGCTGCACGCCGTCCATGCCGGGCATGCGCATGTCGGAGACGATCACGGCGTAGGGGCCGTGGGTCCGGACGGCCTCCAGGGCCTGCTCGCCGCTCTGGGCCGTCTCGATGTGGAACTGCCGGCGCAGCCCGCGCTGAAACGCCGCGAGAACCGAAGGGTCATCATCGACGCACAGGATGCGCTCGCTCATCTGGCCTCTTTCTCCGCGGTGAGGGAGGCCAGGGCATCACGCCAGGCCTCAAGGCGGTGCGCCATACCGATCGCCGCGAGGTATTGCATATCCGCAGCGGGCCGGGCGCCCTCATGGGTGTCCTCGCAGGCTTCCCATTGCAGGACGTCGGCCACGTGAACCGCCGTCAGTGCGCTGAATCGTCCGGCCGCCGGCGGCGGTGGCGGAGGCTGAAGGGCATCGGAGACGTCTACGGCCGTCAGGGTGGTGAAGCCCCCCGTCGGGCAAGTGCCCGGTTCGTGATGAAAGGCGATGATTTCGAGGACCGGGTCGGGAAGTCCCCAGATGCCCAGCAGCGCGGCACCGACTTCGGCGTGGCTGGCCCCCAGCGTGGCCCGCTCGGCCTGCCAGAGGGGAATCCTGTCACGGGCGGCCAGCGCGATGGTCCGGGCATAGGCGTCCCGGATGTTGGTGGCCAGCAGCAGCTTGCCGGCATCGTGCAGCAGGCCGCCGAGGAACGCCTGGTTGACGGAGTTGCGGTCGAGTTTTTCGGTCGCGGCGAGGTTTTTGGCGGCGGTACCGACCGCCAGCGAATGCCGCCAGACCGTGTCCATGGCCAGGCCGCGCATCGTGGCCTCCGGAAAAATCGAGAAGACGCGGACCGACAGCGCCAGGGCCTTGATGGTGTCGATGCCCAGGAGAACCGCCGCCTCCAGAGGGTCGGACACGCGCCGTCGCAGGCCGAAAAACGCCGAGTTGACCAGCTGCAGGATCTTGGCCGTCATGCCCACGTCCTCGGCGATGAGCCGGCTGACCTCCTGGATGGATGTGCCGGGGGCCTGGAGGACGCGGAGCATTTCCGCGTGGACGGCCGGGTCGCTGGGCAGAGAGTTCGTCTCGGACACCAGCTTCTTCAGCGATTCGCTGGCCAGGAGGTCGTGGAGGGCGCAGGCCCGGGCGACCGTGCTCTTGAGCGTCTCGGCGTCGCACGGCTTGGCGAGGTACTGGTGCGCCGGGCCGACGGACCGCAGGATCATTTCCTGGTCGGAGTGCCCGGAGAGAATGATCCGCACGGTCCGGGGATACAGGCGGCGGACTTCGGACAGCAGCTGTGCCCCGTCCATCCCGGGCATCCGCATGTCGGACACGACGACGTCGAACGGCTCGGACTCGAGTTTCTGCAGTGCTTCCGGACCGCCCGGGGCGAAGGCACAGTCCCACTCGCCGCGCAGCGGACGCAGCATCCGCTGCAGCCCCTGAAGCACGTTGGGTTCGTCGTCCACGAAGAGAATGCGCTTCCTCATCGCGGCAGGCCCCCGGACGCCTGCTCGGGCGACGGATCGATCGGCAGGCGTGTGATGAATGTCGTTCCCTTTCCCACCTCGGTCTCGAAAGTGATGCTTCCGCCGTGCTTCTTGACGATCACCGAGTGGGCGATCGCCAGGCCCTGCCCGGTTCCCTTGCCGACCTGCTTGGTGGTAAAGAACGGGTCGAAGATCCTGCCACGCACGGTCTCCGGGATTCCGGTCCCCGTGTCGCGGACGCGGATCTCCGCCCAGTCGCCGTCGCGGCGCGTCTGAATGTGGATCGTGCCCTTGCCGCGGCTGCCGTCGCCGACGACATCCGCGATGGCATGGGCCGCGTTGATGATCAGGTTGAGAATCACCTGGTTAAACTCGCCCGGCAGGCAGGGCACGGGCGGAAGGGACGGGTCGAAATCCGTCTGGACCTCCGCCACGTATTTCCACTCGTTGCGGGCCACGGTGATCGTGGTTTCGATCGCCTGGTTCAGGTCGGTGGGCGTCTTCTCCTCGGTGCCGGGGTGCGAGAAGTCCTTCATCGCGCGGACGATGCGCGCGACCCGGTTGACGCCCTCCAGGGACTGCTCGATCGCCCTGGGCACCTAGGCCGAGAGATACTCCAGGTCCGCCGCCTGGACGGCCGCCTCGACCTCGGCGACCCGCTCGGGCGCGACGGCGCCCTGCCGGCAGGCATCCAGCAGCCGCGCTCCCGCCTCGAGAAGCTTCCGCAGGTCCTCGAACGCGTCCCGCAGGAATCGCACGTTGTCGCCGACGAACTGCGTGGGCGTGTTGATCTCATGGGCGATGCCCGCCGCCAGGCTGCCGATGGACTCCAGTCGCTGCGCCTGCGTCAGCTGCGCCTGCAGGGCCTTGCGCTCCGTGGTGTCGGCGCCGACCAGCAGGAACCCGGCGAACCCGCCCTCCTCGTCGATGACCGGGTTGACGGTGATCCCCAGAAATCCGTTCGTGCCGTCGGAACGGGTAAACCGCAGATCGTCCACGCGATGCTGTTTCCGATCCGCCCGCGTAGCCGCGACGGCTTCGAGGACGGGTGCCCAGTCCCACGGGATCCTGCATTCCCGGAAACGACGTCCGACCGCATCCCTGGCTGGAACAGATAAGACCCTCTCGACGGCGGCGTTGCACTGAACGACCGACTCCTGCTCGTCCAGACCGATCAGCAGCGACGGAATGGCCGAAAGGATCTGCCTGGTCTGCGTGTGCTCCCGATGCAGGGCCTGCTCCGCCTGCTTGCGCGCCGTCGCGTCGCGGACGATGCCGACGGCGTACCACTGACCGCCCAGCCGCAGGGAGGAAAGCGACAGCTCCACGAGGATCTCCTGCCCGTCCTTGCGCAAAGCCGGGAGTTCCAGGGTCTTGCCCACGGCGGACCCTCTGCCCTCGATCTGAAAGAGAGGAAACGCCCTGGCGTGGGCCTCGCGGAGACACGGCGGGCACACAAGATCGTGAAGCACCCTTCCGCCGGCCTCCTCGGCCGTCCAGCCGAACAGCCGTTCGGCGCCGGGGCTCCACAGCGTGATCCGCCCGTCCGGGTCCATCAGCACAATCGCATCTCGCGCCGTGGCAATCACGGCGCGAAACCGTTCCTCGCTCTCCTCCAGGGCGCGCTGAATTCTTCTCGATTCGGTGATATCCTGCCCGGAACACAACAGCTCGGCGGTGTCTCGCAACCGGTCTTTCGCCACCGTGCTGTGCCAGGCAACCAGTCTTTCCCGGCCGTCCGCCCGCAGCACGGTGCATTCGGCGTATTCGGGGAACTCCGCTCCGTCCTCGATCGCCCTGCGGAAGACCTCGCGCCAGCGTTCCCGGTCCCGCTCGGGCAGAAAGGCATCGAACCAGTTTCTGCCGGTGATGTCGTGGGCCGGCAGACCCAGGAGCTCGCAGCCCTTGCGGTTGATCAGGCCCACCCGCTCGTCGGCCTCCACCACGAGGATCGCCGTCCCGGCGATGTCGAGATACTGCTGCAGCCGGTCGTGCTCCGCCCGCAGCGCCTCCTCCGCATGTTTCTGGGCGGTCACGTCCTGCTGGATGGCGACAAAGTGAGCGATCCGGCCCATGTCGTTTCGCACCGGTGTGATGGTCATCTCCGCGGCGTAAAGGACTCCATCCTTGCGACGATTGATCATCTCCCCCTCCCAGACCCGTCCGGCGGCGATGGTGGTCCACAGACCGCGATAGAACGCCTCATCCTGCCGCCCGCTCTTGAGCAGGCGGGGATTCCGCCCGACGGCCTCCTGGAACGAGTAGCCCGTCATCCGCGTGAAGGCGGGATTCACCCAAAGGATCCGACCCGTCGGATCGGTGATGACGACCGCGTTGGCGGCGGCTTCCACCGCGCTGCTCAGCAAGGCAAGGAGCTCGGCGGCGGATCCCTGTTCTGCGACTTCAACGCCGGCAACCATGGCACGCTCCGCGCTGGCTTCGTGCCCCTGCCGGAATGGGATTGCACAGCGGCGATCCGCGGGTTCGCGAAGTGGAGATCGCACCGAAGCCGCCTGTGGGCCGGTTCCGGCGCCGACGGCCGTCTCCCCGCGGGGACCGCTTGCGGTTCCTGCCGCACCGGCTGCAGGACTCGCAGGCCGGTGTCCCGGTAGAATGCATCGTCTCGCTCATCACCGGTCATGAGAAAAGGCCCGTCGCGGCTCCAGGACACGTCTGTCGACGCGTCCGATATCCTCGTTCTCCCTGATGCCTCGAGGACCAATGGCCGGTTCCATCTTGTCCGCCGGCGGCGGGGCCGACCGACCCGCCGCCTGGCCATCCTCCCGTTCCCCGGGTGTGGAACGCCAACAGCCCCGGGTTCGAATCCATCGACCCGGATCGACTCCTCCCTGACCTGAACGTCCGTACATCAAGGAGTTACCGCCCATATGCCATCCCTGCGCCCTCGGCCGGCAGGCGATGCGACCGTGGCCGGGACTTCGTCCCGTACCGCAGTTATCATCTCCCCCGGGGCCGGTGGCGGCACCGGCCCGGGGTCCAGGCAACCGCCAGAGGAGTCCGGCATGACGATCGAAGAACGCGTGCAGCGGCTGGAACGGCAGAATCAAAGGCTCCGGCTCGGGTTGACCGGTCTGGTCACGGCCGTGGGAGCGGCGCTGATCATGGGCCAGGCGGCCGCCGTGCCCGACGACGCCAACCGCATTCTGCGGGCCCGCGGCCTGGAAATCCTGGGCCCGGACGGCGGCAAGGTGATCGAGCTCAGCGCCACCCGCGAGGGCGGCGGCATGATCACCACGACCAACGGCATCGGCGAAAACCTGGTGCTGATCGGCGCCAGCCGCAGCGGCCAGGGCGTGGTCATGACCTACAACGGCAAGGGCAGGCAGATCGCCGGATTCGGCGTGACCCGTGACGGCCAGGGCACGGTCGAGACCATGAACCACAAGGGCGAGCCGCTGGTCAGCATCGGGGCGGCGCAGAACGGCTCGGCGGTGATCACCACCTGGTCGGGCGACGGGCGCAAGCTGGTGCAGATCGACTCCAACGAGCGTGACGAAGGCCGCATCGCCTATTACGACCGCGAGGGCAGGATCCGCGCGGTTTCGCCGTGAGGTCCGTATCCCCCGCCGCCGGGCGGTGGGCGGGAGACCGGGCGGGCCGCCCGCCGTGCCCGCGGCGGATGTCGCCGGCGACCGGCGTGCCGGGGCTCACTCGCCCAGGCCGACGCCGTCGGTCTGAAGC
>CAZSYS010000047.1:0-18350 GCA_964611365.1 uncultured Planctomycetales bacterium
CCCCACATCCCGTCATAAGACACTCTCTCCCCACCCGTGGCCAGACTCCCGTTGGCGGACCCTCCCAGGGCGAGATTCCTTCGTTTCCCCCTCCGCTCCAGGAGCTTCCCGCCTGAACCCCACCAGTGGAAACAGCGACCAGGACGCTTCCTCGTGTCGCTCCCCGCCCGGGCCGGTGTCGCCCGACGCCCGGGTCGCCGCACCGGCTCACGTTGCACCATCCGCACGGGCCTGTGGCAGCAGCAGCAGCGGCGGCGCTGCCCGGCTGCTGGCCCTCCTTGCACCCCGAGGACGGGTCCGTGACCTGCACCTCCGGACCGGTCCGTGACAGCCCCCCAGTCCGGACCAGGAGTCGGGTCGATCCGCTCGGCCATGTCTCTCTCATCTCGAGGACCATCCTGATGTTCTGGCTGCTTCTGGCCGTGGCGGCGGGCGTGATCCAGGGGTCGTTCGCTTTGCCGATGAAGTACACCCGACCCTGGAAGTGGGAGCACACCTGGAGCCTCTGGGCGGTCTGGCCTTCGGGGCACGGGCCGGTCTTCTCAAGGAGAAAGCCCTCCAGGGTGCGGCCGCCGTGGTCGTCACCGAGCCAGCCTTCGCGCCCAATGCGGTCTGGTGCGTCTCGCTGCTGGGCGGGCTGTTCACCAACGTGATCTACTGCCTGGGACTCGTGCACCGCCACCGCGACTGGGCCCTGTTCCGCCGGCCCGGGACCGGCCTGAACTGGCTCCGCACCGCGGCCATGGGGCTGATGTGGTTCGGCAGCCTGGTCCTCTACGGCATCAGCAGCGCCAAGCTCGGGCCGCTGGGGCCGTCGATGGGCTTGGCGATCTTTCCGGGCACGGCTATCCTGACCAGCAACGCCCGCGGCGTCCCACCGGCCAGTGCACGGGGCGGGCCCCAGGCCGCTGAGGCTGCTGCTGGCCGGCATGAGCGTGGTGCTGGCCGGCATGGTCCTGATCGCCTGGAGCCGGGCCCTGTCGAACTGACCGCGGCACTGCGCCGTGCGAAAAGAGCCGCGCGACAGAACGGGGACAGTCATGGAGGCGCGTTTGACTTACCCGGGCGTGGCGCGAGGCGAAAGGCTCAGGATTGGGTCGCTGACAAGCGGCTTTCGGAAGACCATCGCCAGACACCGGGCGTTCCGACGGGCCCCCGCTGCGGCGTCACCGGCGGTTCCTCACGGCTCCCGGGACGACCGGCGATGAGCGACGCGGCAGCGATCAGCGGCCCGACCGATTCCACGCAGGATCAGCCGGCGCCGCAGTGGGAGCAGATCCCATACGAGGTGCGCTGCCCGCTGTGCGATTACAACCTGCGCGGACTGCCCCACCCGCGCTGCCCCGAGTGCGGCGGCCGCTTCACCTGGCGCGAACTCTTCGAGACGGCCTCGGCCGGACCTCCCTGCCTCTTCGAGCTTCACCCCGAACGCAACGTTCGAGCGTACCTCCGGACCGCCCTGGGCGCGATGCTGCCCCGGCGGTTCTGGACGCAGGTCAGCCCCGTGCTGCCGGTCCGGCCGCGGCGGCTGATGGCCTATTGGGCGATCGGGGTCTGCCTGGCGTTCCTGATCAGTCTGCCGGTCTGCGCCGCTTTCTGGGTCCACAGCATGGCCCGCTACGGGCTGCTGCCCGGACGACCGGGAAGGACCGCTCCCGGATGGCCGGCCGGCCGGGGGAGCGGCTGGATCACCGCCGCGTTTTCCGGCGGCAGTCTCAGCTGGTCCGATCTGGGCGAGGCGGTGGTCGAAGCCATTCCCAGGACCGCGCAGGTGGTCGGATTCTTCCTGGCTTGGGGGCTGCTGACGCTGGCGGTCATGCAGATCTTCCGTATCTCGATGCGCCGCGCGCGCATCCGGACGGCTCACACCCTGCGCACGGTGGTCTACAGCTTCGATCCGTTCCTCTGGGGCCTGGTGTCCGTGGCGTTGTTCGCCTGGCTGGCGATCGACACGGGGATCGGCGGAAGCACGGGGATCGGCCATGTCCCGCCGGAGCTGGTTCTGCCGGCGGGCGTGGCGCTGTGCGGCTGGCGCTTCTACCGGGCGTATCGGCACTACCTGCGTTTCGACCGCCCGTTCTGCACCGTGCTGGCCGGCCAGATCATCGTCCTGCTGCTGATGGCCAATCTCCTTTTCTTCACCGGGCTGTTGACGTGACGCGATCCCCCGCAACGGCTGCGACCCGATTCGTGCGCCCGTCGGCATCCACGCTCCGTTGGCGATGCCGGGCGGTCGGCGTCAACCGGATGCCTGGAGGCCCGGCGGTTTGCTCGCCTCGCCGGCGAAAGACCGTCCGATACGTTCTGATCACCTAGAAGATGCATAAATGCTTTTAGAGAAATGCTTTAGGTCCGAACAAATTGACCACAGGGAAACGAATCCGTCTACGCGACAGGCGCATTGTGTCGACAGAAAGTCAAGATTTCCCTTGACTGGCCTGCCGCCACGGCATTAGCATGATAGCAGCGAGAGCGGGCGGCACATCCAGGCCCGTTCGCGAAGGAAGCGTTCGCGGCAGAAGGAAGTTGGCGGGATGAAAGCCGGGCAGTCGGGAGGTCAAGTCTCGCGATACCCGTGAGTGTGGCCGGTGGCCGCGTGCGCGCGGCGACCCGGCGGCCTCACCTTCGGCGACAGCAGGGTCCGCCGGCGCACGGCAGCATGGGCGTGTGAGGTTCACGATACCTGTGAGGTCCTTTCGCAAGGTCCATTCTTGATAAGGAGGAGAGCGATGAAAAGACTGTCTTTGGGTGCGTTGGCCGTCGTCCTGGCCGCGTCGAGCGTCATGGCCGCCAGCCTGACGATGATTCCCCCCGTCGGGTCCGATACCACAACCTCCGGAAGGGCGATTGTCCTGGGCCCCGGAGCCATGGGCCCCATTGTGGTGGGACAGTCCGGTACGGCCACGGGGCTGATCTGGGATGCTGGCAACGGCAGTCGATGGGTCGTTAGCCCTGATGGCGCCGGATCGACCGTGGTCACCGGCTTGGGGTACCGGACCACCCCAGGCGGCCCGCAGCTTGTAGCTCACGGCCTGACCACCAGCGGCCACAACCTCTACTCGTCCATGGACAACGGCGTCACCTGGGGTCCTAAGAACAGGTTGACCAACACATACGGTAATCCTTACCAGATCGGCACGGCCAACACGCTGGCCGTCAGCCCGGTGCTTGATCCGGACGGAACCAACAAAGCCTATTTCGGCTTTGCGTGGAACCAGAGCAGCAGCAACAGCAGACAGCTGGCCATGGTGACGGCTTCCGATGGAATCGCGGCACCGGACTACAAGGCCTCGTTGTCCTCAGTCACGGCCAGCACGACCACCGACAAATCGGACCTCCGGGGCGTTGCCGGCACGGGCCTGGGGGTCGGCCGGCGGGGGTCAAACGCGTATTACGTCACTGCAGCCGGGGCCAAGGGTACGATCAATACCCTCAACGGTACGTCCGGTCAGGCCTTCGCCATCAGCTGGGATGCCGCGAAGATCTTCGGCTACGGAGACGTTACGGACGGCCGGACCGGCAACTACCCGTGGATGAACACGGGCTTTGTTCCGGGGGTTAGCGGCGGCACGGCCGTTGAGCTGCCGGTTCTTGCCGGGGCCAGCAACTATCCGACCAACGGGGTGGCCTATGGCGCGAGTGCCGACGGCAAGTACGCCAGCGGCATGAGCTACCCCGGCGTCGAGAAGGCTGTGCTCTGGGACACGCAGGCCATGACCGTGTTGGATCTCACGCAGTTCTTCAGTGATGCCGGCCTGCTGGGCGGCTTCACCAGGCTGTCCCGGGCGTACAGCGTGTACGATGCCGGAGGCGGGAACGTCTGGGTGACGGGCGAGGGCGTCTGGAGCGATGGGGCCTCGTCGTACACCCGGGCGTTCGTGGGCCTGGTGCCCGAGCCGGCCACGCTGGGCCTGCTCCTGCCTGGCCTGCTGATGCTGCGTCGCCGCCGGTAGTCCGGTCGCTCCAGCAGCGGTCGGCTCTCGAGTTCGAACGAAGACCCCCGGTTCCATGCCCGGGGGTCTTTCTTTGCGCCGGTCGGCGACCATGCGCGGGCTCAACGGGAGGCCGGCAAGGTCGGCACACTCTTCAGGGCGGTCCCGGTGGAGCTGCCGCCAGTGCCCTTCAACAGCCGGGTGCCGTCCAGGCTCGGCTCCGTGGCCGGTTGGCTTGCTGGCTTAGGCGCCGGCCACGAAGCTCCAGCGGGAGCGACGGTCTGTCGAAGTTATTCGATCCGACCTGTGGCTGCGGTGAGTGCCTGCAGGAGAGCAGGGGGAGGCGTGCCGCCGAGACGTCGGCAGGCGCGGACGTCGGCCCATGCGAGGTCGTAGGCCTGGAGAGAGTAGCGCGCGACCGCCCGGTTGCAGTACGCCTGGGCGTAGTCGGGCCGAAGCTCAATGGCCCGGGACAGATCTTCGATCGCTGCCTCGAAGTCGCCGCTTCGGCCGCGGGCAAAACCGCGGTTGTGGAAAGCCTCGGCATAATCCGGACGAAGCCGGATGGCCGCGGTGTAGTCCGCGATCGCGGCGGGGAGATCGCCGGCGTGCAACCGGGCGTTCCCGCGGTTGTTGAAAGCCACTGGATCACCGGGGCGAACCTCGATGGCCCGGGTGAAGTCCGCGATGGCCGCCGCCCAGTCGCCTGAGTCCGCATGGGCCATGCCGCGGTTGTAGTACGCCTCGGCGTAAAAAGGGCTCAGCTCGATCGCCCGCTTATACAGGGCCATGGCGTCGCCGGTCCTGCCGAGGTTGTAGAGCACCGCTCCGAGGTCGCTGTTGACGGCGGGAGAATCAGGCGCCAGGCAGTGCATGCGCCGGTAGAGGGTCTCCGTATCCTTCCAGAACCCAAGGTAATGCCTTGTGGCCAGCGCTTCTGCCACGCCCAGGAAGGTCAGGCAGGCCAGGGTGCCGACGCGTCGTCCCCACGGCGGGGGCGCTGCCGGCCGACCTCGCCAGAAACCCGCGAGAAGCCACGCCAGCGGCAGCAGCAGTCCGACCGACGGCAGGTAGGCGTACTTGTCCGCGGCGATCACCATGGTGAAGCCGATGATGCCCATCGTCGGGAGCATCGCCGCGAAGAAGAAGAGCCAGCCCGTCAGAAAGGCCCGCGTTCGGCGCAGCGAGATCAACAGCGCAGCGATCAGAACGACCGTGCCGGCGACGCCAGCCAGCACCGCCGGCGTCGACAGGGTGAACGGCTCGGGAAACGGATAGTGCTGCGAGAGGCCGGCGGGCCAGACGATCTTCCGCAGGTAGAACACGATGTTGTGGCAGAGAATGAGGGGGATCCGGCCGGCGGGATACTCGCCCGGCACGTGGATCGCCGCAGTGCGGGCCTGGGAAACGATTGTGATCACCGCCGATGCGGCGCCGACGGCCAGGAAGGGGATCTTCGCGAGCACGGCGCGCGTGCTCAGCCGTCGCAGCGGCCAGAAGTCCAGCAGAAGCATCAGCACGGGCAGCGGGGTGCTGGTGGGTTTGGACAGCAGGGCCAGCAGGTAGGCGGTCAGGCACGCCGCATAGGTGAGCCGGGCAGCGCGGATCGACCAGCGAAGGTTGAGAATCAGGCAGACCAGCGAAAAAAACGTCGCCAGGAGCGTCTTGCGCTCCGCGATCCAGGCTACCGGTTCGACCGTCAGCGGGTGGACGCCGAACAGCAGAGCGCACCCGGCGGCGATCCACGGTTCGCCGAAAAGCAGATACAGGACGGCAGCCACCAGCCCCGTGTTCAGAACATGCAGCGCCAGGTTGGTGCGCTTGAAGGGATAGAGATTGTCGGGCCGCCCCCCGCCTGCCCAGTCGAGCATCAGCGAGATCATCGTCAGCGGCTGGTAATAGCCCTGAACGGTCGAGGGCGCCAGGACTTCGCGGATGAACCGCCAGGCAGAGTCCCGGCCGGGACGCTGAACCAAGGGGTTTTCCAGCAGATACTGATGGTCGTCGAACAGGATTGCCCTGGACGAAAGCACCGGCCAATGTGCCGTCAGCACCGCGGCGGCCAGCAGCAGCAGCAGACCCGCGAGCACGGTCCGGGAAGGCCCGCGCGACGCCCCATCTGCATCGGGAGCGTCCCCGGCCGCAAGGGGTGCGGGATGCCAGGCGCTGCCCGGATGATCCATGAAACAACTATACCTCACCGGGCCCTTCCGTCGAGGAGTCCAGGGCACCTTCACGCGATCGACCAGCCGCCGTCGACGGCGATGATCTGGCCGGTGATGTAGTCGCCCTCGGTGACCAGGTAGCGCACCAGGGAGGCGATGCCCTCGGGCGTGCCCTCGCGCCGCAGGGGAACGCGTCCGACCAGCCGGGCGCGCAGGCCGGCGTCGTACGCCTCGGGAAACACGGCGATTCCCGGGGCGATGCCGTTGACGTTGATCTCGGGAGCCAGTTCCAGGGCCAGTGACCGTGTCAGGCTCGCCAGGGCGGCCTTGGACGCGCAGTAGGCCGGGTAGCGCCGGATCGGCCGCTCGGCCAGGATGTCCACGAGATTGACGATCCGTCCGCCCCCGGCGGCCTTCATGCCCGGCGCGGCCGCGGCCGCCAGCAAGGCCGGCGCGATCGCGTTGACCTGGAACGCCGCCGCCCAGTCCGCCTGCGACCCGGGCTCCAGCGGCGTGGGCTCAAAGAGCGAGGCGTTGTTTACCAGCACGTCCGGGCCGCCCATCACCTGGCGGACCTGGGCGACCAGCCTCTGGGGGGCTTCGGGTTCCCCCAGGTCGGCCTGAAAGGCCGCCGCCCGCCGTCCCAGCCCCGTGACGAGGTTGACCAGCTCCCGGGCCTGTGGCTCGGACCGATGGTAGTGCAGGGCTACGTCACAGCCGGCACGGGCCAGCTCCAGGGCCACCGCCCGCCCTACCCGCCTGGCCGCCCCGGTGACCAGAGCCACCTTGCCTTGGCAATCCATCTGTACTCTCCGGCGTGCAGCCCTGAGCCCCCATTCAACCTCGCATGCTCGACCGGCTCAATGGTGACGCAAAACCGTCTGGCCAGCCTCGGATCGGGCCTCAGAATCACCTTTGAGGCCCGAAAAGAAGCATCCCTTCGGCCGCCCCGGCGGCGGGTGGTAAAAAACCGCCTCCCCAGTGCACCAACCATCGGCCGGTGTAAGCGTCTATGCTATTGGCAGTTACAGCATCCGGGGCCGAACCGGGCCGCAGGAGCGGGCGGCCGGAGGGCCCGGCTGTGATTTTCGTTGAACCTCAGGCGAGGTCGATTTACGATATAGCGTAAGGGATGCGGCGGCTGGTGGAAAGTCTATCTGGAGGCGCCGCCGGGGAACCGGGGGTTCGTGGCGCGTTGAGGCCTCCGGCCGGGCAGGAGTACCCAGACTCGTGAGACACCCCAAGGCACGGTCCGGTCTGTTGATCGCGTTGGCAGCGGCGTGCGCCGTGACGGCCGGTTGCCCGGGCACGGGCGACACGTCGGACCGCTCCGTCGTGGTCAGCCTGGAGGCCGCCCCGGGCGCGGCTTCGGGAGCCTGCGGGGCCCCGGCCAACAGGACGGTGCTGATCGAACAGGTGCTGCAGCTGGTCAACGAGGAGCGGGCCAGCCGCGGTCTTGACGCCGTGGTGTTGAACCCGATCCTGACCCAGATGGCCGAGTCGTACTGCTGCGAGATGATTGAGCAGGGGTTCTTCGACCATGTCAACCCGGCCACCGGGGAGGGACCCGGTGAGCGGGCCTACAAGGCCGGCTATGTCTTTCTGGCGGTCGGCGAGAACCTGGCCGCCGGGCAGGAGTCTCCCCGTCAGGCGGTGACCGAGTGGATGGCCTCGCCGGAACACCGCGAGATCCTGCTGGGGGTGCAGTGGCGCGAGGCGGGCGTCGGTGTGGCCGTCGGCGGCCAGTACGGCGTCTACTGGGTGCTGGAGTTCGGCAACCCGCCCTGATGCCTGTGGCATGCCGCGGTCGCGCCGGCGGCGGCGGGCGCCGGCATTCTTGACACGTTCGCGAGACGGTTCTTAGAATCGCCGGCGTCATGAGTCTGCGCTCCCCGGCAAGGATGCTCCCCTGGTGCCTGGTGCTCTGCGCCGCCGCGGCCGGCTGCCGGTCCGGGGGGCCGACGAGCCTGCCGACCGAACGCGAGCGCGTCGAGATGCTGGCGCTGATGCTGCCGGAGCGCATCGCGGTCCAGCCGTTCACCCGGATCAAGAGCTTCGACCAGGACGACTTCCCCGACGGCGTGCTTGTGGTCCTGCGCCCGGTGGACCGCTTCGGCGATCCGGTCAAGGCGGTCGGGCTGTTCTACTTCGAGTTATGGAGCTACGAGCAGGCCACGGCCGAGCGCAAGGGGCACAGGCTGGCGTTCTGGGAGCGGCCCATCGCCACCGCCGACGAGGTCCGGCTGTACTGGACGCGGGCGCAGATGTACGAGTTTCAGCTGGCCTGGCTGGCCGGTGCCGAGGAGCTGCGCCCGGGACGCAAGTACATTCTGACCGCGACGTACCGTACGCCGTGGGACGAAACCATCCAGGACGAGTACATCCTGGACTTCCAGATGCCGGCGGAGGTGTTCCGCCCGGCCTCCGAGGACAAATCGTCGGAGTAATCGGGCCCGAGGCCGACCCCGTCCGGCCCGCCCGACCTTCAGAAGGAGAAGCACATGCACGCGTCGAAATGGGTCAGGCCGGCCGTGGTCGTGTTGATGCTCGCGGCCATGGGATGCGCCGAGAAGCTCACTTACCAGCGGTGGGAGACCATTCACGACGGTGCCAGCAGCGATGTGGTGAGGGCCACGCTGGGCGACCCCTGGCAGAAGACCGACATGGCCTGGGTCTACAACGACTCCGACCGGCACATCACCGCCTTTGTCTACTTTGAAGGCGACAAGGTCATCGGCAAGACCTGGGAAGACCCCGAGCACGGCATGCAGGGCAAGAGCCCTAACGTGAACCAGCCCGGGGACGCCGAGGAGATCAAGGTCCAGACCATCAAGTAAGACGCGCCGCCGGAAGCTGCGCCCCGTCTGTCACGGAGCGCCGGTCACAGGCCAGTCGCACCGGCGGTGGGCATGGCACGCGGATATCGTCTCCTGGCCGTCGATGTCGACGGCACGCTGCTGGATTCGCGGGGACGTCTGCCCGCGGAGAACCGCCGCGCGCTGCACCGGGCTCACGAGGCCGGCCTGAGGATCTGCATCTGCACCGGCCGGTCCCTGACCGAGACCCGCGGCGTCATTGCCGAAGTCGGGCTGGATCTGGACTGGGGCGTTTTTGCGTTCGGGGCGATCGTCTCGGACATCGCCACCGGCCGGACGCTGGCCGCGTGCCCGCTGGGACCCCAGGTCGCCGGACGGCTGGTCGATCACTTCAACAGCGCCGGCTACCCGGTGCTGATGCTCTACGACTCCGCCGGCGGAGGCCCGGACTACCGGGTGCTGCCCGGCCGGCTCAACATCGAGGCTTACCGCCGCTGGGCGGAGGTCACCCCGGCCAGACTGGAATGGCTTCCCGAGGGCGGGGACATCGGCTGCCCGGTGCGCGTGGGGGTCATCGCCCGCCCGGAGGCCGTGGAGGCGGTCCGGGCGGGGCTGACGGCGGCTTTCGGGCCCGGGGAAGTCAAATCCAACGCGATCTTCGCACCCAACTACGGCCTGCACGTGGTGGAGTGCTTCGACGGGCAGGTCAACAAGTGGTTCGGCATCCGGCAGTTGATCGAACCGGCCGGGATCGAGGGTACCCAGGTCGTGGCGGTCGGTGATGAGATCAACGACCTGGAGATGATCCGGCAGGCCGGCCTGGGTGTGGCCATGGGTAACGCCATACCGCCGATCCGGGCAGTGGCCAGGCGGACCGTGGCCACCAACGACCAAGCCGGGGTCGCCCAACTGATCGAGGATCTGCTGGCCGGGACCGCCCCGCCGGCGGATGTTTAGGCCAAACGGCCTGTCAGGCGGCGAGTTTCAGCCGCCGGGCCCGGGCTGGACCCATGGGACCGGCACCGGTCCACTGGGCGGTCCCCCCTTTCCCGGGCTGCCGCCTTGGGCCGCCGGAAGGGATCCGCCGGTCGTGCAGGCAGTTTCCCGCTGGAACCCGACCGGCTTCCTGGCGGAAGCTGCAGGAAGTTGCAGACAGCCGCCCCGCCGGCCGGTATACTAGGACAATTCCGGAGGCCTTTCGGGTTTGGCCGGGCGCGGCGGCTTCGGTCAGGATGCGGACGACATGGTGACCGTCCATGTTATCAAGAGCGCGGAACGACCGGTCTCCCTGGAGACGGAACCACCCGCTTTTTCGGCCGTTTCCGCGGTCCGGGCCCGGGCCCGACGGCGGTGGGTGTGGCGGTCGGCGATCATGCTGGCCATGGGGGCCGGCTGCGTGGGGCTGGTGACCGTGGTGCACCGCGACCGAACCGCCGTCCGCGTGGCCGTTGCGGGGGTCCAGGAGCTGGGCCAGCAGATCCGCCTGTCGGTCGAGCGGTGGGGGCGACTTCCGGCCTCCGTGGAACTGAAGGGGAACCCCCCCAAAGTCTTTTACCTGGATGACGCCGTCCGCCTTTACGCCGGCCAGGCTACCGGTCCGGTGATTGTGGCCGTCGGGCCCAAAGTCGACCTGGTCCTGCTGCCGGACGGCCGGGCCTTGCTCTACTACGAGCAGGGCCGGCTCCGGGCCGGATGGGTCGATGAGGCCGGTTTTAAGGCTTCCTGGAGCCGCCAGGAGGATGCCATCCGGGCGTTCGAGCAGGAGTTGCGTTCCAGGCCGCCGGTCCTGCCCTGAGCTGTGACCATGCCCCAGCCGGTCTGTCCGGTCGTCCCGGCCTGCCGGCCTTCATCGTGGCAATTCCATATTGAACAAAAAGTTACGCCGCCAACCCCGGCCTCTTTTCACCCCGGTCGGCCGGGGCTTGTATCCCTGCTGCAGTTTGTCGCGTGGTTGTAAACGCCGGGGCGTTTGACCCTCCGGCGGGTGTATCGTAGGGTTCAGGCTGCGGGACTGCGGAAGCTTTCGCCCGACTGACGGAAGGGGTTTGCCGGGGGTGCCGCCGGCCCGGTCGGGTGCGTTCGGGCGGAGCCGGCGGCGTCGTTTCCCCGGACGGGTGTCGAGGAGATTCGGGTATTTTCATTAAACCGTGACTAGGGGCTTGGACGGCACCTTCCGAAGAGATATAATGAGGACAACGGGGCGGGATTCAAACCACGGACGAGATTGACGCCCACCCGAAAATCACAGGTCTTCCACTCGCTGCGGCACCCTTGACCGCGCCAATATTTACAGGGTGCCGCACGCCTTTTTTACGCATCGCCTCAGCGGCGCCTGCAGTTTTCACAGCCATCATCGCCGACGATCCGCAAAAGAACTCACAGCTTTGCGGACGCCATCGGGCTCTCTGCCTCAGCCGTTGGGCATGACGACGTTCCGCGGCGGCCGACGGTGGACGCTGCGGCGGCCGATGGGTGTGTTCCGGCACGCGATTGGCATATGCTCCGGCGGTCATCTGTTCGATAACCATCAGTGGCGGATTCTCGAATGCCCGTAGCGTGTCAGCGGCGCAGCGGGCAGGGTTTTGTGCGGGGGCCATCGAGCATGTCCGGCGACGCCTGGGGACATCCTGAGCAGCCCGCCGAGCAGCGGCTGAGCGTGCGTATCTCGCCGGATGGAATGGCCGCCTGGATGGATGTCTCGCCGCTGAGGGCGTCTCCGTGGCTTGGGGAGGAGGAGGTGCTCGAGGCGCTGCGGCAGGCGGAGGTTCGCATCGATGATCCGGTGTTGCAGCGCGTGCAGGCTCTGCTGGACCGGCTGGCGCGCGAACCGGATCCCGGCGGGGAGCAGCTGGTCGCCGAGGGCATTCCGCCGACCGAGGGGCGGGACGCGGAGTTCATTTCCGCCTCGCCCGGGAGTGCGGCTGTCCCCCAGGAATCGGCGCCGGTGGACTACTACGCCCTGACGCGGCTGCACATTGTCCGCGCCGGCGACGTGATCGGGCGGCTGGTTGCGGCCCGGCCGGCTGCCGACGGCAGGGACGTGCGCGGCAGGCCAATCAAAGCCCGGCGCGCGGCCCGCGACATCGTTCTGGACGAGACGGTGCGGGTATCTCCCGAAGACGGCGAATCGGTGGTGGCCTGTGTCGCCGGCCGGGTGGTCTTCGACCACATGCGGCTGCGGATCGAGCGCGAGGTCGGGATCCGCGGCGACATCGACTTCGAGACCGGCTCGGTGGATTCGCCGGTCGGCATCGAGGTGGCCGGAACCATCCGGATGCACTTCCGGGTCCGCAGCGGGGGATCGATCGTCGTGGGCGGTTGTATCGAGGCCGCCGAGGTCATCGCCCGCGGCGACGTGCGGGTGCGCAGCGGGATTCTCGGGCGCAACGAGGGCACCGTGACCTGCGGCGGTGAGGTGTCGGCCAGGTTCTGCGAGGAGGCGATCATCCGTGCGGCCGGGGACATCGTGATCGGCCGGGCGTCGCTGAACAGCCAGCTGGTCACGCGGGGCGCGCTGCGGATGAGCGGGGCGGACCTGATCGGCGGGCTGACCTATGCGGCCGGCGGGGTGGAGGTCGCCCGTCTGGGCAATGCCGCCGGGCTGCCGACGCTGGTGGTGGTGGGCCCGTGGCCTCCGGACCTGGACGTGTCGGCCGACGCCTTGGCCCGGATCCGCCGGCGGCTGGAGGAGATCCTGGCGATTCGGGACCGGCTGCTGGGGTTGCTGAAGTCCCCGTCGCGGATGAACCCGGCCCAGCGGGCCCGGGCGGTGCACCTGGTGTCGTGGATCAGTTCGTTGCAGCGGCGTGTCGAGGCCCGCGAACCGGAGGGCCGGATCGCCGGGCCGGGCGGGGCCGCGCGGGAGGTGCCGACGGTGCGGGTGCTGGACGAGGTTTTCGAGAACGTGCGGATCCGCATCGGTTCGCGCCTCACTCACTTCACCGCCCCGATAAAGGGCCCGATCCGCATCGAGCTTCGGCGCACGGGGCGGATCCGCGAGTTTGCGGCCGTGAATCTGCTGAGCGGCTCGGTGACCGTGCTGACGACGGCCCATGTCGGACGGGGCGGCGGGGACGGGTGATCGGGGCGGCGTGCGGCGTCGTGAAGCACGGCGGGGCCGGCCTGTGAACGCGGGGGGGCCGGCGGCCGTTGAGGCTCAACCGGCGATGTTGTCCAGCAGCGAAGCGTTGTCCGGGAAGCGGGCGAGGGCCGTCAGAAGGTTCTCCATGGCCTTGGCCGGCGGCATCGAGGCGATCTGGCGGCGGATGCGGTGTACCTTGAGGGCGTTGGTGGGGCCCAGGAGCAGTTCCTCCTTGCGGGTGCCGGACTGGTTGAGGTCCATGGCCGGCCAGATCCGCAGGTTGGCCAGCTCGCGGCTGAGCATGATCTCCATGTTGCCGGTGCCCTTGAACTCGTTGAAGATCAGCTCGTCCATGCGGCTGCCGGTCTCGATCAGCGCCGAGGCCAGGATGGTCAGCGAGCCGCCGTGCTCGATATTGCGGGCGGCGCCGAAGATGGACTTGGGCTCGATGAGGGCCCGGATGTCCACGCCGCCGCTCATGATCCTTCCCGACGAGCGGATGCCGGCGTTGAACGCCCGGCCCAGTCGGGTGAGCGAGTCCAGCAGAATGAGGACGTGGCGTCCGGTCTCCACCATGCGTCGGGCCTTGGCGATCATCAGCCGGGCGATCCGCAGGTGGCTGGCCACGTCCTGGTCATTGCTGGAGGAGACCACTTCGCCGCGGACGGTGCGGCGCATCTCGGTGACCTCCTCGGGGCGTTCGTCGATCAGCAGCACCATCATGTAGAGGTCGGGGTGATTGGCGGCGATACCGGCGGCCATCTGCTGCAGCAGGATGGTCTTGCCCGTGCGCGGCGGGGCGGCGATCAGCCCGCGCTGTCCGCGACCGATGGGCGTCATCAGATCGACGACCCGCATGGTGATCGGCCCGCCGGGGGTGGCGAAGCGGATGGGTTCGACCGGATCGACGGCGGTCAGCTCCTCGAAGGGCGGCAGGGCAGCCCGGTCCTGCGGCGGCACGCCGTCGACGGTCTGAATGGAGGCCAGACGCAACCTCGGCTGCTGTCCGCCGGCCCGGCCGTTGGCGTGGACCGGCCCGATGAGCGTCTCGCCGCCGCGGAGGCCGAACGTGCGAATCAGGTCCGGCGGCACCAGAGCATCATCGGGGTGAACGGCATAGTTGCGGCGGGCCAGGCGCAGGAAGCCGCTGCCGTTCTCCTTGAGTTCGAGCGTGCCTTCGATGTAGTCGGCGCCCATGAGCTGTCTGAAGCCGGATAGCCTGGCGTTCACCCGGGGGTCCGACCGTCCGGGTCGTGGACGGGGTTTTTTGCGCAGCTTGTTGTGCTGCAGAGAGTTATCGCACCTTCGGCAATCGGCAACCCGCCGGGCCGCGTCCTGAAGCTCCGCGCGACGCGGCCTTCCCCGGATGAACTGTAGTCACATGTCCCTTGGATTCCCAAAGGGCAGGCTGAGAGTGCTTTTTAGCCGATGCGGCCCGTAAAGTCAACCGCCCGGCTCGATCAGCGGCCCCCGGGAGGGTCTCTGGCGTATCCGCAGGGGTCCCTGGCGTATCCGCGGGTCTCCAGCTGGTTCTCCCAGCCGGGCCCGCCCTACTGGAACAGCCGGCTTGCGGTAACCGTCGCTTGGCGACGGGATTTCAGTTTTTTTGCTTGACGCCCGGCCGCCACGGAATTATACTGGCATCCAAAGGCCTTTAGAAGCCCGATAAGTGGGGATGTCCCTATGAGTCGGGATCTGAGGGTCGGCACTTCGATCGTCGGGAGGAAGGAGGTGGATGGCCGATTCGGCCGCGGGCCGAGAGGCATTGAGCCTCGTGCTTTGAGGTTCGTAAGTTCGAACCGAAGTCAGAGGCTTTCCCCAGGATCAGTTCACCGTATCGTGAGTTTCAGTTCACATTGGTCTTTTTTGAGAGGAGGGTTTGGTATGAACAGAACCAGGATCGCGTGTGTGTTGGGTGTGCTGGCGGTCGGTGCCT
Source organism: uncultured Planctomycetales bacterium (assembly GCA_964611365.1). GTDB lineage: Bacteria > Planctomycetota > Phycisphaerae > UBA1845 > PWPN01 > CALLOB01. Next base: position 14,931 of record CAZSYS010000047.1, read on the forward strand.
TCTGTGCGACGGCCAGTGCGTCGCTGCTGGCCAACGGCGGGTTCGAGCAGAACGCCCACTGGACCCAGGATTTCCCCCCGTGGGTCAATGTGCCGGGCAACGGCGGCAATAAGGCCGAGTCGTTCCAGGGCGGCGAGCACGGCCTGCAGATCTACCCCTACGAAGGCAACCAGCATGTCGGCTGGGTTTCGGGCTGGGATACCAGCCGGCACCAGGCCTTCGTGTATCAGCAGTTCGCGCAGCCGGCCAGCACCGACCTGACGATCACCGGCGCTCTGGCGTCGTATGCCGGCTGGGGCGGCTGGCCGCAGGTTGCGGCTGGTACTTATGACTGCCAGGTCGGCCTGTACTACGACCGTCTGGGCCGGACGAACATCCTGCCGCTGCTGAGCTGGGCCGGCGATGCCAGCTATGCCACGCCGATCGACCCGGATGTGGTCATGATCGGGCTGGTCAGCAACGGTGACACCTACAACGACGCCACGGCCCCCGGCGGCGACGGCTGGATCGAGGTTTCGGGGGTGGCCAACTCCGGTTCGCTGAGCCCCACGGGCACGATCTTCGTGCTGAACATCCACAAATGGGGATTCTTCAACGGCGGCTGGGCCGATGCCATCTCGGTGGTTCCCGAGCCGGCCTCGGCGCTGTTGCTGCTGCTGGGTGCGATGGGCCTGCGGCGTCGGGCCTGATGCAGGGTGAGAAGGTTTCAGGCCGGGGCGACGGTCGTGTCCGGCCTGCAGGCATGCTCGGAGCCCTGGGTCCGCAACCTGGGCCCAGGGCTCCGATCGCCTGAAGGGGAGCATTTCCGTACACGGTTTCCGCCGAGCGGAGGAAGGAACGATCATGCTGCGCGCCTGGGTGGTGATCTGCCTGCTGGCCGGACCGATGCTGGCGGTACCGGCCGCTTTGGGACAGGAACTCCTGAACAATCCCAGCTTCACGCTGCCGGCTCTGACCGACTGCCTTGAGCAGCAGAATGTGAGCGTCACCGGCTGGGTTGGCCTGACCCGCCGGAACGGCGACTTCTTCGCGCCGCCGTGCCCGAGGGACGGGGACGGCGTCCGCGGGAGCATTCAGGGCTGGGACGTCAGCGGCGGCGAGTTCCGTCAGGCGGTCAGCGGGCTCAGCCCGGCCACGACCTACACGTTCAAGGGTCTGGTGTGGGCGGGCAAGATGAGCACCGGCGGCGAGCTGACGGTCACGATCGAGATGCGCAGCGGCAGCGGCGGCAACCCCAACAACCTGCCGCTGGTGGCCGAACAGGTTTACACGCTGCGGCATGCGGGGACGCCGGCGGTCTGGCTGCCTTTCTGCCTGCAGGGTTCGCCGACCTCGCCGGCCACGGCGCTGACCGTGCGGGTCCGGGTGAGCCACACGGGGCTCTACGGGTTTGCGGCCCACTTCGACGACTTCTCGCTGCAGGCGGCCACGAGCACCGACCTGGTGACCCTGGACACGGCCGACCCGATCGCCCCGGCCTGGGGGCTGCAGGGCCAGACGGTCCCGGTCACGATCACCGGCAGCGGTTTCACCTCCGGGAGCAACACCGTCAGCTCGGTCAAGCTGATCCGGCCGGGTTTCGCAGACATCAACGGGACGATCCAGCAGACCATGGCGGGCAGCATCCTCTGCTCGTTCGACCTGACCGGGGCGGCGATGGGGCCCTGGACGCTGAAGGTCCGGGTGGACAATGCCGTGAACCCGGATCTCTACGTTCCCGGGGCGTTCGTCGTGGCGGTGCCGAACCTGACCAACGGCAGTTTCGAGCTGCCGTCGGCGCCGGCGGTGGACTGCGGGAACATCCAGCCGATTCCCGGCGGCCCGACCGACTGGGGCTTCTACGCCGTGGGCACCTGGGACTCGGTGATCAACCCGACCTCCACGCTGTTCCGCGACTCGGACCAGTACCCGCCGACCTGCCCGCCGCCGGACGGCGGACACTACGCCAGCAGCGTGGCGGACATGAGCGCCAACTGGAGTGCTCAGCCCGAACCGCACATCTACCAGACGATCAGGGTGGACAACAGCAAGACGTACCTGCTCACCGGATACCTGGCCGGGCGCGGGGATCACACCGCCAGCCTGGAGCTTCTGGACGGCGACGACACGGCGGTGGGCATCATGGGCGAGCCGGCGGCCGCGGGATCGGTGCACGTCGGCGGCGGAGACAGCTCGGCCTACGACTGGAAGTTCGGCTTCGTCGAGTTTCAGCCGACCGGCGATCTGATGACCGTGCGGTGGCGGGTGACCACGCGTTCGCCGGGACCGCACGTCTCCCATGCCGACAAGCTGCAGCTGGCGGCCTGCGACGGGCCTCCGCCGACGGTGACGGGGATCGCCCCGGCCCGGGTGGTCAACGAGTCGCTGATGACTGGAGCGACCATCACCGGCACGGGGTTCCTGGGGGCCGGAACGATTCAGGTTCTGCTGGCCCGCACGGGCATGGCGGCTTCGCCGGTGGTCGGCACGAACGTCAGCGTCATCGACGATCAGACGATCACCGCGGACTTCAACCTGTTCGGCGTCTCGGGCGGCGCGTATGACGTCGTGGTGCTCAAGGGCGGCTGCGTGGCCACCGCCGAGGGCGTGCTGACGGTCGTGGCCGCAAGCTTCGTCAACGGCGGCTTCGAACTGCCGGATCCGGGCCGTCCGATCGAGTGCGGTCCGCCGGCCCAGCTGGTGCGCGGCATACCCACGGGCTGGTCGACGATTCTGCCGATCGTGGGCGGTGTCCGGGCGGGCTTCGACCGCGACCTGGACGTCAAGCAGCCGGCCACGTGCCCGCCGCCCTCGCCGGGCGAGAACCACTATGGTTCGCTGAGCTGGGACCGCGGCGGCGAGGACGTGATCGCCTACCAGACGATCGCGGCCACCCGCGGGGCCGAGTACACCTTCGGGGGCATCTTCGCCGGCGGCGGCCCGAACGACGTGCTGATCGAGCTGCGTGACGGCGGGTTGAGCGGCCCGGCGCTGGCCAGCACGACGGTCTACACCGGCATCGAGGACGTGAGCTACGACTGGCGGCCGGCCAGCGTGACCGCCATTGCCGCCGGCGACACCATCACCGCGGTCTGGCTGCTGCGTCCGCCGGCCGGGGTGTACGACTACCTGCACGCCTCGCACGCCGACGGCCTGACGGTGACGGTGCGCAATGCGTGCAACAACCCGTTTGCCGACGCCGACAACGACCAGGACGTGGACATGGACGATTTCGCCCTGCTGCAGCGGTGCCTGGCGATCGGCCAGGCGATCCCGTCCGATCCGGAGTACTGCCGGTGCTTCGACCGCAACTTCGACACGTCGCTGGACGGGGCGGACATTGCGTACTTCACCGCCTGCGGCAGCGGCCCGGGCGTGATCGCCAACCAGGCCTGCGACGACTGAGCGAGCCTTTGCAGCCCAGTCTCCTCCCGGCGGGCC
>CAZSYS010000047.1:18360-19228 GCA_964611365.1 uncultured Planctomycetales bacterium
ACGGGGGCGGGGCCGTCTTCTTTGGAGCGCCGGCGGCCGCCGCGGGCCGGGCGGCGTTTCAGGTGGTGTAGTCGGCGTTGATCGCGACGTACTCGCGCGAGAGGTCGCAGGTCCAGACGCGGTCGCAGGCCCTGCCGGCCCCCAGGTCGATGCGCACGGGCACGGGGGGCTGCCGCATCCGGGCCGACAGCCGCCTGAGGTCCAGGCCGCGGGCCGGTCCGCCGCGGGCGAAGAGCAGCGTGTCGGCCAGCCACACCCGCACCTTCTCCGGCCGGTAGGTCGCTTTGGCGACACCGACCGCCTGCACGATCCGCCCCCAGTTGGGGTCGCCGCCGTGGACGGCGGTCTTGACCAGCGGGCTGGCGGCCACGGCCCGGGCGGCGGCGTGGGCCTGGCCGGGCGTGCGGGCTCCGGTGACGGTGACCTCCAGGACGCGGGTGGCGCCCTCGCCGTCGGCGACGATCTGGCGGGCCAGGTCGCCGCAGACCGACCGCAGGGCGTCGGCGAAGGTCCGGATCGCGCGGTCGGAGGTCAGGGCCCCGGCCCGTCCGCCGGCCAGCAGGACCACGGTGTCGCTGGTGGAGGGGCACTCATCGACGGTGATGCGGTTGAAGGTGGGTTCCACGGCGGCCCGCAGGAGTCGGGCGAGCCGTCCGGCCGGCAGTCCGGCGTCGGTGGTCAGGAAGGCCAGCATCGTGGCCATGTTGGGAGCGATCATGCCGCTGCCCTTGCAGCAGCCGGCCACGGTGATCCGCTGCCGTCCGATATGCACGCGGGTGCAGGCCTGCTTGAGGCGGGTGTCGGTGGTCATGATCGCGCGGGCGAAGGCTTCGCCGGCCCCGGGGCCCGGCGACAGGCCGGCCAGGGC
>CAZSYS010000048.1:0-19053 GCA_964611365.1 uncultured Planctomycetales bacterium
GCCCCGCCGTCCGGCGAAGCGGTTTCCCGGCGATCGCAGCCGGCCGCCAGGGCAAGCAGGAGTACGAGGATCAACGGCACCGGACCGATGCCGGGACAGCCGGGATCACCCAAGGCCGCTCGCATGGCCGCATCAGGCTCCTGTGGTCCCCGAATACCCGGTTCACGACGACGGTCCGCGGCGGTGCGGGCATCCTGCGCCCGGGCGTGAACGAGCCGCCGAAACCGGCCGTGCCGCCGCATCCGGGGCGCCTCCACCGCTGCGGGCGACACCCATGCCCGGACCGCGCCGGCCGGCTTGCGGCCACCACGTCCTGCGCCGGCCGCGGCGGTTCCGGAGCAGTATTGCCCGAAACCGCCGGTTTGGCTACCATGACCTCAGGCTCGGGCGCTCCGTTCGGCCGGCCCGGACGGACGGCCTGGTGCCCCCACGGCGGCGTAGCTCAGTTGGTGAGAGCGTGGGATTCATAACCCCAAGGTCACTGGTTCGAGTCCAGTCGCCGCTAGTCCCCGACCGGTTTTCACCACCTTCGCATGCCCCATCAGGCCGGCGTTGACCACCGCCTGCGCATCCGAAACCGTGCCCGGCCTGCATCCCCGGCGGCGGTGCTCCACAGCTGTGGCGGCAGCACCCCCGCGCCCGTGGCCGGCCGGAGGCTGCGGGTACCGGATGACCCGCCGAGGCAGGCGGCGCGGTCTCGCGTGACGCCCGCCTGAACAGGGAAAACGTAGACCGGACTACGGCTGCTTGTGGTACCGGGCCTGCAGGCCGGCACGCAGGCCCCTGTCGGAGGTGACCACGAACATCCGGGCGGCCTCGACGTCGCCGAGCCGGAGCTCCAGCTTCGTCCCCGACATCCGCGCATCTGCGTCCCGCGTGCCGCCCGGGGTGATTTCAAAAGCCTCCGCGACCTTCGCGCCGCCGGGAGCCTCCAGGCGGACGGTCGCGTTGCGGACCGGATCGAGCGTCGTGCCCCGGTCGTCGTTGCGGTGCCGGTCGTTGACCGCCAGCAGCACCAGGGTTTCGTGGCCGACCGCCAGCGTCCGCACCCACAATCCCGCTGAAGCCTCGAGCTCCCGGCGAACCGGACAGGCGTTCAGCAGCAGCGGCCCGGCCGCCCGGACCTCGGCCCCCAGCCGGCCGATCTCCTCCCACAGCGCCGCCAGATCCGCGTCCGAACCGGCGGCTCCGACCCCGCGCGAGGGCCGGCCGGGGGTGTACCACCAGTATGAAAGACCCCGGGCCCCGGCGGCCAGGGCGTAGTAGACCTCGATGCGTTTCTCGGCCGGGGTTGCGCAGCGGAACCGCTGGCCGGTGTCCTTGTCCACATGGGCGACGCTGTAGAGGATCAGGTGCAGCGGCCGCGGGGCACACGCCGCCCGGCAGACCTCGCCGACGGCGTAGACGTAGGTCGCCCGGGCATACATCTCTCTTCGCTCGGGATTCCGCGTCCAGGCGGTCCGCAGCCGGGCCTGGTAGTACGGATCGGCGGCCAGCATGTCCGCAATCTGCCCGTAGGTGTACCAGTTCTGCGGCTTGAAGGTCATGTCCACGTTGACCATCTGCGGAACCCGCGGATCGGCCCGGCGGATCTCCATCCCCCGCTGGATGACGTAGCGGCCCATGGCCCCGATCTTCCTGTCGGCCGGCAGCCCCTGGGCCTTGTAGTCGCCGCAGTCCGGCTCATCGTGCAGGTAATAGGCGAAGGGGTCGCGCACGCCGAACTTGCCGGCCTCCGGCAGGATGAAACGCAGACCCCGGGCGGCGCAATAGTCCTGGCCGGCCTGCGACTTGAAGAACGACTGCACCGCCGAAGAGCCGATCTGCGGCATCTGCAGGTTGATGTGATGACCGGTGATGTCGTCCACATACTGCCGTGCGATCCGCTCGTCGCCGGCTTCCCCCGGCTTGCCGCCGAAGATGCCGTACGCGAAATCGTCCGCCCAGACGCGCAGTCCCGCCGCCGCGGTCGCGCCGCCGGGATACTCGGCCTGAAAACACCGGAAGGAAGCCGCCGGCGGCGCGGGATCCAGCGCCAGCACCGTGCAGGCCGTGTCGCAGCCGCGGTCCAGAACGATCTTCGCGGAGGCGGTGACGTCCCGGCCGTCCAGCCGGATCCGCAGCGGCACCGCCGCCGGGGAGGCCGGGGCATGGGTGTACAGAAAGGCGGTTCGCAGGTCGCGGGAAAAACTGATGCTCTCGAACCGCGGGCGGTCGCGGTCCACCGGCACGCGAACCTCGGCCTGGCCGCCGCCGTGCAGGAGAGCCAGCGACCGCTCGCCCCGCCCGGCTCCGGCGGGTGCAATCCGTCGCAGCCGGACGACCACCTCCCCGGTGCCGCCGGGGGCAATCGTCTCGGGATCGACCCGGAACCACACCGGCTCGCCGGCATCGATGAGCCGCTGGAGATGATCTGCCGGCAGATGGGCAAAGTGGATGCTGGAGAAAACCTTGGTCTTGCGCTGCCCGGAGACGGCAATGGCCCGGTCGAGGCTGATGCCGGCCATGGCGACGTCCCGGATTTCCAGCGGGACCGGGCCGGCGTTGCGCACCAGGACGTGCAGCGAACCGCCGACGGCCTCGGCCTGAGCCCGTGCGTCGGTGCCCTCGCTGACAACCTCCTCCAGGTTGGCGTCCTCGTGCCAGAAACGGACGTACGGGGGGAACGGTCGGTCGCAGTGGGCGTAGCTGTCCAGAACCTCCAGCCCGGCTGCGGCCCAGCGGCCCGGGATCAGGATCAGCGGCATCGCCCAGTGCAACAGGCGTCCGGCGCGGGTGCTCAGCGCGGCTTTCACGGTGACGGCCTCCGGGGACGAAGCCTGCGGCACGCCGGTCGGTGCGTCCCCTGCCCGGACGGCGCAAGTGCCAAGATGCCGTGGCGGCCCGACGGGAATCGACCCGCCGGGTCCCCGCCGCCGGCGCGATCAGCGGACGGTGAAGCTGTACAGCCGGCCCGGCCGGCGGACCGTGAAACGCAGCCGGACCAGCCGCCCGCCGGCGACCTGCCCCAGCGAACGGCCGTCGAAGGAAACCGCGTGGCGGAGGCTGTCGCCCTCGAGCTGCGCCGAGGCCAGGGCCCGGCCGTCGGCCTCCACGACCTCCAGGGATACCGGCCCGACGGCGTTGACCGTCAGGTCGACGCCCTCCAGCCGCAGCGGCGGAGTGGTCAGCGTTCCTTCCTGCACGGACACGAAACCGTCCGTTCTCAGCCGCGCCCGGAAGACCCCGCCGCCGCGGATGCGGACGTCCGGCGGAGCATGCTTGCCGAACGACGAGCTGGAATAGTAGTACACCAGCTCGTCGCCGATCCGCAGCGGCCCCTGGCTGAACTCGCTGATGTAGCCGCCGTCGTTGCGGCCTCCGTGGCCGCCCTCGGGACCGTTGGCCAGAAACACCTCCGGCACGCCGGCATCGTTGATGAAGGGCACCTTGCGCCAGTGAAGTCCGTCGCGGCCGGCGACCAGCTTGAGAAACGCGCAACCCGCGGCCGAATGCGGGTAGTGGCCGCGGCTGTGATAGATCTTCAGCCCTCCCAGCCACATCGACTCGTATTTCCAGGCTGTCGAGGCGTAGTACTCGTCAAACGGCGTGTCCCCGCCGGCATAGGCCACCGGCGGCAGCAGCGCCACCCGCCGGATCCGGCCGAGGTCCACCCGTGCGTCCAGGCGGTCCAGCCACAGGTACGCCCGCGAGCGCAGGCCGTTGTCCGGCCCGATATGCCCGTGGCCCAGAAACTTGAAGATCCCCAGGTACCGCCCCCCGGCCGGATCGACGCCGAAGAGCGTCACATCGCCGGCCCCGTGCACCGTCCTGCCGTCCTGGCGGATGGTCCGCGAGGAGGGGTCGCCGGCGTCGCCCCAGCCGTCGACGACCTGCGGACCGCGCTTCCAGTCCCGCCCGTCAGCCGAGTAGACGTAGAACACGCCCTCCAGCTCGTTGCCCCAGTTGGCCAGATACAGCCAGCCCTTGTAAGGCCACTGCGGATCGCCGGCGTCGTAGCAGCAGCTGAACAGGTCGATGCCCCGCCGCGCGGGCGGTTTGGCCTTTTCGGCCCCCGGCAGGGCACTCAGGTCCGTGTCGAAGGTCACCGGCTCCAGACCCGCGGTGCCGGCGGCGTCCCAGTTCAGGCCGTCGGCCGAGGTGGTGCGGTACATCCGCCGCGAGGGGAACTCCTGCACGAACATGACGTATCGGCCGAGCTTCCGGTCATGCACGATCGAGCCGTAGGCTAGCAGCGTCGTGCCCTCGGCAGCCTCGATCAGCGGTGCCTGCCCGCCGGCGTCCTTGACCGGCTGGTGCAGCACGCGCACCAGGCCTCGATCCCCGGCGATCAGCAGATCGTCGATGAACAGCTGGGCCACGCCGCGCTCGACCCGCACCGGCCGACTGCCGTCCGGACCACCGCAGCCCGCCACCGTCAGTGCAACCGCCAGCTTCAGCCCTATCACCTGCCGGAATCTCATGGCCACCTCCCTGCCGTCGGCAGGTTGACCCGCAGGACCCCACAGCTACAATCCGTCCGCCGGATCCGCCCCGCCGGGCCGCAGCGGCCTTCGCGTCGCGGGATCCACCCGGTTCACCTTCAACGGACGATTCATCATGTTCAAGAGCATCAACGCATGGGCCTTCCCGCCGGCAAGCCGACTCACGGACATCGCCAGGGCCGTTCGCGCCGCCGGCTTCGACGCCCTGGAAGTCACCCTGGAAGCCTCCGGCGAACTGGCCGTAACCACCGACGAGTCGTCCTGCCGCCGGCTGGCCGACGACATCCGGGCCACCGGCCTCCGGATCGCCTCGCTGGGCTGCGGACTGTTCTGGGAAAGCCATTACACCTCGCCGGACCCGGACGTCCGCCGGAAGGCCCGCGAACTGACCATCGCCGGCCTGGATCGCGCCCGGTGGATCGGCACCGACGCCCTGCTCGTCGTCCCCGGGGCGGTGACCCACTGGTCCGACCCGACCACCCGCATCATCGGATATGCCCAGGCCATGGACCTGGCCTTCGAGGCTTTGCGCGCGCTGGCTCCCGAAGCCGAGAAACGCGGCGTGGTCATCGCCATCGAGAACGTCTGGAACAGCTTCCTGCTCTCTCCGCTGGAGATGCGCGACCTGATCGACCGGGTCAACTCGCCGTTCGTCCAGGCGTATTTCGACACCGGCAACGTCCTGAAGTTCGGATTCCCCCAGGACTGGATCGACATCCTCGGCCGCCGCGTCCGCCGCGTGCACCTCAAGGACTTCAAGACCGCAGTGGGCAACATCAGCGGCTTCTGCCCGCTCGGCGAGGGCAGCGCCGACTGGCCGGCGATCATGGCCGCCCTCAAACGCGCCGGTTACGACGGCCCCCTGACCTACGAAGGCCCCGGCGACCTGTCCGACAAGGATACCGACTGGTCCGCCTACCTGGCCGACGTGTCCCGGCGGATCGATCGAATCCTGAGCTGTATTTAGTCTACATAGAATGCAGTAATGTGTCAACAAAGTAGAGACGTCAAGTTCGCGGCCTTCCATATTGAATCTTAACTATTTGTCATTAAAGAATTTGAATCTGGCTTCATCATTCGGTCGAAGCCAGACCAAGTCGATATGGCCGAAGCGGCCTGCCGGTGCCGGGCAGGTTCGGAACGGTCCGTGATCGGTATCCCGGGTCATGGGCAGGCGGATACTCGAGACTGGGCTGCAGGCGGGGTGCCCAGGAGCACATAGCCCAGCCCGCCATGGCCGAACCAGGCCTTTTCCATACCCGCGCGGGGATAGGTGACGATGCCTTCGGCTGGGTCGTCGCCGGAGGGGTCGTTGACGTGCACGTTGCCGGCCTCGTCGAAGCCGACCACGACGATCAGATGCCCGTCGGTGGAGCGGTACGGAGCCCCGATCAGTTCGCCCTCGTCAGCCCGGATGCTGGCGATGATCGGCCGGCCCCGGGCAATGTGGACCCGGACCTCGTCCCAGCCGCCGAAGCGTTGCAGGTAGCCCGGCACGCCGAAGGTGTACGCCCCCTGCACGGCCCGCCCCCAGTTTCCGTAGAGGCGATACTCCGGATCGTAGATGACTCCGGCGACCTCGACCGTCGGTCGATCGATGCCGAAGTACTCCAGCACCATCGCCACGCTGGTGGGGCTGCAGATCCGTCCGCGCAGCTCGCGCGGTTCGACCTTCTGGCTGCGAAACGGCACCGGCAGGCGACGCGTCCAGCCGGCCGGCGGACCGGGATCCACCGGGCGGCGGAACCGTGCCGCCAGGTCGGCGTCCTGCGTGGTGTTGCTGACCGCCAGCGAAAACCGGCGCAGGACCGGCGCGGCGTCGGGCGAAGATGAGGCCAGGCGGACGCGGTACTGAATCAGGTCGAACACCTGCCGCGAGCGGAAGCAGTCCATGTCGATGACGCCGTGCGCGTCGCCGGTGAGTCGCGACTCGGGAGCCGGAGCCTCACCCCAGGAGCCGAGGTAGTAGAAGGGCGTCCACATGCCCTCGGCAGCACGGCCGAGGCGGACCTCCACGGTGTAGCCGCAACCCGGCGGCACGTCGATGTTGCAGGACGGCACGAACTCGTTGATGGGAAACGGCGACTGGATGATCCGCGAGGTGTGCGTCCCGGCCCGCCGTCGGCCGCACCCGGCGTCGGCCGGCGATGCGGATTGCAGGACCACGCCGGCCGGATCCTGCACGACCCGGGTATTCTCCTGCCGGCCGCGGTCAAAGACTTCGGCGCCGTCATCGACGATCAGGTGGTGGACATCCAGCGGCCGGCCCACCAGGTGGTTGTTGGGGCCGTCGTCCCCGGCCGGCGGCGAGGCTGTGGCGTCAGCCGGCGCTGAAGCCGGGGGCGTCGAGTCGGCCAGGCATGGGCTGACGACAACCGGCGGGAACAGGATGGCTGCGAACGTCAGGAAACGCATGGTTCCCCTCTTGGCGGGCCGGGCCGCGTGCCGGTCTCTGGCGGCCAACGCCTCCGGCTCCTGGTCGCGACCGCGACCGGCACACCGGTCCGACGAGGCCATGCGGCGGGGCATTCCAGGCCGGCCGCCGCCTGTTGAACCCCACCGGCGGCTGCTGCCCCTGCCCCTCGCGAGAGTCCTCCGGTCAGCGTAGCCTTGCACGCGCCGGGCGGCAAGCCATCCGCCAGGCGGCAAGCCGTGCGGACCGACGCGCGGTGAAGGTGAAACGGACCCCAGTCGTCGCGGCATACCCGCTATCGGAAGGGCGAAGGCCAACCGGTGCCCGATGATCCGGCGGAGGCGGTACGGCGGCTGCCACGGCTCACGGACGGAGGCGGCCGGGGGTGCACGCGCCGCCGGATACCGGCTGCGGGTCGCTGCGCGATTACGGTATACCCCCGGTGCCCTTGGCGGACCCGGAGTCCGCCCGCAAAAGGCGGTAGACCACCGTCGGCCTAGTGGTCGGGGGACGGGCAGGATCCTGGCGGTCGTCCCAGGCAATCTCCCAGGCAACGTCGTCGGCAAACGGCGGAGCGGACGGATCGCGGATATAGACGTAGTCGATGTCGTGGGCGGCGATCCGGGCGGCGGTCAGGGGCGGCCTGAGCCCCAGGTGGGCCGCCAGCGGGGTCTCGATTACGCGGTTGGTCCAGCGCCGCCCGTACAACGGGTAGTTCGCGGTGGAATCGCCGAGGTTGAGCACCACAGCGCCGGGCTCCAGCCGCTCGATGATCGGCGGCAGGCCGTAGAAACGACTGCGGCCCAGGTCGCCATCTCGCAGCCGTCCGGCCAGGTCGACGGCCGGCGCCAGGGTCATCATCGCCGAGCTCAAAACGACCGCCGGGCAGGCCAGAGCCAGCGTCGATCGCGGCCTCAGCCGCACGAGCAGGTCCAGCATCGGCCCGCAGGCCGCGAAGGCCAGCATCCACAGGGGCATGGCGTAGCGCCCGTACGAAAAGCAGGCTTCGACGAACAGCACCACGCCGGCGACCATCAGGATCAGCACCGTGCGGTCGGTCGCCAGATCGCCGGGGCGGCGGACGCGGCGGCGCCGCAGAAGGAGGTACAAGGCCCCGGGAACGCCAAAGGCCGCCAAGGCCGGCCCCAGCCCGTTGTCGGCCGCGTAGTCGCCGCGCGCGGGCTGGTGGCCGGCACGTTTCCACTCCACCCACGGATAGCACACCGACCACCAGCCCTGGCGGCCGAGATCCGAGACGATCCGTTCCGCCGGCAGGCCGGTCCCGAGCGTTCGCCCGGCCACGCGCAGCTGGACCGGATACAGTGGCCAGCCGGTGCGGCAGGTCGCCCGCAGCGGCCAGTAGAAACAGCATGCCCCGGCCGCCAGGGTGAAGGCCAGGACGGCCGAAGCGATCTGCCGTCCGGCCTCCCGGGTGCCGGCCGCCTCGCGCCGCGCCCGCCCGACGAGGGCGAAAGCCATTGCGACCACCACCAGCCCGGCCCAGAGCACGAAGCTCGGCTTGGTGCCGATGGCCAGCCCGACAGCCGCCCCGGCCGGCAGTGCACATGCGGTCATGTGGCCGGACCCGGCCGGCCCGCGATGCACGCGAAGAGTCCAATACACGCCGGCCAGGATGAACGCGGCCCCGAAACCATCCACATACGAGCTGTAGCACTGCATGGCCGTCATCGGGCCGGCCAGGGCGAGCACCGCCGCCAGCAGAGCCGCCGGTCCGGAGGCCGACAGCTCGCGGGCAATGGCGTAAACCAGCAGCCCCGCCAGCCCTCCGACCGGCAGCATGCTCAGTTCGATCAGCCGCTCGACGCCCAGCCAGGCGATCAGCAGCATCCAGACCTCGCCGTTGCCCGGCAGGCTGAACTGCCAGACGCCTTCGACCATCGACAGTTGCCCGTCCCGGGCCCAGCGGACCACCAGCGGCAGGTGATAGTGCAGCCCGTCAAAGCCCGCCGGCGGACGCATCAGGGCCTCACAGGCCAGGAAGACGTGAAGCAGCAGCACCGGACCGACCACCAGGAAGCGAAACGCACCGGGCAGCCGTCGCCAGAGGCGACTGGGGCGGGGTGCAGAGGCATCAACGGGCTTGGGACGGTCTTGCCTGCCGGGCCGGCGGATCCGGACCGCCAGCCAGCCGATGAAGGACGATGCGGCGGCTCCGGCCGGCCGGACCAGCGGCAGGTCCACCAGCAGGCCGGCGGCGGCGGTCAGCAGCACGGCCGCGACCAACCAGCCGACCCAGAGGGTCCCCCAGGCCAGGTTCCGTTCCAGGCGGCTGAAGCCGCCGGTTTCCGCCAGCCGGCGGCTCAGCAGGCCGGAACCGGCTCCGGCGGTGCAAACCAGCAGAATCAGGCTCAGAAGATCGACGGCCACCTTCGGTCCCTCGGGCGGCGCGCGGTCCCGGAGTCGTCCGCGGTGCCGACGCCGGGCATCCGGCCCGCCCACGGCACCGCCGACCCTGGGGGCCCTCCGGTCAGCCGCCCGCTCCGAGGAGCCTGGAGCCCAGCCGCATGCACCGTTCGCCGAAACTGCCCAGGGCCTGCGAGCAGAGGAACCAGGCCGCCAGGCCGGCCGCGCTCAGCAGCCACATCCCTGATGCCAGCACGCGGATGGTGATCGGACGAGGTGCGGCCATGCCGGCTCCATCAGGCGACGCCCGCGGCCGGCAGGGCAGGCCGGCGGGTGGATGCCCCGGCCGGTGCCAACCTTGCGGCAGGCGTCGGCGGGCGGACGGCGGCATTCTACCCGCCCGGTCGTGAATGGGAATCATCGACGGGCGAATCCGCCGCGTCCGCCCTGTCGCCGTGGTCACCCAACGAAAACGGGCGACCCCATCGGCCGCCCGTCTTCCGCAATGATGTTGCTCCGGCGGTTGCGGTTCCGGGCTCGAGCCCGCGGCTGCACCCGCGCGGAGGCCAGGCCGTGCCGCTTACTTCTTGCGGCGTTTGGCCTTCTTCGCTGCCTTCTTGACGGTCTTGGCAGCCTTTTTGGCTTTCTTCTTAGCCATGGCGAAACCTCCCTTGAATGAGAGTAGACGATCCCGTGTGACGCGAACGGGATTTCCGGATCCGACAGTAACTGCACACGCCGATTCCGTCAACCGCATTTTCCATGCATGGTAGTCGTGACCTCCGCGAACGACCACGCGCGGTGACCGGAAACTGCCCCGCGCGGTCGGCATGATCGCGCCGCCGGGCGAAAAGCTGCAGGGCCGACCATCGGGCCTCCGATAGACGGGGAGAATCCTGGATCTGCTCATCGACGTGCATGGTCATCACCGCGCGCGACCGCATGATGAAGGTTATCGACCGGATCAACGACGCGTTTGAGAAGCTGTTGCACGCAGGCCGGATGGCGGTGCGCCTGCACCGGGCGGCGCACTGGTGCGATCGCGCGGGGCTGCCGCTGCTGCCGTGCCTGTTCAAGCAGCTCAACGGCCTGCTCTGCGGTGCCGAGATTCACTACAAAGCCAGAATCGGCAAGGACTTCGCGATTGCCCACCCCCGGGGCGTGGTCATCGGACGCAACGTCGAGATCGGAGACCATTGTGCCTGCTACTCAGGTGTGGTCCTTGGTGTGCGGACCTGCGGGGATCCGCGCCAGCCGCGCATCGGCCACCGGGTGATCATCTACGCCGGCGCCAAGATCCTCGGCGGCGTCACCGTCGGCGATGATGCGGTGATCGCGGCCAATGCCGTGGTCCTCGACGACGTGCCGGCCGGGGCGACCATGGGGGGAATACCTGCCCGGATCATCGGCCCCGGGCAGATGCCGGAGCCCTGCAGCGATCTCCACGCGACCGATGCGGCAGCGGGGGCCCGGCATTGAATCTCTACAACCAGCAGGGCCCGCTGATCGATCGACTTCTGGCCGAGAAGCCCGGGAGCATCGCCGATCTCGGAGCCGGACAGGGGTACCACGCGCGGCACTTTGTCCAGGCTGGCTGCCGGGTTCTGGCCATCGACCGGGTGTTCACGCCGGGCGTTCGAGAGCTCGCGGCCCGGCGACCGGACCGCTGCCGCTGCCTGCAGGCCGATCTGGCCCGGCTGCCGCTGCGGGATGGCGGGCTGGAGGCGATCTGGGCCTCCCATTGCCTGGAGCACTTCGAGAACCCGCTGGCCGTGCTGCGGGAGTGGCGGCGGACCCTGCGGCCCGGCGGCCTGCTGGCCGTGGCCGTCCCGCCCTATAAGAGCCAGATTGTCGGCAGGCACGTCTTCAGCGGCTGGAACGTCGGACAGCTCATGATCACGCTGCTACGGGCCGGTTTCGCCATCCGGAACGGTGCATATGCCCGCGAGGGTTACAACGTCTTCGCTCTGGTGCGGCGGATGGACCCGCCGGTGAGTCTGGAGCCCAACGACGAGATCCTCTGTCGTCACCACGGGCTGTTTCCGCCCCCGATCGAACAGGAGATTCTCGAACAACGCCGGCACAACGACTTCGGCGAAACCATCAGCTGCTTCGAGGGCGACCTCCCGCGGCTGGGTTGGGATCATCCGGCCGGGGCCCGCTGAAGGCCGAGGGTTGCCGGCCGCCCGAGCCTGCGTGACCACCCCGGCGGCAGATCAACGGCCGCCGGCGGCATCCAAAGGAACGCATCCTTTTCCTGTTCAATAAGTTGCGCGACTGAGGCACGCTGGGGACCTGGGCGATGCCCCCGGCCCCTGCCGGCACGCCGCCGGCTTGAACCGCCGCCATGGCCATTCCCGTGCGGCGGCGGCATCCGCCGGCCTGCCCCGGCACGCCCGGCAGGCGTTGAGCCCTTTCCTTGCAGGCGTTTACAGGCCGCTGCCGATACTAACCGGGATTCTGGAAGGATCCGATCAAGGGGTGAAGCGCCCGGAAACCATAAAGCCATCCATCACCCGCAACACCGGTCAGCCGAGGTTTGCGCATGGTTCGCGACGTGTTTCTGATCTCCATCGACTGCCTCAGGCCCGACTACCTGGGGCTGTGCGGTTCGAGGCGGGGCGACTCGCCGGTGCTGGACCGCCTGGGCCAGCGGGCCGCGGTCTTCACCCAGGCGGTAGCCCATGCCCCCTTCACCACGCCGTCCGTGGCCAGCATTCTGACCGGCGCCTACCCGTTTCGAACCGGCGTACGGCTGCTGCTGGGGCAGCTCTGCGCGTCGCATATCCTCTCGGTGGCCGACTACGCCGCCCGCGCCGGCTATCTCACCGCAGGGTTCCCCTCGACCTTCATTCTGAACTCCCCCACCGGCCTGGGGCGAGGGTTCGACCGCTACCGGGACGTGCTGGACGGCCGCGACACCGGCCGGGGAGGCTGCTGGCAGAGCGGCCGGCAGCTGAACGCCGCGCTGGACGACTTCCTGGCGGAGGCCGGCCGGCGGAAAGTCTTCTGCTGGCTGCACTATTTCGATCTGCACGACTATCACCTGGACACCGGCGTGCCGGCCGACGCGGCCTATTCCCGCACGCTGCGGGAGGTCGTGGACGGCACCTGCCTGGGCGAACTGACCGACGTGCTGAGGCGTCACGGCCGGCTGGACGAGGCGGCTCTGATCCTCACCGCCGACCACGGCGAGGATCTCTTCCAGCACGGTCAACGCGGCCACGGCCACCACCTCTACGACAGCGTTCTGCGGGTGCCGCTGATCTGGAAGTGGGGTGAGCTGACCGCGACCGGCCGGCGGATACCCGTGCAGGTCCGGCACGTCGACATCCTGCCGACGCTGCTGAACCTGTGGGGCTTCCCCCGGGAGACCTGGCCGGAGCATCTGGACGGCCAGAGCCTGGTGCCGCTGCTGAAGGGCGACCGCATCGCCCGGCAGGACTCGTACGCCGAAACCTCGCCGCGACAACTGTTTGAGGGCGACATCACCGAGATCAAGTCTTTCAGGGGACCTGAGCAGGTCTCCCTCCGCACCGGGAGCCACAAGCTGATTCTTGCGGACAGCGGGCCGGTGGTGTTGTATGATCTCAACAGCGACCCCGGGGAGACGCACGACCTGGCCCGCGAGCAGCCGGAATTGCGGGAAGAGTTGCTCGCCCGGCTCCGGGCCATGACCGCCGACCAGGAGGTCTGTTTCGGGCCGACCGCCTGCCGGCCCGGGGACGAGGAGAAGGTGCGGGAAAGGCTCCGGGCGCTGGGCTATGTGAGCTGACGGATGGGACCGCGCCTGACGGCCGTCCGTCGCGGCCGTCTGCTCGGAGCACCCCGTCGGAGAGACTCATGACCGCCAGGGTATCGATCATCATCCCCTGCCACAACGTGGCCCAGGAGGTGGGTGATACCTTGCGGTCGCTCCGCGCCCAGACGCTTACGGACTGGCAGGCGGTGCTGGTCGACGACGGTTCGACGGATGATACGCTTGCGGTGCTGGCGAGTCTGACGGCTGACGAACCGCGCTGCCGGATCGTCTCGCAGGCCAACCAGCGCCTGGCCGCCGCCCGCAACAACGGCATGGCCTTCTGCGTGGCCGACCGGGTGCTGCTGCTGGACGCCGGCGATGAACTGGAGCCTGACGCCCTGGCGATCCTGAGCGGCCTGCTGGACGACCATCCCAACGCCGGCGCCGCATTCGGCGGCTACCGCGTTGTCGGTCCGCGCGGCGAAGACCGGCAATGGATTCACAGTCCGGGCCGCGACCGTCTCACGTTCAACGATTTTGCGGTGCTCAATCCGGTCAGCACCGACAGCCTGCTGATCCGGCGGATCTGGTTCCAGCGCAGCGGACCCTTTGATGTCACCCTTCCGGCCTGCGAAGACTGGGACATGTGGGCCCGCATGGCCCGCATGGGCTGCGTGTTCGTGGGCACGCCGCAGCCGGTCTCGCGGTACCGGATGACGCCGGGCAGTCACAGCCGGCGGGTCAGCCTGATGCTGGAGGCCGGATCGACGGTGCTGGAGCGGCTTCACGCGGTGGACGAGCGCTGTCCGACGGCGCACCCGGACTTCGAGGCCGGGGCGCCGATCGAGGCCCTTCCGGCGGCCCTGTCGGGCTGGTGCGGGTACTGCCTGGCGCTGGCCTTTGCCCAGGGCGGCGCCGAAGCCGCAGATCGCATCCGCCGTCAGGCCGGCACCCGCCTGTCGAGCCTGGATCCGCAGACCCTGGCCCGCCACATCTACGTGGCCATGCCGCTGGCGGCCTGCCGGTTTCCCGACGAGTGGGACGCCATCTGGGCCGAGTCCGGCCAGCGGCTGCGGGCCTGGCTGGGCCAGCTCGAGCAGCGCTTTGCCTGCCCGCAACTGGCCGAGCGGTGCGAGCGGTGCCTGCACGAGCTGCTGCACAGCGAGGAGATCCTCGACCGCATTGCCGGAGACCTGCTGGCCCGGGCGGCCTCGCTGCGACGGGTGATCGTGTACGGCCACGGCGTCAACGGCCGCGGGCTGCTGCGGCGCATCGGTGATGCCCTGGCCAGCAAGCTGGCGGTCGCCGACGACGTGAGCCCGGCCAGTTCGATCGACCGCTACCTGCCGCCGGCGGAGGGCAACCTGATCGTGGTCACGCCCTGGGCCAACCGGACGATGTGCGAGCGTCTGGAGGCCCGCGGCGCCGTCCGCGGGCGGCACTACGTGGCCTTCAGCGACTACGCGCGCGAGGTGGGCACGTGCTGCCCGCGCGGGCTGAACCTGCCGGCCCCCCCGGCCAGGGTCAACGAGCCGGGGGCTTGAGCGAGCAGAAGCGGATTCCCTCTCCGGTTTCCAGTCTCCACCCCAGGTGATCGCAGAACTTCCGCAGGATCGATCCGGAGATGAAGTGGAATCGGCAGGGATCGTCCCGCCGGCCCGCGTCGATGTCGGCGATGCGCTTGAGAAAGTTGTGCCAGTGCCGGGGTTCGTCGGGATCGCAGACCGTCTCGATCACGAAGGCCGCCCCGGGTTTGAGCACCCGCCGCAGCTCCCGGAGATAGCGGAAGATGTCCTCCATCTGCAGGTGCACGAACACGCCGATGGAGTAGGCGGCGTCGAAGCTGTCGTCGCCGAACATCGACAGATCCGCATCCTGCACCTTCACCACGTGCAGGCCCGGGGGGTTTCCCAGCCGGCGATGCAGGGCCGCGATCATCTCCGAGGAGATCTCCGCCGCGTGCAGCTCCCGGCAGTGCGGCAGCACGCGCTGCGTGATCCGTCCGGATCCCGGGCCGATCTCCAGCACCACGGCGTCGGGGCTCAGCATCGGGCGAATGAGCTGCCCAACGACCCGGTCGGCCTCGGCCCACTCGTCGCCGGGATGCACGATGCCCGACTGGTCGGCGGCCGGCACCCAGCCCCGCCCTGCGGCGTCCCAGGCCAGCCGGCGGTCCGGCCGCCAGTGCCGGGCGTAGTGGTCCCAGCCCGCTTCGTAATGGGTGGTCGGGGGCCGGTCGTAAAGACGGCGGACGGTGATGCCCTCATCCACCAGCCGCCCGCGCCGGCTCCAGATGGCCTCCTCGTGGGCATCGGAGGAGATGACCACCGCCTCGACACCCGCGGCGGCGGCCGCCTGGGGGGCAATGATCTCGATGCCCGCGCAGCGACCGCCGGTCCGGGCCGGATCATCGTCGATCACCGCGACCACCGGCACCGGCGAGCCCGCCAGCACGTCGGCCAGCAGCTCGGTGTGCCGGCCGGCGCCGTACACGGCCACGCGGCGCGCCCCGTCGCGCGCCAGCTCGGCCAGCGCGGCCGTCATCCGTTCACGGGCGGTCGGCATGCGTGTTCTCCGGCGTCCCTGGACCGCTGGCGCATCGCCGGACGCCGCGGCGCTGGCTCTTATCGGCACTTGTATGCCCGGCCCTGCAGCAGCGGCGTCCCGCGGCCTCGAACCGGCGGCTGGCGGGTCTGGACCGGCCCCGGCGATCGGCGTAGGATCCGGGCGTGACCGCCGGTTCCGCTGGACATCCCCTCCGCGTACTGTTCGCCGCCGGCGGCGACGACCCGTGGATTGCCCGGATCGAGCGTTCACTGACCGCCGCGCTTCAGGCCGCCGGGGGGCAGTGCCTCATCCTGGCGTACGACCGGGACGCCTGCACGCCGGACGGACCCTGGATCGACCTGCGGGAGGTCGGGACCGTCGACTCCCCGGATCCCCCGCCGGAGGCGCCGCTGCCGCCGGAACTCGCCCCCCTGGCCGTCGACACCCGCTGGTACCACCGCGTCTGCGGCTACCCCGACGACCCGGCCTCCGTCGAAGGCCCGCTGACCGCGACGGCCTGGTGCTGCGACCGCGTCCTTGAAGCCTACCGGCCGGACCTGGTCATGGTCTGGAACGGCCTGCTGTCACACCAGGCGGTCGTGGCGGATCGGGCCCGGCGGCACGGCGTGCCCGTACGGTACTGCGAGAAGGGACCTCTGCCGGACAGCTGGTACGCCGACCCTCTGGGCGTCAACGCCGCCGGCAGCCTGGTGGCCGAACCGCAGTCGCCGGGCCTGACCGAGGCCCTCAATGCGCCCCTGGCCCCCGATCAGCTCGAGGCGGCGATCGGGGAGATCCGACGGATGGCCGAGGCGGGCGCGTCTGCCTGGGGCCAGCCGCCGCTGCGCGGCGCCGCAGCCTGGCGGCAGGCTCTGGGAATCACCGACCGCGACCGGGTGCTGTTCTTTCCGCTGCAGGTGGACGCGGACACCAACATGCGCTTCTTCTCGCCGCACTTCTGCAGCAGCCTTGAGGCCCTGACGGCGGTGAGCCGCGCGGCCGGGGAGGGTTGGCGGATCCTGGCCAAACCGCATCCCAGAGGAACCTGCCCTCCGCAGGCGGTTCAGGACGCCGTGGGCCGGCGGGGGTGGTGCGTACCCGACATCAACCTGCACGATGCCCTGGACCTGGCCGATCTGGTGGTCACCATCAATTCGACGGTGGCCACGGAGGCGGCATGGCGCGACCTGCCGGTCCTGCAGCTGGGCCGGGGCATCCTCTCGGACAAGGGCATCGTCGCGGAGTATCGCCCGGATGAGCCTCTGGCCGGCCAGCTGGACGCGGCGGTCCGGCAGTGGCGGCAACAGCCTCAGCGCCGCCGGCGCGCCCTGCAGTTCTATCGCTACCTGCGCCGCCACTACCTGCTGCCGGCCGGGGAACCGCCGGAGCTGCGGCGACTGGTGGGAGACATCGGCGCCGGCGCCGCAGGCAGCCCTTCTCCGCCGGGCGCCGAGGCTGCCGAGGTCGCCTCCGGCTTCATGTGGCGACGCGGCCGGCAGTTGCTGCACGCCCTCTCGCGGCGCCGCCGGCCGCCCCGGCGGGTGGTGCTGCTGGGCTGGGGCCGCAACGCCCGGCGGCTGCTGCGGGAGCGCGACCGGCATCCTTTCGGGCGCCGGCTCTGCTGGCAGGTGTGGGACGATGATGAGGCCGTGCGCCGGGCCGCCGCCCAGGCCGGCTGGGAGCCGGCCGATCCGCCGGATGGTCGTCAACGCACCCCCGACACGCTGGTGGTGGTCACGCCGCGGGCTTCGGCCGGTCCGGCGGCGCGGCGGGCGGCCGCCGGGCTGGGGGGAGGGCGGGACTACCTGCGCCTGGACGCTCCGGATGCGCCCGAACAGGCCCTCGCCTGATGATGTCGCCGCCATCGGGGCCCCGCGGGGGCGATCGGCGGGCTACAGCAGCCCGTGCTTTTCGAGGCGATAGCGGAAGGCGTCGCGCGAGACGTTCAGCAGCCGGGCGGCCTTGGTCTGGTTGCCGCCGGCCCGGGCAAGTGCCTGCCGCAGCAGCTTGTTCTCCAGCTTGCTGAAGTCCAGCCCGCCGGGAGGCATGTCCAGGCCGTCGAGGTCGTCGCCCCGGCCGCCCTGGGCCTGGGCGCTGCCGAGCGTGATGTCGGCGGCGGTCAGGACGGTGCCCTTGGTCAGCAGGACGGCCCGCTCGATGGTGTTGCGCAGCTCGCGGACGTTGCCCGGCCAGGTGTAGGAGGCCAGCTTCCGGTAGGCGTCCTCGGCGATGGCGGTGACCGGTTTCTTGAACTCGCGGGAATAACGGTGGGCGAAGTGGTCGGCCAGCAGCCGCACGTCGTCGCCGCGGTCGCGCAGCGGGGGCAGATCGATCGGGACCACGGCCAGCCGGTAGAGCAGGTCCTGGCGGAAGGCCCCCTGGCGGATCGCGGCCTCGATGTCGCGGTTGGTGGCGGCGATGACCCGCACGTCGACGGCGATCTCCTCCGAGCCCCCCACCCGCCGGAACCGCCGGCATTCCAGGAAGTGCAGAAGCTTGGCCTGCAGCTTGGGCGGCATGTCCCCGACCTCGTCGAGGAACACCGTGCCCCCGTGGGCCAGTTCGAGAAGCCCCTTTTTCTGGCGCCGGGCGTCGGTGAAGGCCCCCTTCTCGTGACCGAACAGCTCGCTCTCCAGCAGCGTCTCGGAGATGGCCGTGCAGGTGACGTTCATGAACGGACGCAGGGCACGCTCGGAGTTGTAGTGGATGACCCCGGCCACCAGATCCTTGCCCGTGCCGGTCTCGCCGCGGAGGAAGACCGTCGACGAGCTGCTGCGGGCCACGCGGTTGATCAGATCGAAAAGCTCCAGCATGGCGGGATGGCGGCCGACGATGCGGTCGAAGCCGTACTCGTGGTCCAGGCGGCGGCGCATCTCGCGGACCTGGCGGCGCAGCTGAGTGGTTTCCAGGGCCTTGTCCACGACCCGCAGGAGCTGGTCCATCTGGAACGGCTTGGCGATGTAGTCGCAGGCCCCCAGCTTGATCGCCTCGACGGCGTCCTCGACATTGCTGAAGGCGGTGATCATCACCACCACGGCATCCTGGTCGCCGGCCCGCAGCCGCCGGAGGATGTCCAGCCCGGTGGTGTCCGGCAGGCGGTGATCCAGCATCACCAGGTCGTATTCCCGGGATTCCAGGAGCTGCCCGGCGGCGGCGCCGGTCTCGGCCTCATCCACCACGTAACCCCGCTCCTGGAACTTCTGGCGCAGCGACCAGCGGATCAGGCTCTCGTCCTCGATGATCAGCACCCGAATGCCCATGCCCCGAACCTCTCGCGCCGCAGGCGCCTTCCTCCGCGGGCCTCCCCGGCGGCGGCCGCATGCCGCATGACCCGCGGCGGCCGGGCCCGCGCGTTCCAGGCCGGCGTCTTCAGCGTAGCCAAGGACGGCGCGGCCTGGGACGCCATCTTCATGAACGCCTGGAGCCCGGTCTTCGACCCCTCCGGCCTGCGGCTGGCGGCCACGGTGCGCTTCAACCTGTACGAATACGGCATTGCCGTGGAC
>CAZSYS010000049.1:0-18999 GCA_964611365.1 uncultured Planctomycetales bacterium
GGTTCCCTGACCTCCCCCTTGATCGCGGGACCGGCGACTTGCCCGCAGGGTTGTCGCCGGGGCCACGGGACGCTCGGACCGGATGCCGGCCTTGCGCTACATTTTCAAAACAATCGACGGGAATCCATCAGAATACAGATCGGGCCGTCGTTTGCGCTGCTGACGTCCATGTGGGCCCGGAAAACCCCCGTCGCCACCGGCAGGTTCCTGGCCCGCAGCCCCTCGCACACCAGGCGGTACATCGCCTCGGCCGGTTCGGGAGGCGCCGCCGCCTCAAACGAGGGCCGCCGCCCCTTTCTGGCGTCGGCCTGCAGCGTGAACGCGCTGATCACCAGCACCCCCCCGCCGACGTCGCCGATCGAGAGATTCATCTTGCCGGCTGAGTCGTTGAAGATCCGCAGGCCGACGATCTTCTCAACGATGTAAGCCGCGTCCGCCGGGCTGTCGTCCGTCGCCACCCCGACGTAGACCAGCAACCCCCGGCCGATCCGCCCCACCACCTCACCGGCGACCGTGACCTCCGCACGGGATACGCGTTGAATCGTCGCTCGCATGGTGCCCGAACCGCCCCGCGCACAGCCTGGACCGCCCGTTTTCGGCCGCATCCGTCACCGGCCGGGCAGGCCCGTCCACAGCGCCCCCGCCGCGAGCCCGGCTCCCGCCGCCATGAGGCCCAACGCGCCCCTGCGGCCGAGCCGACGTCGCCAGACCAGGCCTGATGCGGCCAGTGCCAGCCCCACCAGCGCCGCCGCCACGTGTCCCTGCGGCAGGCGCGGCCAGCCTGTCCAGAGACGGAGATGCCATGCCCCGGCCCCCAGGCAAACCACCGAAACGGTGCCCAGCGTCACCGGACCGGCAAGCAGCCCTGCCACGAGGTAGTTGACTGCCAGCAGGGCGTACGCTGCCGGCGCCTGCCAGGGCGGAGTCCGCATCGGGTCGCCGATCGCCGTGCCGATCACCGCCAGAACCGGCCCGATGAGAATGCCCGTGACCAGCAGCGGTTCAAAAAAGGCCCGTCGTGTCCGGCTGCGCAAGACCGCCCCGGACAGACACGACGCCGCCAGCGACGTTCCTGCGGCCGCCAGCGGCCAGTGGGCGACCAGCCGGTCGCGAGGCTGCACCCCCACGGCCCGGGCCAGGATGAACAGAGCCAGGCATCCGGCCGACAGCACCGCCAGCCACGCCAGCGTCGCCTTGCCGGTGCGCCTGGCCGCCCACGAGAGTGCCAGGTACAGGATCAGACCGGCGGCCAGCCCCCAGACCCAGCGTTCCGGG
This sequence comes from uncultured Planctomycetales bacterium, assembly GCA_964611365.1. GTDB lineage: Bacteria > Planctomycetota > Phycisphaerae > UBA1845 > PWPN01 > CALLOB01. Next base: position 1,276 of record CAZSYS010000049.1, read on the forward strand.
GCGTTTTCGCGCGTGTCCACGTACGGCAGAAGTGGCCAGACCGCCAGCTGGGTCATCACCAGCACGCCCGTGACGCCGGCCAGGAAGCCGACCCGCCGGCTGACCGGGATCAGGCGCCCGGCCGTCGTCCAGGCCGTCTGCCCGTCGAGCTGATCCTCCCAGACCTGTGCCACCCAGTGCCAGAACCAGACCATGACCGCCAGCCCCCCGACGATGCGGCTGAAGACGGCCGGAAAGTAGACCGAGATGTCCGCATGCCGGTCCGGCAGCCCGATCATGGTCAGCGAAACCACCGCCAGCGTGATCAGTCCCAGTCCGATGTCTGCCAGACTTTCGCCCCACCGGCGATGGCACAAGGCCAGCATCGCGGCGCCGCCGGCCACCGCCCCCGGGGCGCTCCACGGCAGCGTCACCAGAACGCACCCCAGGATCATGACCACGATCCCCATCAGGCCGGCGCTGTGCCGGAAGCCCGGCCAGGAAGGCAGGTAGGTCGTCAACTGATCCAGCCGGTCCGGCCAGGCCGCGACCCGGCGCCGGTGCTCCAGCCGTCCCTGGATGATCGTAAACCCCGCGGTCACACCGGCTGCCCAGAGCATGAACGCTCCGAGCCAGGCCCGCGAATACACCCCTTGCGCGATGCCCGCGGCGGTCCGCACCTCGCGCAACGGAGCCAGGAGCAGCGAAGCCCAGAGCCCGGCGAAGGTGCAGAGCCAGAACAGAACCGTGACCAGCGCGCCGGACCGGTACAGCCAGCGGTGAATCGCCACTGCCGCTCCCACTGCGGCCAGGTCGATCAGCCCGCCGGCCCAGATGTGGGCCCGCAGCGTGCGGCCATAGCTGAAGGCGCTGGTCCGGCAGAGAGTCTCCACCGCGGCGACGAACGCCATGGTGATCGTCACGACCAAGCCGGTGGCCAGTGCCGCCACGCCCAGGACCGCGGTCATATCACGCCCGATCGGGTAGCGCTTCAAGGCCGGTATCAGCCGCTGCAGGGCCAGGTTGCACAGCCCCCACAGGAGGCAGCTCGCCGCGCAGGCATGGACGAGCGCCTCGGCCGGAGGCGAATGGGCCCACAGCGCCTGGTGCTGGATCACGATCGTGCTGAGGGACAGGGCCGCGACCAGCATCGAGAAGGTCAGACCGACGGGTAGACGACCAGCGGCCAAAAGCGGTCTCCGTGGGTCAGGTCGAGGCCCGCGGACCCTGTTCCTGCGGGACGGCCAGCCGGGGGGCGTTCTTGTCGCCCTTATAAGCGCTTAACTCGGGGGTGTTCTCGAAACGCTCGATCATCGCCCGGATACGGCCTGCTGCCGTCGGCAGTGCCTGGTCGGGATCGCTCAGGGAAGGCATGTCCAGCTTGGGCCACTCGAAGATCAGCAGCGACGGCCCGCCGATCCCCGCCAGCAGAGCATGGCAATAGTCCAGTTCCAGGTGTCCCTCTCCCGGCAGCACGCAGCCCTCCGGCCTGAGTGTCACCGGCGACAGACGGGCGTCCGTCCAGGCGGCCATCGCGATCCGCCGTCCGAGGCGCGGAATCGCCAGGCTGGGTGTGTCTCCGGCCGCCCGGGCTCGCAACGGGCTCCAGCAGACCTGCACGCCCGGGTGAGCCACGGCGTCCAGGACCAGCCACATGTCGCGGCTGGCCGCCACCGCCCCGGTGTTGTCCAGCAACAGGGTCACCCCGGCATCCAATGCTGCGGACGCCAGGTCGGTCAGCACCGCCGAGGCCGCTGGCAGCAGCTGTCGGCGGTCCTGATCGTTGGAAAGCGACGCGGGACGCAGCTTGACGAAAGGACAATCCAGACTGACCGCCAGCTCGATGTATTCCCGCGCCCGGGCCACGGTGGCACTGGACCCTGCAGGCCCCCACCAGGCGAAGCGTTCGCGCATCGTCAGGCACATCAGGGGCAGGCCCGCGTCCCGGCACATCCCCGACACGCGCCCTGGATCGGTGGTCAAAGCCGCCGACAGGGGCAGATCCATCTGCCTCTCCAGGCCGTGAATCTCCAGGGCCTCAAAGCCCATCTCCGGCCCCCTGGACACCACCGTCTCCAGGTCCCAGTCCGGGCAGGCCACTGTGCTGAAACCGATTCGCATGGAGGCCTCGGAAAACGTCCGCCCGGCCGCACCGATCCGCTTGCCGGCCAGCAACTTACGGCCACAGGGTATGCCGAATGCCCCGCGCGGTCAACCACCGGCCGGCCGGCCGCTCCTCAAGGTCGGGTCGCGCAGGCGGGCGATCGAACGCCGTCGGGACCGAACCGCCCGGGACGGATCGCGGTCCGGCACGCCGGGGCTGTCAAGGAGCGGCCGGGGCGGACGCGGCCGCCGCGCCGGGCCGATGTCCCGGGCCACGCCGGCATCGGCTGGCGGCAGCATTGACTTCCCGGACGCCGCGACGCACAATAACATGTCTTTGTGCATTGGAGGGGCGGCATGCAGAAAGCGCCGTGGGTCACGTATCGGCCGGAGCTGAAGGTTCTGGACTGCACCATCCGCGACGGCGGTCTGTGCAATGACCATGCCTTCGAGGACGGCTTCGTCAAGGCGGTCTACAACACCTGCGTTCAGGCCGGCGTCGACTACATGGAACTGGGCTACAAGGCCTCCAAGCGGATCTTCGCCCGAGACCGCTTCGGGGCCTGGAAGTTCTGCGACGAGGACGATTTGCGCCGGATCGTCGGCGACAATCCGACGTCTCTCAAGCTCTCGGCCATGGCCGACGCCGAGAAGACCGACTACAAGACCGACATCCTGCCCAAGAAGGACAGCGTCCTGGACGTGATCCGGGTGGCCACTTACGTTCACCAGATCCCCACCGCGGTGGACATGATCAAGGACGCCTTCGACAAGGGCTACGAGGTCACCGCCAACCTGATGTCCGTGTCGGTCATTCAGGAGCCCGAGCTCGATCAGGCCATCGAGGTGCTCGTCGAGACGCCGGCCAGCACGATCGTGGTGGTGGACAGCTTCGGAGCCCTGTACGGCGAGCAGATCGAGATCCTGGTCAAAAAATACCGCGCCGCGATCGGCGATCGCCCCAAGGAAGTGGGCATCCACGCCCACAACAACCAGCAGCTGGCCTTCGCCAACACCATCGAGGCGATCATCCACGGGGCCAACCGCGTGGACGCGACCATGGGAGGGCTCGGCCGCGGGGCCGGCAACTGCCCGATGGAACTGCTGCTGGGCTTCCTGCGGAACCCCAAGTTCGACATCCGCCCGGTCTACGAGCTGCTCCAGAACTACATCGTTGATCTGCAGAAGAAGATCGAATGGGGTCCGCTGGTGCCTTACATCATCACCGGCCAGTTCAACCAGCACCCCCGGGCGGCCATGGCCATCCTGGAAACCGATCGCAGGGACCGCTACGTCGAGTTCTACGACGAATGTTGCGACTGAGCTGCGCCCGCCGGGGCAGCGTCACGGTCGATCCGGTCGCCGGGGATCGCGGCCCGGCCCGATGGACGATCCAGGCCGGTGCATCTTGACTTCCCCGACCGCGAGGTCTACAAGCTGAAGGCCGCCAGAATGTTGCGCGACTTCCGGCCGCCGGCGCCATCCCGGCCGGGGCGTGGGAGGTGCCGGGCATGCGGGTCCTGTTCATTTATCCCAACCTCAACGCCGAGGAGGGCTTCAACCACGGGATCGCGGATCTGTCCGGGGGGCTGCGGGCCCGGGGCCACGTCACCGGGCTGATCAACATCAACGAGGCCCTCTACGAGGTCCCCACGAACGGGCAGCTCGTGGCTCAGGTGCGCGGCTGGAAGCCGGACCTCGTCGCCTTCAGCGTGATGACCCAGCAGTACAAGTACGCCCTGCGGCTGGCCCGCGACATCCGCGCCGCCCTGCCGGCTCTGCCGCTGGCCGTCGGCGGGGTGCACTGCATCATGTGCACCCAGGAGGTCAAGAACGACGGGCTGTGGGACTTCATCGGCGTCGGCGAGTGCGACGAAGCCTTCCCGGAGCTGGTGGACCGCCTCGAGGCCGGCGACCCCTCGTTCGAGGAGGTGCCCAACTTCTGCATCCGCCGCTCCGACGGAACCTACCGGCAGAATCCCCCCGGCCCGTACCCCGATCTGGCCGCCCTGCCCCCCAAGGACTACGGCATCTTCGACCTGCCGCACATGCTCGCCCGCAAAAACGGCTGGCAGAGCATTCTCACCAGCCGCGGCTGCCCGTATCGATGCACCTACTGCTTCAACCACGAGGTCACCGACCGTTACCTCGAGGAGGGCGGGCATTCCCGGCGCAGCTACCTGCGCCACTACCCCGTCGAGCGCATGATCGCCGAGCTCCGCGAGCTGAGAAAGCGCCATCCGGCCATCGAGACGTTTATCTTCGACGACGACCTGTTCACCCTCAACAAGGACTACTGCATCGCGTTCGCCAGGGCCTATGCCGACGCCGACATCGGCGTGCCCTTCGTGCTCAACGCCCATGTCCAGACCTTTACCGAGCCGGTCGCGCGGGCCCTCTCCGAGTCGCCCTGCATGATCGTCAAGTTCGGCGTGGAGAGCGGCAGCGCCGAACTGCGCAAGAAGGTCCTCGAACGCCACATGAGCAACCGGGCGATCGAGGACGCCTTCGCCCTCTGCCGGCAGTACGGCCTGCATACCTCCGCGTTCCTGATGTTCGGCCTGCCCTACGAGACCCGGGCCATGATGGAGGAGACCATCGACCTGATGGCCAGGGTCCGCCCCGGAAGGATGCGCTGGGCGATCTTCTTTCCCTTCCCCGGGACCAAGAGCCACACCATCTGCCGGCTCGGCGACCTGATCGACTACCGCAAGATGGACGCGATGGACAACTACTTCTGCGGCTCCTGCCTCAGGTTCGACCCGGCCACCGACCTGTTCATCCGCAAGCTCCAGCGTACTTTTCACTGGCAGGTCAACGCCCGCGCCGGCCTGCCGCTCTCGGTCGAGTACGCCCGGCTGGTGGACGAGATCGAGCGGCTCGACGCCGACGAATGGAGCGCGGCCTCCGAAACGATCCTGGCCCGCGACCGGGAGCTGTCCAACGGCTACCTGGCCCGCGTCGCTCCCGGCGATGCCGCGTCCGCCGACCGCCTGCGGCACTACTCGATCCGCTACACCGAGGTCATGGCCGTGGACAGCGACTTCGTCCTGGCGGAGAAGGGCGAGTACAAGAACCTCGCCGCCCGGCGATGGAAGGCCTTCCGGGAATCGATCGAACAGTCCCGCGCGGCCGGGGCCGCATCCTCTTCCCCGCCGGCCGCCGGAAATGCCTGCTCCGGCGATCTGCCCGTTCTGGCCGTGCTGGAGTCCGACGGACCGGCCGGGGAGTGGCGGTCGATCCCCCGCGACGGCAGCGGCCTGGGGGCCGCCGGAGCCCGCCTCATGCGGACCGGCTCGCCGTCCGGCCGGTTCCATCAGATCAACCTTTCCGTCAATCGACCGCCGGCGGGCTGAGCCTCCGGCCGGCACGAAGCTCCGAGCCGGCGAAGACGGCGACGTCAACGCGCCGGCTTGACGCAGCCGGGCCGCCCGGCTACTGAAGTGTGCAGTCGGCCCCGTGGCCGCGGAGGCCGCTTTCGCAGGAGGAGCCATGCCACAGGAAACCACCCGCCGATCGTTCCTTCAGGCCGTCGGCCTCGGGGCTGCGGCCGCCGGCCTCGGGCGGACCGCCCGGGCGGAGGAGAAGGTCATTCCCGGCTTCGAGAAGCAGGCCGAGGATCCCGATGCCCACAAGGGCTGGAAGCCTGTATCCGATCGCAGACTCCGCGTCGGCATCGTCGGCTACGGCGTCTGCAGCTTCGGAGCGGCCTTCAGCTTCCAGGACCACCCCAACGTCGAGATCGTCGCCGTCAGCGACCTCGTGCCCGACCGCTGCGCCGCTCTGGCCAGGGCCTGCCGGTGCGAGAAGACCTACCCCTCGCTGGAGGAACTCATCCGGGATGACCGGATCGAGGCCGTCTTCGTGGCCACCGACGCCCCCAGTCATGCGAATCACTGCATCCAGGTGCTCGGCGCCGGCAAGCATGTCTGCTGCGCCGTTCCGGCCTGCTTCGGCTCGCTCGAGGACGCCGACCGGCTGTTCGAGGCCGTCAAGCGCAGCGGTTTGAAGTACATGCTGTTCGAGACCTCCTGCTATCACGACGATCTGCACGCCATGCGGACCATCTACAAGGCCGGCGGGTTCGGCAAGCTGATCTACGCGGAGGGCGAGTACTATCACTACATGGACGAGCCCATTCCCTCGTTCAAGGACTGGCGGGTCGGCCTTCCGCCCCAGTGGTACCCCACGCATTCGAACGCCTACTACGTCGGCGTCGGCGGCGGCAGCTTCACCGAGGTCTGCTGCATGGGCATGCCCAGCATCATCGAGCACCTCAAGCCGGAGAATAACCGCTACCGCAACCCCTTCGGCACGGAGATCGCCCTGTTCCGCACCAGCGAGGGCGGCAGTGCCCGGATGGCCGTCAGCTGGGACTCGCCCGGCGCCGGCGGGGAAATGGGCCGCATCCGCGGTCAGCGCGGCACGTTCTACGGCAAGTACGAGGGACTCGAAACCAGCCTGCCGCCTCTCCACCGCCCCCCGCTGCCCCCCGGCGTGGAGGCCGGCGGGCACGGCGGCTCGCACGGCCAGCTCATGAACGAGTTCGTCACCGCCGTGCTGCAGGACCGCAAGCCGCTGATCGACATCGCCTGGGCCCTGAATATGACCGTCAGCGGCATCGTGGCCCACCAGTCGGCGCTCAAGGACGGAGAATTACTCAAGATCCCGCAATACGCGATCTGAGCAGGTCCGGGTCTTGCAGATGGACGGGCTGGGGTGCGCCCCGGCGGATGGGCAGTGCAACCCGGCGATGGATCGTGCGCCGCGGCTGCGGGTGGTGCGCCGCGGCAGTGCGTGATGTGCAGGGGGGGGAAAACCCTGATGCCCGGTTGGCGGCGGCTGGATGCCCGCCGGACCGCCCTCAGACCCGGGAACTGCCCAGGTCGAAATCGTCCTCGTTGAGGTCCAGGGTCGCCGTTTCGTCCGAAGCCGCCAGCGCCTCCAGGGCGCTGATCGGATCATCGTCGTCGAACACGTCCGATGCATCGTCCTGTCGCTCGGGCGCGGCGGCCGCGGCTTCCTTGCCGCTGGTCTGCTTGGCCTCCAGTCGGGTCTGCACCGGCCGCACCTCCTTGGGCTCGCCGTCGATTCGAACGGTGAACACCACCGGCCCGAGAATCACGTGGTCGCCCGGCGAAAGGGTGTGCTCGGCGGTCACCCGCTGGTTGTTCAGGTAGGTGCCGTTGGAGCTTCCCAGATCCTTGATCACCACCTTGCGGTCCTTGTCGGATACGGTGATCTGGGCGTGTTTTCGCGAGATCTCGGCCAACGGAATCCTCAGGTCGCACTCCTCCCGCCGGCCGATAATCGTCCGGCCGGGATCCAGGGGAAACTCCCTGCGGTTTCCGTCCTCTCTGAACATCACCAGTGAGACTTTCATCGTCCTGACCGTCCTTGCGACCGGCGGCTTCGATGCCGATAGGCGATGCTGTCACGGGCTCCGGCATCCAGTCTACCGGCTTCCCCGGGCCAAGGCAACCTCGCCGGGCGTATCGCCCGCACCGACAAGGGCTTGCCGCACCCTCCGTCCTGCCCGACCGCCGCGGAATCGCCCGCGGCGGCTCCCGACGCCCGGACCGCCCCCCGCAATCGCTCCCCCGCCGACGCCCGGGCCCGACAGCCGGTTCACTCTTGACAGCCGACGCCTGGTTTTTATACTTGGGGTGCTCCAGGGCGGCAGTGTCCCGAGGACTGTGGGCCGGTAGCTCAATTGGTTAGAGCATCGGACTGTCGATCCGAAGGTTGCGGGTTCGATTCCCGTCCGGCTCGTTGGTGCCGCTCCCCCCGCCCGGGGGGAGCTTTTTTTTCGCCCCGGCCGCCTTGCCTTCCTCCCGCCTCTTCAGGTTATACTGGGAGGCTCGACCGCCGCCACGGCCCTGCGGCCTCCCGGGGCGTTTCCCGGGAGATCACCGGGCTCCGCCGGCGGGTGATGCCCCGGGGTGCGAGGGTGCGCTGACACACCCCCGGCATCCGGGCGAGACAGGCCGCGCCTGCCCGGGCACCCCGGCCCCTGGAGCCGGCGACCGGCCATGTGGAGGTTTCGCAAGATGTCTGGCCATGCCGTTTTCTTCCCGAAAACCAGGAGTTCCTCGCTTGCCACCGGCCTGCTCCTGCCGTCCCTGATCCTCCTGGCCCCTGCCCTTCCAACGGCCACGGCCGCAGACACCCAGCCGCCCGCCACCGCCCCGGCCGCGACCCGGCCGGCCGATCCCAACGCTCCGGTCATCACCGTGGACAACGCCGATCACGACTTCGGAACCATCTGGGCCGGACCGGTTCTGGAGCACGCCTTCAAGATCACCAACGCCGGCAAGTCCACGCTCGAGATCAAGGCCGTCCGTCCGCAGTGCGGCTGCACCAAGGCCGGCGACTACCCGACCCGGCTGGAGCCCGGCGCCACCGGCGACTTCGCCTTCAAGCTTCAGAGCACCACCCTGCGCGGGGCGTTCGCCAAGAGCATCAACGTCGAGTCCAACGACCCGGTCACCCCGCAGCTGCGGCTGGTCCTCAAGGGCCATTGCAAGCAGCTCGTCGAGGTTCAGCCGGCCAGCGCCAATTTCGGCAACTTCTTCGGCGAGGATGTCGCCCCCATCATCCTCAAGGTCACCAACAACAGCGACAAGCCCACGCGGATCGCCCTGGCCACCCAGCCGGCGGCAGGCGCCTTTCAGTTCGACCTCAAGGAGACCGAGCCGGGGCGCAAGTGGGATCTGGTGGTCACCCCGAACAAGCCGATCAGGTCCGGCATGCTCAGCGCCATGACCGTCCTGCAGACCGGTCTGGACAACCCCAAGGAAATCCGCGTGGCCGCGTCCGGCCGTCGCACCGAGCGACTGGACGTGATGCCCGCCACCCTGATGATCGCCCCGGTCAACGTGCCGGCCGGACAGCCGACCCGGGCTTACCCGCGCACGCTCTGGTTCACCAACCACGGAGACAAGCCTGTCACCGTGACCGAGGTCTCGGTGGACGACCCCGCCCTCCCGGCCAAGGTCACCGTCCGCACGCCGGGCAAGTCCTATCAGATCACGGTGGACGTTCCCGCCGGCTACATGCCTCCGGAAGGGGGCCGTAAGCTGACCGTCAAGACCGACGACAGCGAAAAGCCCGTCCTGGAAGTGCCGATCCAGAGGTACAATCCGCCCCAGCCGGCCGCCGCGGCCAGCACCCAGCCGGTCCGCCCGGCCGCCCAGCTCGTCGGGCAGCCGACGCCCGCTTTCGAGCTTCAGACCGTGGCGGGCAAATCCCTGTCCAAGGACGATCTCGCCGGCCGGATCACGGTGATGAACTTCATTGCTCCCAACTGCGGCTTCTGCAAGCGTCAGATGCCGGTCGTCGAAGCCACCCGGGCGGCGTATGAATCCAAGGGCATCCGGTTCGTCAACGTCGTGGAACGGATGGGCTCGCGGGTCTACACCACAGACGAAATGGTCGAAGCCGTCAGGCAGATGGGCTCCAACCTCGAGCTGGCGCCGGACGTGGACAACAAGGTTGGCCGCCTTTTCCGGGCGACCGGCTACCCCACGATGTTCGTCGTCGGCCCCAGCGGGCGGATCGAGCACGTGAACATCGGGCTCAACACCGCCTCGGACCTCCGGGCCCAGCTGGACGCGCTGCTGAAGGCCGCCGACAAGGCCGCCGCGGCCGGAACCCCGGCTTCGCAACCGCAATCGTGATTCCGGCGGTTCGCCGGCGGGTGCGAGGCACGGCAGGTCTTTCCTGTTCGAACCCTTTCAACCGCCACGAGGATGCCGCATTGCGATTCTCCCGACGTGCATCGCTCTGGATCATCCTGCCTCTGATGGCCGGCTGTCCGACCGCCTCAATCCCCCCCGCCGGCGACCAGGGGCGGGCGACCCTGGCCGAGGCCGCACGACGCGCCGCCGAGGCTCTCCCCGGGGCGGTGATCTTCTCCGTCCAGGGCACCAACGGCACGCTGCAACAGACCAACGCCGGCGTGACCGTGGCCTATGTGTTCCGGGCCGCCGATCCGGCCTCGCCAACCACGGTCCTGGAGCTGCGCTACGACCTCCAGACCTGGACGCTACAGACTCTGCCCGGCCCGCCCCTCGATGCGGCGGTCGGCGACCTGCTGGAAGTTCCCATCGGCGAGACCCAGGCCCGGCTGCTGCTGGTCACGGCCGGCTACTCACTGGAGTATGTCGACTGGTCCCTGTCGGCGGCCGCCGGCGGCGTGGACGCGCTCTACCGTTTCGAGTATACCGACGGCATCGTCACGGTGAACGCCCGGACCGGGCAGGTGCTGCTGGCAGGCGTTCCCTGAGCGGCGCCACACCCGCCCCGGCGCAAGCCTCCGCCCGGGACGAACCCGGCGCCTCACCCCTTCTTTCGGATGGAGCCGGAGACATGGAGCCGATTCGCCCCGCCCTCGCGATGATCACGGCCTGCGCCTCGCTGCTGACGACCTGCACTTTCCTTCCGGCCGCGACGACCCGTGAGCGATATTACGCCTATCCGGCGGTGCACGACGCCCACGGCGTGATCGCGCCGTGGTATTCCGCTCCCAACGGCCAGTTCGACTACCGCGTCCGCATCGCCGCAGAAACCATGAAGCGATACCCCTGGACCGACAGGAGCCGCGCGGCCGCGGCCGCACCCGAGTACGTCTTCAGCGGCGCCTGGAAGATCTCGCCCGCCGGCGAGATCACCGTTCCGCCGATCGAGGACTGGGCCAACGGCGATCTCGTGCAGCGCGCCGCCTACGTCCTGGCCGGCCTGGTGGATTACTACCGCTACAGCGGCGACGCCGCCGCGATCGCCCATCTGTCCCTCCAGGCCGACGCCCTGCTGGACTTCGGCCAGACGCCCGAAGACCACCCCTGGCCCCGGTTCCTCGTCGGAGCCCCCACCGCCGGGAAGCCGTACGGCCAGTCGGATCCGCGAGGCTTCATGCAGCTGGACATCGTGGCCGAGTGCGGCCTGGCACTGGTTCATGCCGCCGAACTGACCGGCAACACCCGCTGGCTGCAGGCCGCACGCCACTGGGCCGACCTGCTGGCCGGGAAACGTTCCCGCGACCCCGGCCGGCCGCCCTGGCCGCGATATGCCAATCCCCAGGACGTGCCCTGGGAGGACGCCGCCGGCGGCAACGTGGTCTTCATCCTCGACTTCCTCGACGCCATCCTGGCCGGCGGTTACCAGGGCCGCGACGGCGAGATCCTCCAGGCCCGCGCCGACGGCGTGCGCTACCTGCGCGAGGTGCTGCTCCCCGACTGGACCGGCCACGAAACCTGGGGGCGCAACTACTGGGACTGGCCCTGCCCCGTTCAGGTGGAGAACGTCACCGAGTTCGCCGCCCGCTACCTGATGAACCATCCCGACGAGTTCCCCAACTGGCGGAGCGACGCCCGCAACATCGCCTCGCTGTTCCTCAACCGCACCGGGGCGGACCCCAACTCGCGCGGCGACGTCTACAGCGGCGCCTGGGCCTACCCCGAGTCCTCCGCCTGCTGCGGAACCAGCCTGTGGTACGGACCCCTGGAACTGGCCAACGTCTACGCCCAGTACGGCGTGCAGGCCGCCAGCCCCTGGGGCCTGGAAATGGCCCGCCGGCAGCTCATGCTCGCGACCTACGACTGCCATGAGACCGGCGTGGTGGAGGACAACGTCGAGGGCGGCGCGATCGTGGCCGGTGCCTGGTTCAAGATCGCCCACCCGATGGCCCTCAAGCATGTCCTGGCGGGCATGGCCTGGATGCCTGAGGTCTTTGGCCCCAGCCGTGAAAACCACCTCATGCGCAGCGCCTCCACGGTGACCGAAGTCTCGTACGCCGACGGCCTCGTGCGCTACGCCACCTTCGCCGCCGACACTCCGGCGATCGATGTCCTGCGCCTGGCGTTCGTGCCCGCACGGGTCGAGGCCGACGGCCGCGAACTATCAGTCCGGCCGGAACCGGACGCCAACGGCTATACCGTCACCCCCCTGCCCGACGGCGACTGCATCCTGACCGTCCGCCACGACGGGGCGAAGCGCGTCAGCATCGCCGGCGACGATCCGCAGGAGGCCCGCGCAGCCGCCGATCTGCAGACCGCCGGAAAATGGACCCGCTCCGGCGACCTGCTGGCATCCTCCGAGGCCGGAGCCGAAATCTCGATGCCCTTTGAGGGCAACCAGGTGCGGCTGCTGGGCGACGTGGGCCCCGACGGCGGGCTGGCCGAGGTCTGGCTCGACGGAACCCGGCAGCTGGTCGGCATCGACTGCTGGAATCCCGCACCCCGCACCGGCCAGGTGCTCTACTGGCGCAACGGCCTGGCCCAGGGGTCCCACACCCTCAGGATCGTGGTCCGCGGCCAGGGCAACCCGGTCAGCACAGGCTCGACCGTGCGCGTCCGCGGGGCCCTGTATTCCGCCGCAACACCGGAGACGCCACCGACCTGGGGGACCGGAGGCGGACCGGCCGACGCCCAGCGGTTCGTGTTCGGCCGCACCGCGCGCGAGGATTACGTCGACTCCCGCGGCCAGGCCTGGCGGCCGGGAACGGAGTTTGTGATCCGCAGCGGAGCCGGGGTCGATACCGTCGCGGCGTCCTGGTACACCACCCCCAGACGGCTTCTCATCGATGGCACCGACGATCCGGACCTCTACCGCTTCGGCATCCACGGCCGCGAGTTCTGGGTGGATTTCACCGTCGCGCCGGGAGCGTATCACGTCCGGCTGAAGTTCTGCGAGCACCGGAACATCGACCCCTCGCAGCGGGCCATGACCGTCACAATCAACGGCCGCGAGGTGATCTCCCGATTCGACATCGCCGCCACGGCCGCGGCCGCCGCCGGCCAGGACCCGCAGCCGCGCAAGACACCCGTCTTCAGCCTCTGGCCGGGCCTGGGACGGGCCGTCGATCTGGTGTTCGACGATATCCGGCCCGAGCACGGCATCATCTCCATCCGCTTCAAGGGCGATCAGGGCGCCGAAGCCATTGTTCAGGCGATCGAGGTGGGTCCGGGACCGGGCGGTCCGGGGGCAACGCCCGTCGTGCTGCCTGCCGCCGCGTCCCCCGCCCGCCGCGAGGGGAATCTGCTCAACAACGGCGGCTTCGAGGAAGGGGCGATCAACGAACTGGGCAACCTGGGCAGGACCACCACCGGCAAAGGCTGGACGTACGTCTTCGCCGGCGTCAGCCAGTCGTATATCTGGTCGGAATCGGCGTACTGGATCCACCCGGAATGGGGTCTTCCGGAGTTCCAGGCCGGCAAGGAGGCCCTGCGCACGCATACCGAAGGCCAGGGGCACACGATCGTCTACCAGGAAGTCGAGGTCGAGCCGGACACGGCCTATGAGGCATCCGCGTGGGTCCGGGCCGTAGACCTCCACGGCAAGGGCTTCGGCACCAGTCCGGGCGATACCGCCGGCCTGCGGATTCAGGAGCTGGACGTCGCCGCCGCCCTGGTCGCCGATCATCCCATCCGGGCGGTCACCGGCCCGACGACCTTCACGCGCCTGGCCTTGCCGTTCACCGCGGGCCCGAAGACCACCCGCGTGCGATTCATCCTCGAGGCCAGGATCGGCGGGCACTACACCCAGGGCCACGTCACCTGGGACGAGTGTGCCCTGGTCCGGCGGCCGCGGTAGGCCCTCAGCGTTCGCTGCCGGCCGCGATCCGCCCCCGGGCGGACTGCCCGAAGGTCTGGGATTATCCCGCTTCGGCGGGATGTTCCGGCGGTTCCGCGCCTCGCAGGCCTGCCGGGATCCGCCGGACGCCGGGTCTGTAAAAAAACTCTCCCACAGGCCGATCCAAACCGGTACAATGGCTGTATCCGGCAGTACCCCGGCGGGGCTGCCGGCGGTCGAGAGGCTGCCCGGCGCTGATTCCGTCGACCGACGGAATGGACCAGGGCCACAGGAGCATCTGTCCATGTCAACCCTGCCGCACGCCCGTACGCCGGACCGGACCCCTCGCTTCGCGGCCTTTGCGGCCGTGGCCGGTCTTCTGCTGACGGCTTCGCCGCTGTCGGCCTGGCAGAACATCCTCCAGGACCCCGGCTTCGAACGCTACCACTATGACGCCGCAGCCGGCCGCTACGTTCCCGACGCCAACGCCGCCTGGACCGAGTTAGGCTTCGGGCAGGCCTCGGTGCGCTACGATTTCAGCGGCTGGAACGCGCCGGCCGAAATGATCGCCGAGCGGGCCCTGGGCTTCACCCCCGGCGCCGGCGGTTTCGAGGGCACCGGCCCCACCCAGAACAAGGGACAGCTCGCTTTCCAGCAGGACTTCGTCGGATCGACCGTGCTCAACAGCGGGACACACTACGAAGCCTGGGTCTGGCTGGGCGGAGCGGGCCTGGACGACGATACGGGCCTGGAATCCAAGGACGAGTCCGGCGGCTGGCAGATCTACTTCTACTCGGATCCCAACCCGGCCAACTGGCAGGAGAGCAACGCCATCGAATACCACCACGCGCTGATGGACTACTGGGGCCAGCCCGCGGGATTCCGCCGCGTCAGCGGCTACGGCCGGATCCCCGTAGGGGCCGTGGGCTTCCGCTTCCGGGCTGTCGCCTCCAGCTGGGCCCCGGCCTCCGGGGGCGGAAACCACAACACCCGCGTCGCCCTGGACAACGCCCATTTCGCGATGATCGCCACCCCCAACCTGCTGACCAACGGCGACTTCGAGCAGGAATCCTACTTCCGCGAGTTCTACGGGTGGAACCGCCCGGCGGTCTACCCCTTCCCCCGCAACGGGCTGGCGCCCCAGAACATCGCGGACTTCGGGGGGCTGGCCTACGCGCCTTTCCGGGGAGGGGCGTGGTCGTACGGCTACTACACCTACTTCAGCGGCTGGCAGGACGACGCGTTCACCTTCAGCCAGGAGGTCGCCTACACCGCCCCGCAGGGTACCCCGGTGGACCTGATGTGGTACTGGTGGCAGGACACCATGAACCGCGACGGACGCTGGCAGTTCCGCTACGACACCTCACAGGTACAGTGCGTCGTCCAGTTCCTGGACGGCGCCGGGCAGGTGCTCGGCACCCAGGACATCTGGATGCACTGGCCCTGGGCCTCCAACCCGGCCAACTCCAATGCCTACGACCAGAACGGCGACGTGGCCTACAACCCCCGCCACAGCCTCGTCCCGCCGGCCGGCACCGCCCGCATCCGTCTCAACGTCAACAACATGGTCTACTGCCCCTACAACCCGGCCTGGTATCACGTCAAGATCGCCATCGACAACTTCTACCTCAACTACGCCGATCAGACGCCGCAGATGTTTCTCCACAAGCTCGACCAGATCACCTACCGCTCGGCCCGCGTCCGCTGGCTGACCGACGCCTACACGCCCTCGCGCGCCGACTACGGCACCACCATCGCCTACGGACTCGAGGCCGCCGATCCCACGCCGACCACCGCCCACACGATCTTCCTGACCGGCCTGAAGCCCGGGCGGCGCTACTATTACCGCGAACAGTCCGGCCTGAGCCGCTATCCGCTCCCCGGCAACGAAGCCTCCGTCTACGTGGATATCCCGGCCCTGGGGGATTTCGACAGGGACGGCGACGTGGACATGACCGACTTCGGCGTGTTCCAGCGCTGCCTCTCAGGGGCGGATGTGCCGCAGACCCTCACCGAGTGCGCCTGGACGAAGCTCGACACCGACACCGACGTCGATGCGGCTGACCTGGAGATCATGCTGGCCTGCGTCAGCGGGCCGGGCGTGCCCCTGGACCCCGACTGCGCGGAATGAGGCGGTGAAACCGCCTGACAACCGGCCGCCGGAAGGCCCACGCCGATACGCAGCCCCCGGCGAACCCGGGCATTGATGCCTGGCCCCGTCCGGCCAGGCCATTCATGCGTCTTGGGGATCCGGAACCCCGGCCGCCGGGTCAGGAACGGGCGGGCGCGGGAGAACGCTCGGGAATCCTGAAGGCCGTACCGCAGGCGTTGCACCTGCCGGTCTTGCCCCGGGCCTCGTCGGGAAACGACAGGCTTGCGCTGCACTTGGGACAGCGCAGGTTCACCCGCCCGGACTCGGCCATGACCGCCGAGCCCGAAACCGGGATCATGAACACCGCCGAGCACTTGCCGCACATCACCTTGCGCCCGCGCGCCGTCGGCGGAAATTCCAGCATATCCATGCACTTGGGGCAGCGGATGTGGACCGGCGACGAGGCCCTGGCTTCCGGGCCGCCGGCCTTCTTCCCGCCCTCCTTGCCGACCTCCTGGTCGCCGGCCGGACCGGCCTTCTTCGCCGAAGGCTCCTTCGCGGCCAGAGCCGCCTTGCGGGCCCGCTCCTGCTTGAGCTTCTCCCGGCGGCGCTCCTCGGCCTTCTTGCGCAGCTCCATCTCACGCTGACGCCGTTCCCGGGCTTCCTCCTGCGGTGAGCGCTCCTTGAGCTCCACACCGGTGGTTTGCAGCCAGGCGTAGGCGAAAAGCAGCTCGAACTCCCGGCACTGCATCTGCCGCACGATCTGCTCGGTCGCGCTGCCGAACCTGCCCGCGCGGGTCTGCTCGAACAGGTCCGCGAACAGGCAGGGCTCCCATCCGCCGCTGAAGTCGATGAAGCTCTTGAGCCGCCCGATGCCCTGGTGAATCGCCGGGTCGATCACCGAGGCGGCATACTTCGCCAGCCCGGCGTGGATCTCGTGCTCGCCCACGGATGTGAGCAGCTTCTTGGCCTGATCACAATGTCCCGCCTGACGTTCCACGAAGCCCAACAGGTAGAAAGCTTCTCGCTGCGGCAGGACTTTCAGGGCGTCGCAGCACGAATCGTGCCAGCCCGTCCACAGAAAAAGCATTGCCCGGACCATCTCGGCGTGCGGCTGATCCCGCAACTCGACACCCCCGAACAGCTCCGGCAGCGGCGTCTCCTCGATGAGCTTGCGCGCCGCGCGGTTGGGGCCCTCCTGCCACAGAAGCGACGGCAACTCGGCGCCCCGAAGCATCAGAACCGTCGCGATCGGCGACGGCAGCTGCGATGGATCCAGTGTGATCATGCTCAACCAGCCCCGCCAAAGATGCCCGCGACGCCGTCGTGCCTCGCCCTTCCCGGCCGTCCCCCGTCCGGACCACTCAGCCTGCCTGCCCTGCCCCCGCGGCGGCGGGCTCCTGCTCGACGGAAAAGGCGATCTCCAGCATGAAACGTCCCAGACTCGAGTCGAACGGCAATGCCAGCCTAGGGCCTCCTCCCGGCTCGGCCGCCTCACGCTCGTCCCTCACCGCGACCCGGGGTTCCTCGAACCTCGGCGCAAGCCGGCCCTTCAGGTCGGCCGCGGCGCCCGCGGCAATGTGGGCCAGCAGGCGAGCCATCACCGGCTGGAAGCCGCCGGCCTCAGGCGTCAGCGACGCCCCGGCCAGCCGTGAGGCCACCCGCCCGGCCGTACCCTCGCTGAAGCTCAACCCCACGCCGGACGCCTCGACCCCGCCGACTCGCACACGCACCGTGACCTCGCCTGCAGGATCCTTCTCCGTCCGGATGAAAGCCTTTCCCGCGATCAACTCGGTGCTCAGCAGCTTCCTGAAAGCCTGGCGGGTCGCCACGACGCATGCGTTCACGAACCGGACGTCCAAGACTCCCGCGCCCCTTTCCCCAACCCCCCTCCCCCGTGCCTCCGCCGCAGGCCACCCGCCACGGCAAGGCCCACCGGTGATCCCCACTCGTCGACCACCCTCTGTGCAGCGTATCGG
>CAZSYS010000050.1:0-18942 GCA_964611365.1 uncultured Planctomycetales bacterium
CCCCAGAACAGCCCGAGAACCGCACCGGCCGTGGCGGAGACGGCCGCCGTCCGGCAGCGGCTGAGCGACCGACCCGGCACTAAGGGACGTCGTGGGCTCATTTCAGTGCCATGCGCACCTCGGCATACACCAGCCGGGGAACCTCGGCATTGTTCGTGAAGCTTGTGGCCCCCTCGGGGTGGTCCGGATCCAGCAGGTTCCGTACCCCCACGGCCAGGGTGGCCCGGTCCTTCCAGAACTCGTACTCGGCCCGCAGGTCCAGCCGGAAATAACGCGGAATGTCCATCTCGATCAGCGGGTTTCCGGGATTCGGGGCGGCGACCCGGTCTACGAAGTACAGATGGGCCGACAGCCGCAGCGGATCGACCGGCGTGTACCGGGCGCCGACCATGAACTTGTGCCGGGGGGGCGAGATCAGGTCCAGGTTGATGTACGGCTCGCTGGATCGCCAGTTCATCTTCTCCAGGGTGTAGTGGCCAAGCAGGGTGAGCCGGCTGTTCACCCGGTATCTGGCACTCAGCTCGGCGCCGTAGAGGGACTGGTCGGATTCGCGGTCATAAGAGAACTGGAACAGCCCAGGCGGGCCGGGATCAAGCCCCAGGGCGATCATGTCCTGCATTTCCTGCCAGTAGACATTGGCGTCCAGGTCCAGTCCCGGCAGTGGGGCGGTCCGGTAGCCCAGTTCGTAGGTCGTGGCGGTGCTGTTGGGCAGTTCGCGGCGCCCGGTGACATAAGCGAGGCCGGCAGCCACGGGCATGTGCACGAACCGGAAGCCGGCGGTGGGAATCTGCCCGGTGCGGCTCACGGCCGCGTAGGCCGCCGACGTGGAGGTCGGGCTGTACGACAGGGCCGCCCGGGCGCTGGGCAGCCACCCGCCGTAGAACTCATAATCCATCCGGGCGCCCAGGCTCAGTGTCCACTGGGGCGCGAACTGCCAGTCGTTCTGGGCATACAGTCCGACGATGCCCGTCCCCACGAAGGTGTTGGACATCACCGGCGGGTCGGAGTTGCCGGTGTCGAAGTAGTCCGCCCGGGTGTCGATGCCCCAGGTGAAGGTGTTGTTGTCGGCCGACTTGAATGTCTCTCCGAACTGCAGGGCGTACTGCTGGTAGCGGTAGTCCACCTGCCGCATGCCCGGGCAGAACCAGAAATCGTTGAAAAACGAGGTCAGCGTGACCAGGTGGTCCTCGGAGACCCGGTGCTCGAGCCTGGCCATCGCGTAGTTCGACTGCGTGCCGGCATTCTTCGCAAAGCCCATCCCGGCGATGGCGGGCGTCGCGTAGCCGCTGTCCAGCTGGGCGCTGCCGAAGGACAGCGTCAGCGTGTCCTGGGGCCCGAGCTCGTAGACGGCGTGCAGACCCTCGCGTCCGGCCTTGTGGTCATCGTCCAGCCCGCGCAGGAAGGAACCTCCCTTGCGGAATCCGTCGTTGCCCTCGTATTCGCCGGAGACGCGGAGACTCAGCCTGCCGTCGCTGAATCCGTAGCCGGCGTGCTCCTTCTGCCAGCCCCTCGAACCGCCCAGGCCGGTGACCGTGAGTCCCTGCTGATCCTGGGGCTTTCTGGTGACGATGTTGATGACCCCCTGCACCGCGTTGACTCCCCAGGTCACGCCTCCCGGCCCCCGGATGACCTCGATCCGCTCGATGTCCTCCAGCTGGAACGGCCAGCTGCCCCAGAAGGTGGCGCCGATCACGGGGTCGTAGATCTGCCGGCCGTCCACCAGAACCAGAACCCACCGGTCCAGCGCTCCGTGGTTGCCCCGGGCGGAAACGGCGGTGGTGCCCGACACGATGTCGGCCACGTCCATGCCGGGCACCAGCCTCAGCGCATCCGGCACGCTGCGGGCCCCGGCCGCCCGGATGTCCTCGGCGGTGATAACGCTCATGGCATAGGGCACGGTCGTGATCCTCTGCTCGCGCCGCCCGGCCGTGACTACTGTCGGCACCTCCAGCGTCAGCAGGTCGATGTCCTCCAGCGAATCGGCCGCCTCGACGGCCGGCTCTTCGGCCGGACCGCTGCCGACCGGAGGGGCGGCGAACACCAGGGCCGCGCCCAGCGTCGGCAGCAGCGCCCAGGCCCGGCCGGCGGGTATCGGCCTTCGCGGACTGCCGGACCGGCCCGCCGGCGAGGCCCTGAAGGCCTCCGCCGCACGTTTCCCTCCTCCGACGGGTTCGATGGGCATGGGTTTCACGGCTGCGTCGAGGCCTCATTCGAGGCCATGCCGCACCTCCACTTTTTCCATCACCGCCTGAGGAATGCTCAGACCGATCACCTCCGCGGTCCGCACGTTCACCGCCCGGTGAATGCGGTCCGGGGACTGCAGCCCCAGTTTCGACAGGTCGCTTTTCCCGCGGACGCGATCGACCATCCTCGCGACCTGGCGACCCACATCGGCCGGCGTGCTGTACAGGGCGGTCAGGGCCCCGGCCTTGACCAGGTTCTCCGAGAACGCGTACACCGGCTTCTTCTGGCGCACGCCCCACAGCAGCAGGCGCTTCACGCTGGCCAGGTTGTAGACCTGCGCGTCCGGGATCATCAGGACCCCGTCGCAGCCCTGCGAAACCAGTTCGTCCATCACCTGCGGAAACGCATCTCGGCTCGTCCTGATCACCGTCACGCGAAGGCCAACCCTGGCCGCCTCGGCCTCCAGGGCCTCGGCTGTTCGGCGGGATCGATCGCTGCAGGGCAGGCCGATGTTACGCGCGGAAGGCTGAATCAGGCGGATCCACGAGATCTGTTCGGGCGGGGGTATTCCCGGCGTCACAACGACGAGCCGCCGGGCATGCCGGTGGTCGACGGCGCAGAGAGGGTCGTCCAGCGCGTTGGTCAGCATGCAGGCGATGACCGGAACGCCCTCGACGGCATCCAGCACCAGCTGCGCAGCGGCCGATCCCAGGGCTATGGCCACCCGGAACTTTCCCGTGGCAAGTGGGCTCAAGGCCTCACGGATGCGGGGATCGGCGTTGCCCGGACCCGGCTGAGTGGCGGCCTGCGTTTCGGAGCCGCCGTCATCCTCCCCGCCTCCAGCCGGCAGGGTCACCAGCAACGGCCGGTGACCTGCGCTTGCAAGCTCCCGCTGGATCAGACCGGCTGTTTCCTGGTAGGTCTTGTGGGGCGTGAACACGACGGCCACGTCCACCGGCTCCGCCCGGGCCGCCGGGTGAGACAGGCCGAGAAAAACCGCCAGCGTTGCCGAGACCGGCAGGGACCTCAACATCGAAGTCTCGGGTCGTCCGGGTGGGCCGAATGCTGCGGCCTGCACCACGCCTTGAGGATCGCCAGACCGGGGAACCGGCTCGCCCTTGGCCTTGCTTTCCAAAAAACCTTGCCTTGCGATTCCGGTCCAACGAAGTTATCGGCACCTGGATCAGACCGGTCCACAGGGATTATTCCGGACCCGCGGCCACCCCGATCGATCCGGAGATGCCGGACGGTCTTTCGTCACCCCTGGGCTGTTATCGGCCGCAGGTCGCCACCTGGTCGGTGGGGCATAACCCATGTTCTCCTCTCGCTGCGCCGATGAACACCCAAGAGGCAGGACAGCAGGGTTTCTCGGAGGCCCCGGCCGGACCTGAGGTGGGATCGGTCCAAGGGTCCAGCGGTGGAGATTCTCGGTCCACTCTGCTCATAATCGACGATCAGAAAAAGAGTTGCCTTCTTCTTTCTGCACGCCGACCATGCTGAAACGCGCCTCACGGTTGACGTAATGATGGCCAGAACCATCCGCCTGGGATTGAAGGGTCGGGCCCTGACGTTCTCTGTGCTGCTGTTGGCCGGCACGGTGGTGGTACTCAGCACTGCCCTGGTCTGGCAGTACTACAGCAACGCCATGCGCGAGATGACCGCCAAAGTGCTGGTGCACGCCGGTTCGACCAGCCAGACCGCCGAGCCCTACGTGCAATTGAACGACCTGGAAGCCCTTCAACGCCTGCTGCGCGCGTCGGCAAGCCTCCAGGAGCTGAAGGTTGCGCGGATTCAGGATCGTTCGGGCAAGGTTCTGGCGGAATTCCGCCGGGAGAATCACCTGCACGAAGGGTTTCCAAGAAGCTTCGAGTTCAGCGGAAGCCTGACTGGCCAGACCCTCGTGGTGGAGCGTTCCGGCCACGTGTTCCTGGCCGTGCCGGTCTGGCCTGAACAGGATGACCTGGACCTGGGACTGGTGGAAGAGACCCCCCGCAAGCAGCCCGACGAGCCGGTCGGCGTTCTGCAGGCGATCTACTCGCTGGATACGGTTTACGCCGACCTGCGCCGGTACATCCTGGCCTGCGTATCGACCGCGGTGGCGGTGATGGCCGTGGGCGTAGCGGTGACCATCCTGGTCGTCAGGCAGCTGCTCAAGCCGGTGGAGGTCCTGGCCCGGACATCCTCGGCCATTGCCCGGGGCGACTTCTCCCAGCGTGCCCCCGAGGAAGCCGTCGGCGAGATCGGGGACCTGGCCCGGTCCTTCAACCACATGGCCCAGACGATCCGGAGCTATACCCAGGGGCTCGAGGCCCAGGTGGTCGAGCGCACCGCCGCACTGGCCCAGAGCGAGGCCCAGACCCGCGCCATTCTCGACACTGCCGCCGACGGCATCATCACCATCGACGGGGACGACCGGATCACCTCGTTCAATCATGCCGCCGAGCAGATCTTCGGCTACACGGCCGCTGAGATCCTCGGCCGCGACCCGCGGGTGCTGCTGGGCGAGACGGCCGACGGCGGCGGGAGGAATCTCCCGGTCTTCGGGGTCTCCGGCAGGAACGGCGGCGGAACCGACGAGCGAAGGCAGATGGACGGCCGTCGGAAAGACGGTTCATGCTTTCCCATGGAACTGGCGGTCAGCGAGGTCATGTTGGGCAACCGCCGCACGCACACGGTGATCGTGCGGGATGTCACCGAACGCCGTCAGGCCGAGTCCCGGATCCGCCAGACCGTGGAGGAGCTGGAGCGATTCAACCGGCTGGCGGTGGGACGGGAGTTGCGGATGATCGAACTCAAGCGGGAGATCAACCAGATGGCCGAGCGGGCCGGGCTGAGGCCGCCCTACGATCTGTCGTTCGTCGATACGGGCACGCTGGGCGCCTGCGAACTCCTGAAGGCGTGAGGATCCGTCACGGAGATCTAAGTGTCGATGGCACGGGTTTTCCTGGGATCAGCGTCGGGCCGCCTGCATGTTGCGGTCCTGCTGGGCATGCTGGCGGGGACGGCCACCGCCGCCTGGCTCGTCCACCGCGCAGTCGAGAGCCGCCGGGTCGCGGCCTTCACCCTGGAGTCTTACCGCCTCGGTACCGCCGCCCAGGATGTGCTGGACCGCTGCGCCGCGGCCATGGCCGGAACCGGAGCCCTATTCGCCAGCAGTCGCAGCGTGGAAGCCCACGAATGGCGGGCCTACCTGGAGCACATCGGGCTGATGAAAGATCGGCATCCGCCCCGGTGCATCGGCTATGCAGCGCGGATTGACGGCCGGCACCTGGATGACTGGCTGGCGGAGATCCGGGCCGACGGGACTTCGGACGTCCCCGCGGCCCCGGCCGAGCAGCGTCCGGAGTACTTCCTGATCCGCTTTCAGGAGCTCGCCGCCGGGCAGGGCCTGTCCGTGGGCTGGGACCTGGGTGCGGACCCGCGGTGGCGGAAAGCGGCCGAGGCGGCCTGGCGGACCGGCGATCCGTTAATGGTCCCGCTGGACGATGCGGCATCGACCGGAGGCGGGGCCTCCAGGCTGCTGATGATGACCCCCGTCGGTTCACCGGCCGGCCGGTCGGCCGCGCCGGTGGCGGATTCGCCGGGCGCCCGGGGCTGGGTCTTTGCCCTGCTCGACCCGGCACAGGTTCAGGCGCCGGGGGGCGACGGCTCCGCTTCGAGGCTGCGGACCGAGGGGCTGGACTTTGCCGGCCTGGTAGACGGTCAGGACCGGCAGCGTGCGGACACGGACCGCCCGCAGCTTTCCCGGTCGGCCGGGGGAAGCCTGCTGGCGCAGGTGCCGCTGCGGATCGGAGCCAGTCGCTGGCTGCTGAGAGTCGCGGCCGAGCCCCCCAGGCGTGTCCTGGGCCTGCATCCGCCCGCGGTGGCCGCCGGCGTCGCCGGTCTGGTGATGGCGGCGCTGATCCACGCGGCACTGGCATCCCGCCGGGCGGCCCGGCGGTCCCTGGAGCGGGCCGAGCGGATGAACGCCCGCCTGAGGGAAAGCGAGCTGAAGTACCGTCGGCTGTTCGACGCCTCCACGGAAGGCTTCTTCCTGCTGACCGATACCTGCATCGACTGCAACCAGCGGGCCTGCGAGCTGCTCGGTCTTCCCCGGGAGAGCATTCTCGGCCGGCCGTTGTGGCAATTCGCTTTCGTCGATCCGGCTGAAGGCCGGGACTGGGCGGCCATGATCCGGGAGCAGGTCGAGGCCGCGCTCGAGCGGCCTGATGCGTTTTATTGTCGAATGGCGCGCGGCGACGGCACCCCCTTCGATGGCGAACTGCTGCTGCAGGCGGTGACGATCGACGGCCGGCCGGTCGTCCAGGCCAGCCTGCGGGACGTGACCGCCAGCCGCCAGGCCCAGCTTGTCGCCCTCCGCGAGAGCAGCCGGCTGCGGGCGATCATCTCCTCCATGGAGGAGGGCGTCGCCCTGACCGACGGCCAGGGTCGGATCATCGAGGCCAATGAGCGGTTCGCCGCCTTTCTGGGCATCGACCCTTCCCGGCTCTACGCGCGACCGGTCTGGGAACTGGCAGAGAGCCTGGCCGAGGAACGGCTGGAGGAACAGCTGGCCCGGTTCCGCGCCGACCCGCAGGCCCGCGGTGCGACCGTCCAGCGCAGGATGGGCGAGGCCGAGGTCGTCCTGCGCGTTCAGCCGATCCGCGAAGGCGGCGGCTTCGAAGGCCTGATGCTGACCATCTTCGACGTTACCGACCTGGTGCGGTCGCGCGACGTGGTCCAGTACGTCAACCAGGAGCTCGCCCGCCGGGCCTCCGAGCTCGAAGCGGCCCGGCTCGCCTCGCTCAACATGGCCGACGACCTGGAGCGGGCCTGCGCCGCCGCCGAGGCCGCCAGCCGGACCAAGAGCGAGTTCCTGGCCAACATGAGCCACGAGATCCGCACGCCGATGACCGCCATCCTCGGCTACACCGACGTGCTCATCCAGGAGAGCTACGGCCGCAGCCAGCAGGAGAAGCTCGGCATCATCAAACGCAACGGCGAACACCTGCTTCAGATCATCAACGACATCCTGGACCTCTCCAAGATCGAGGCCGGCAAGATGGCCATGGAACTGAGCCGGGTCTCGCCGGTGGGGATCGTGGCGGAGGTCAAGTCACTGATGCGGGTCCGGGCCGAGGCCAAATCCATCGCCTTTCACGCCGGCCTGGAGGGGCCGATGCCCGAAACCGTCCGGAGCGACCCCACCCGCCTGCGCCAGGTGCTGATCAACCTGATGGGCAACGCCATCAAGTTCACCGAGACCGGCGAGGTCCGCCTGACCGCCCGGGTGGTCGAGGCGCCCGGCGCAGGGGCGCCGGCGACCGTATTCGCCAAGGAAGAAGGCATGGAGGTCAAGACCGCCGGCTGGACGCCTCAGCCCGGCGCCTGCTACCTGCGCTTCGACGTGACCGACACCGGCATCGGGATGAGCGCCGAGCAGATGGCCGGCCTGTTCCGTCCGTTCAGCCAGGCGGACAGCTCAATGAAGCGTCAGTTTGGCGGCACCGGTCTGGGTCTGTCGATCAGCCTGCGCCTGGCGGAGATGCTGGGCGGCACGATCGCGGTCCGCAGCCGGCCCGGCGAAGGCAGCACCTTCGCCGTGGTGGTGGAGACCGGCCCGCTGGAAGGCATTGCCCGGATCGCCGTGCCCGACCTGGGAATGATCGAGCAGCAGCCGCAGCCGACCCCCGCCGCGGCGGCTCCGAGGATCCATGTCGACGGCCGGATCCTGCTGGCCGAGGACGGGCCGGACAACCAGCGGCTGATCTCATTCCTCCTGCGGCGCGCCGGGGCCGAGGTCACCGTGGCCGAGAACGGCCGGATGGCCGTCGAGGCGGCCCTGGAGGCCGAGAAGACCTCCCGCCCGTTCGACCTCATTCTCATGGACATGCAGATGCCGGTGCTGGACGGCTACGGCGCCACCGGCCAGCTGCGGCAGGCCGGTTACCGGCGGCCGATCATCGCCCTGACCGCCCACGCCATGGCCGGGGACCGCGAGAAATGCATCCAGGCCGGCTGCGACGACTACGCCACCAAGCCGATCGACCAGGCCCTGCTGCTGGATACCGTGGCCCGCCACCTGGCCGTCGACCGGCCCTGCGAGCCGCCGCCTGCGCCGCCGGTTCCGCTGCTGAGCACCATGGCCGACGATGCCGACATGGCCGGGCTGGTGCGGGACTTCGTCGCCGAGCTGCCGCGGCGGGTGGAAGCCATCGCCCATGCCCTGGACCGTGAGGATCTGGCCGCCCTGGCCCGGCTGACCCACCAGCTCAAGGGCTCGGCCGGCGGCTACGGCTTCCCCTCGATTACCGACGCGGCGGCCGTGCTGGAAGGCGGAGCCCGGGCCCGGCAGGACCTGGAGACGCTCCGCGGCCACCTGGAACGGCTGGCGGACCTCTGCCGCAGGGCCACGGCCGGCCCGACGGCCGCGCCGGCCTGACCTGGCGGGCGTTCAGGGCAGCTCGGCTTCCAGCAGGGAGAAGTCGTCGGCCAGCTGGGAGGATCCGCGGATGTCGCAGATCCGCTGCAGGACGCGCTCGACCCGCGAGCCCTCGGCCCGGGCCTCCTGGGCCAGCAGATCGATGAGTTCCTCGAAGGCCAGCATCGTGCCGTCGGGCCGCTGGATCTCGAAAACCCCGTCGCTGAAGACGTACAGCCGGCTGCCGGGGGCCAGCACGCGCTCGGCGGAGGTGTAGCGGGCCTGGGGATCGATGCCGATGAGCAGGTTCGAGGCCGCCAGGACCATCGGCGAGGTTTCGCCCGGGCTGAACACGATCGCCGGCGGATGGCCGGCGCCGGCGTAGCGGATCAGCCGGCTGCCGAGGTGATAGACGCCGTACCAGACGGACACGAACTTGTTGTTGTTCTCGTCCATCGGGAAGGCGCGGTTCAGGGCCGCCAGCACCTCGGCCGGCTCCTCCGGCACGGCGTCGGTCGGGGACTTGCGGCGCAGCATGCTGTGCACCGAGGCCGACATCAGCGCCGCCCCCACGCCGTGGCCCGACACGTCGAACAGGTAGATCGCCAGCCGGTCCGCGTCCAGCCAGTGATAGCCGAACAGGTCGCCCCCCAGCCGCGAGCTGCAGATGAAACGCCAGTCGGTGCGCACCGGCCCGTCCATTCTCGGCGGCAGCAGCGAACCGACGTACTCGGCGGCCTCGGCCAGCTCCTGGTCGAGCTGAGCCTTGACGGCCAGCAGCTCATTCTTCGTGCGGATCAGCTCCCGCTGGGCCCGGATCACGTCGAGCATGTTGAGCTGGGCCTGGGCCAGGGCGGCCAGCTCGCGCAGCATGCCCAGCTCGGCGTCGTCCAGGTGGCGCGGAGCCGGGCCGGCGATGCAGAAGGTGCCGACATTGTGTCCGGCCGGACCGGCCAGCGGGATGCCGGCGTAAAAACGGATGTTCGGCTCGCCGGTCACGAAGGGATTGTCGTGGAATCGCTCGTCGCGCGCGGCGTCCGGCACGATGAAGGGGCCCCGGCCGGCCACGGCGTGCCCGCAGAAGGACACGTCGCGCGGCGTCTGCGCGGCCGTCAGCCCGCAGCGGGCCTTGAACCACTGCCGGTCGGCGTCCACCAGGGCGAGGTAGGCGATCGGGACGTCAAACAGACGCGACGCCAGGCGCACCAGACCGTCGAACCGCTCCTCCGGCGGCGTATCGAGGATTTCCAGGGCCCGCAGGTCGGCGATGCGCTCGGCTTCGTCGATCGGAATCGGTGCGGCAATCATGGCCGGCGCTCCGGGAACCACGACCGGGCAGGCCCGCGGCCCGGTTTCGGGCCGGATCAGCATAAGACAGCCCGGCCGCGACAGGCAAGTGCCTGAACCGGCGGGCGGCGGCGCATCCGGTGCCGCGGACCGGTGCCCGGCCCGCTCATCGGCTCAACCGCCGGAATCCGAGGGCGTCCTTGAGCCGCTCGAGCATGTCAAAGACGATCGGGCAGGTTTCGGCCCGCTCCAGGATCGCCAGCGTCCGGCTGGCCACGTCCCCGCCGATGTAGGGATAGCCCCGGCAGGCGTCCGGGCGGGCTTCGTAGACCGTGCAGAGATTGCCCTCCAGAAATGGGCAGGGCACGGCATCGATGGCCGGCCGGCCGTCATGCACACTGGTGGTCAGATATCGTCGGGCGAAGGCCTCCGGTTCCATGCCCACGGCCGCGGCCAGTCGCTCGATCTCCTCGACGCTCAGCGGGATGCTGTTATCCCGGCAGCAGGCCGCACAGGCGGTGCAGTCCATCCGGGCGGCGGCCTCCTCGCCGAAGCGGCGGGCAAGGGAGTTCACCCGACCGCGATGCCGCAGCATCTTCAGGTAGGTTCGGAACCGCCAGTTCTCCTCCTGAAGATCTTTCGCTCGACGCGCGACTTCCCCGGGATCCCGAATCATCGCAGGTCCTCCGGATGCCAGGCGGGCAACGGCGCCGGCGGTCGGCGGTTCGCGAATCGCGCCGCCGCGGTGATCCGCCAGGTCAGATACAGCCCGCCGCACAGCCAGGCGCCCATCAGCCCGAACCACGCCAGCAACAGGGTTTCAGCCTCGTCGAGGCCCAGCGCCTCCGTCAGCGGCCGGATCAGATCGTGCTCGCCGATGAAGCAGAACGCCGTCGCCGCTGCCGAGCCGAACGCCGCCGCTGCGGTCGCATACCCCCCCAGGTACGCCGCCGCCTGCATCGCCGCCGGCAGGAGGTTGCGCCGGTTCAGCCACGAAAGCCCCAGGCCCGCCACGGCGGCGGCCAGAAGCTGGGCCCCTGCAACCGCGGCGACGCTGAGCGTGCCCAGAACCGGGGCCATCTGCCACAAGAGAACCACCACCCATTCGTCGGCGGCGAATGGGCTCATGCCGGTGTCAATAATAAAGCAGGCAACGAAGCCCGCCCCGCCCAGCAGCAGCACGGCCGGCAGGTGCCGCGGGAAGAAGCACCGCCAGTCGGCCGGTGCGTCGGCCACCCGGATCGAACGCCCCAGCGAACCGGGGGCGAACACGGCCTGGATGGCCGTGCGACGGTACGCGCGCCCCGTGCCCAGCTCACGCCGGTGCTCCCAGGGCGCCCCCGGCCGCACATCGGGGCCCAGCGACCGGGCCGCCGGCTCGCCGCACTCCGGGCACCGACCCTCCAGGGGCGTGGCGGTCAGGTTGTAGCCGCAGAACTCGCAGGTCGGCGGACGGGCGACCGGCGCAACCGCGCGCGGCGTGCCGACGGCGCGCAGCAGCGACCACATCAGCCAGAGGACCCCGGCGCAGCAGAGCCAGCTGGCCGCCCACCCAGGCGATGCCGACCTGTCCGTCATAAGGATCAGGCAGCAGACCAGAAAGACGACCAGCGCCACGTGCGTGGTGTGCAGCCAGGTGAAACGCAGGGCGTGGGCGAAGCTGCGGCGCAGTGCTTCGTCGGCGGCGCCCCAGGGCATCACCAGCCCCGCCAGGAGCAGGTAACCCAGTTCGAGGCTGGCGACGGTGACGGCGGCCATGACCGCGGCCCCGCGGCTGAAGGGTACGTCCTCCACGAACGCCTTGAGGATCTCAGCCACGGTGTCGCCGGGCAGCCTGCCCTCCATTTCGTCGATCAACAGGGTGAAAACGACGAATGCCGCCAGGCCGGCCAGGAGGTGCACGCACCAGGCCTGCCACAGAGGCAGGCCCACCAATCGCCGGGCCGCGCTGCGCGCCCGCAGCCACAGCCACAACACCGCAACCCCAGGCGGCCAGCCGGCCGCCGGGGCGCGGCGGGCGATCGAGGGGGAAGCCGCCGTTTCGAGGGGCTCCACGCCCATGCTTCACGCTCCGCGGGGCCGGATGAATCTCAGATCCCCGGTCTTCCGGCCGGGCAGCCGCCGAAGGCCGGACCCGGGGCGGGCGGCGACCGCGCTCCTCCAGCGCCGACGAGTGGCGCAGGTGGACGGCCGGGCCCCGCGCAGCCGGTGGACCGCAGCGTCAGCGCCGATCCCCCTCGGCCGCGGTTTCCGGCCTCGGGCCGCGCTTCTTCAGCGTCACCCCCATGCCCCGGTCGTTGGAGGTCCAGAAAACGGTTTCCAGATCCGGATCGGTGGTCACGGCCTGCACGTAGTCGGCCACTTCCCGGGCCGAACTGGTGGTGTTGTGGGCCAGGATCAGCCCCCCCGGCCGCACCAGCGGCAGCAGCTTGCGGAGGTAGTCGATGTAGCCGGCCTTGTCGGCGTCGATGAAGACCACGTCGATCGGGCCTTTGAGCTTGAGCACCTCCTGGTGGGCGTCGCCCTCGACGAGCGTGACGATGTCCTGCACGCCGGCGCGGCGAAAGTTCTCGCGGGCCAGACCCGCACGGCCGGGGTCGATCTCGTGAGTGGTCAGCCGGCCCCCGGTGCGCTGCAGGGCCAGGCAGATCCACAGCCCCGAGTAGCCGTTGGAGGTGCCGATCTCCACCACGTGCCGGGCGTCGGCGGCCTCGACCAGCACCCGCAGCAGCCGCCCGTCGTCCGGCGGGACGTTCATCATGCCGCGGCTCTGGTGGGCGTGGATATCCTCCAGCACCTGCCGGATCCGGGTCTCGCTCATCGCCTCGCGCTCCTTTCCCCCGGCCTCGGTGCCGACGGCCCCCGCCAGCCCCGCCAGCGCCGCACAAACCGTCGCCCCCGCCGCCAGGGATACTCCCGATCGCCACGTGCCGGTCATCTTCTCGCCTCCTCGCCGATCTCGGGTGCTCGCCGGCCGGGCTACGCCTCCAGCGGGCAGACCACCAGACCGGTGGCCAGTTTCGGATAGAAAAACGTACTCTTCTGAGGCATCAGGTCGCCGGCGTCGCTGACCGCCTTGAGCTGCCCGACCGTGCAGGCCTTGCAGAACAGGGCCACGCCGCCGGTCGACCGGGCCAGCGGGATCGTGTCCGCGGTGACCTTGCAGTACTGCGTCCGGCACGCCCGGCCGTCCAGGGCCTGACGCACGAAGTGGTCGATCAGCACGCGGTGGATGTAGGCCACGTCCAGCTGCCGCCAGGCCGGGCTCATCTCCGCCGCCAGGCGGTCCATCATCCCGCGCTGCGTGAAACGACCGCCGTACAAAGCGTTCCCGGCGGCGACGTACACCGCCAGGTCGTGCGGCGAATCCGGGGGAAGAATGCGGTCTGCGTCCTCGGGGCTCACCGGCAGGGGCTCCAGCGCGACGCCGTGCCTCAGCGCCTCCAGCACCCGGGCCGGCGGCACGTCGC
The DNA here is from genome assembly GCA_964611365.1 of uncultured Planctomycetales bacterium. Lineage (GTDB taxonomy): Bacteria > Planctomycetota > Phycisphaerae > UBA1845 > PWPN01 > CALLOB01. The sequence goes on from CAZSYS010000050.1 coordinate 13,342, forward strand.
CGAAGTCGCTGATGACCCGGTGCGTCGGAAGGATGATCGCCCCGGGATCCTCCATGGCGCAGAACCCGACCAGGACGAACTGCGCCGGATCATCCGGCGGCAGAGAGCCCCTCTGCCCGGCCAGCATGTCGCGGTACATCAGCGCGGTGCCGTAGCGGTGGTGGCCGTCGGCGATGTAGACCGGCCGGTCGCGCATCGCCCGGGCGACGGCCTCGATCACCGCCGGAGCGGTCAGGGCCCACAGGCGGTTGACCACCCCGTCGGCGACGGCGGTGACGTCCGGGGCATGTCCGGCCACCCCGAGCAGGCCGCTGACCTCCCCGACCGGGTCGCTGTAGAGGCCGAAGACCGCCGAGAGCTGGCAGCGGGTGGCCTGCATCAGCTTGAGCCGGTCCTCCTTCGGGCCGCCGAAGGTCTGCTCGTGCGGAAAGACCGTGCCGGCGCCGAAGGGCTCCAGCCGCATCCGGGCGAAGAACTTGCGCCGCAGGTAGGTCCGCCCGGCATGGGCGTATTCCTGGTGGTAGACGTAGATGGCCGGCCGGTCGTCCTGCTGCAGCGTGCCGTCGGCCAGCCAGCGTCGCAGCAGTCCGTCGGCCGCCCGGTACACCTCGTCGGGGCCGGCCGATTCCGGCGGCACGTGGGGCAGGTCGATCGCGACGATGTTGCGGTCGCAGCGCCGCAGCAGGCAAGCCTTGTCCGCGGCGCTGAGCACGTCATAGGGCGGTGCGATCAGGGCGGACCAGTCGCCCCCGAAGCGGTCGGGGCGGTAACGCACGGCGCGGAAGGCGGCGATCTCGGGCAAAGTCGGCGGTCCTCATGCTGGTTCCAGGCGTTTTCCGGGCCCGCGGCGCGGAACGGCTCAAGCCTAACCGGCGCCGCCGGGCCCTTCAAGGCGCCTGTGGCCACCGGTCGGCCGGAGGGCTTATCATGCGCCCCATGAGCGAGCCGGCCGGTTCCGCCGATGATCGAAGCGTCTTCCGGGACGCGCTGCTGGCGGCTGCGGCCGGCCTGGGCATCGGGCCGGGACCGGACCAGATGGAGCGGATGTACCGGCATCACGTGCTGGTCGCCGAGGCCAACCGGCACCTGAATCTCACGCGGATCACCGCGCCGGCGGACGCGGCCGTCAGGCATTATGCCGATTCCCTGAGCCTGCTGGCGGCACCGTGGGTCGATCCGGGCGAGCCGCTGGCGGTGCTGGACGTGGGCACGGGCGCGGGCTTTCCCGCCGTGCCGCTGGCGGTGGTCTGCCCGGCCTGGTCTCTGACCGCCATCGACGGCACCGGCAAAAAAACCCGCTTTCTGGAGGCGGCGGCTGCGACCCTCGGGCTGTCAAACCTGACTGCCCTCCACGCCCGGGCCGAACGGCTGAAGGCACAGCGCCCGGCGGCTTTCGACCTGGTGCTGATCCGGGCCGTGGGGGCGATGCCGGAGCTGCTGCCGCGGATCGCGCCGCTGCTTGCGTCCGGGGGGCGGGCGGTGTTCTACAAGACGCCGAACGTGCCTCCCGCAGAAATGGAGGCCGCGACCGGAACCGCCGCCCGCTGCGGTCTGGCCGGTCCGCGGACATTCGACCTCACGCTGACCTGCGGCCGGGAGGTCCTGGGCCGCCGGCTGGTGTGCTTCGGGCGCTGAGCCGGCAGGCTGTGCCGGCATGCGTGCTGGCATGGTCGCCGCCGGGCCGGTATGCTGCCGGGGCCGACGGCGGTCGCCGTCCCGCCGTCTGAATGATGAGGTCCCGACCCAAGGAGCCACGCCCATGACCCGCAACCGCCCGCTGCACGCCGTTCGGCGCTTCCTCGTGCCGGCGGCGGTCCTGACGACCCTGTTTCCCGCGGCCTGCACGCCCTCCGAACTGCAGATGCGCCGCCTTCCGGTGAGCACCTACCGCGACCGGATGAAGGCCGGATGGATCGGCCAGATCGCCGGCGTGAGCTGGGGCGGGCCGACGGAGTTCAAGTGGAAGGACGCGATCATCCCCGAGAAGGACATGCCCGCCTGGACCCCGGAGATGATCAACCACGCCTTCGAGCAGGACGACCTGTACGTCGAAATGACGTTCCTGCGCACCCTCGAACAGTACGGGCTCGACGTCGACATCCGCCAGGCGGGCATCGATTTCGCCAACAGCAGGTACCCCCTCTGGTGCGCGAACAACGCCGGGCGGACCAACCTGCGGGAGGGGATCGCCCCGCCGGACTACAGCCACCCGCGCTTCAACCGCTGCCCCAACGACATCGACTACCAGATCGAAGCCGATTACTCGGGCCTGATCTCTCCGGGCCTGCCCAACACGGTCATCGAGCTGGGCGGGAAGTTCGGCCGGCTGATGAACTACGGCGACGGCGTCTACGGCGGGCAGTTCGTCGGCGGAATGTACGCCGAGGCCTTCTTTGAGAGCGACCGCATCAGGGTCATCGAGGCCGGGCTGCGGTGCATTCCCGCCGGAAGCCAGTACGCCGAAATGGTCCGCGACATGCTGGCCTGGTACCGGGAGAATCCCCGGGACTGGGAGGCCACCTGGCGGAAGGCGCAGAAGAAGTACCGCGAGGATCCCGAATACCAGAAGGCCTCCAACGGCGGGATCGACGTCAAGATCAACGGGGCGTACATCCTGATGGGGCTGCTGTACGGCGAGGGCGATCCCGACCGGACGATCATCATCTCCACGCGCAGCGGGCAGGACTCCGACTGCAATCCCTCCAACGCCGCGGGCGTTCTGTTCGCCACCCTGGGGTACGCGGCCCTGCCGGAGCGGTTCACGCGCGAGCTGGATCTGCAGCGGGAGTTCCTGTTTACGGCCTACGACATCCCGCGGCTGATGGAGGTGTGCGAGAAGCTCGCCCGCCAGGCGGTGGTGCGGGCCGGCGGGCGGATCGAGAAGGACGCCTCCGGCGAAGAGGTGATGGTCATTCCGGTCCAGACCCCCAGGCCGGGCCGGCCGGAACTCAGCTGGGACCCCGGCCCGGTCGCCGGCAGCCGCTTCAGCCAGGAGGAAATGGCCCGGATCACCGAGGTCAGCCCGCGGCGGGCCTTCATGCAGTTCGCCCCCGGATGGGACCTGCGGGAGTATGCGATCAACATGAACGTCGGGATCTATCCCGAACACAACGGCCGCAAGAACGTCTTCATGACCCACCCGGAGCACGCGAAAAAGGCCTGCAGGGTCTGCCGCGAGCTGGCCGTGCCCGCCGGGAAGAAGACCGTCCTGCGCCTCCTGGTCGGCCGGCACCGGGACGGCGACTGGACCCTCAAGGTTCTGGCCGACGGCCAGGAAAGGCTTAGCCGGCCGGTCAACGCCGAGACCGCTGCAGACACCTGGATGAACGCCGAGGTCGATCTCTCCGACCTGGCCGGCCGAACCATCCGCCTGGAGCTGCTCAACGCCCCCGACGAGGGCGGCCCCGACTCGGCCTTCTGGGCGGCCATCGACGTCGTCAGCGAGTAGGCCCCGGGGAAAAGGTGTGAGGATGGAATGGCACTGCCGTGCGGATCGCCGCCAACCAGGTGGCCAACCGCCCCGGACGGATCGAGCCCCGCGTCCTCAGGCGGCGGCGACACCACTACCCCCTGATGCAGCGACCTCGGCCGCAGCTGCGGGAGAAACTCACACAAACATAACCGCAAATCCAAAAAGGACTTGCGACGGCAGTGCCGTTCGTGTCAGGACGATTCTTGCGTCGCCGGAAAGACATCCTGACACCTTTTCCGGGGCCCGCCGGCGGTTTGGGCGGCCGGCGGGGGCGGGTTATACTGCCCGACCCGGCGCCCGGAAAGGGCACGCCGGCCCAGGCACCGGCGGTCCGGACATCGAGGAGCGACATGGCGGCATCGAGCGGCAGCGTGATGGAGCGGATCGTGGCGCTGTGCAAGCGTCGCGGATTCATTTTCCCCAGCAGCGAGATCTACGGCGGCATCAACGGCTTCTGGGACTACGGCCCCCTGGGCGTCGAGCTGAAGCGCAACCTCAAGGAAGCCTGGTGGAAGGACATGGTTCACGCCCGCGAGGACATGGTCGGGCTGGACTGCTCCATCATCATGCACCCGCAGGTCTGGAAGTGCAGCGGGCACTACGACCTGTTCTGCGACATGATGGTCGACTGCCGGGCGTGCAAGGCCCGGTTCCGCGCCGACCAGCTCAAGGACATGCAGTGCCCGATGAAGCCCAGCAAACACCCCGGCGAGCACGACAAGTGCGACCTGACCGAGCCCCGCGAGTTCAACCTCATGTTCGAAAGCTACGCCGGGGCCGTCAAGGACGAGGAGAACCGGGTGTTCCTGCGCCCCGAGACCGCCCAGGGCATCTTCGTCAACTTCAAGAACGTCTGCGACTCCACCCGGGTCCGGATTCCGTTCGGCATCGCCCAGATCGGCAAGAGCTTCCGCAACGAGATCACGCCGCGCAACTTCACCTTCCGCTCGCGCGAGTTCGAGCAGATGGAGATCGAGTTCTTCTGCCACCCGAGCGAGTCGGCCCGCTGGTACGAGTACTGGCGCGACGCGCGGCTGAGCTGGTATACCGGGCTGGGGCTGACCAGCAGCAAGCTGCGGCTCCGCGAGCACGGCCGGGACGAACTGAGCCACTACTCCTGCGGCACCTCGGACATCGAGTACGCCTTCCCCTTCCTGGCCGAGGGCGACTTCGGCGAACTGGAGGGCGTCGCCCACCGCGGCGATTTCGACCTCCGCAGCCACATGGAGGGCAAGCTCGTAGCCCGCGACGGAAAGCTGGTGCCGGACCTCGATGAGCAGGGGCGTCCGAAGTACAAGGGCAGCGGCCGCGACCTGACCTACTATGACGACGAACGCAAGGAACGATTCATCCCCCACGTCATCGAGCCGTCGGCCGGAGCCGACCGGGGTACGCTGGCGTTCATCTGCGAGGCCTACACGGTGGACGAGTCGCGCCCCAGCCCCGAGCTGATGCGCTTCCACCCCCGGCTCGCACCGATCAAGGCCGCGGTCTTCCCCCTGGTCAACAAGGACGGCCTGCCGGAGATCGCCGAGCCGATCTACCGGGCGGTCCGGAAACGCTGGCCGGCCCAGTACGACGCCAAGGCCTCCATCGGAAAACGCTACGCCCGGATGGACGAGGCCGGCACCCCCTACTGCTTCACCATCGACGGCCAGACCAAGGAGGACGGCACGGTCACGGTCCGCGACCGCGACACCGGGGCCCAGACCCGCATCGACAAGTCACGCGTCGTCGACTTCCTGGCCGAAAAGCTGGGACTGTAGACCTTCACGCCGCACGGAGATCGCGCCCGTCGCGCATCTGCGGACCCCAAAACGCGCCTGGCACGCCCAGGACCGCCAGTCGGTCCGCCCTCAGGCCGCCCTCGGGCTGTGGCCGGAAGCCCGGCCGGTGCGGCACACCGCCCGCCATGGCTCGCCGGGCGGCTGCTGCCATCCCCGCAGGGGCGTCCCGGTTTGGCCGCCGACGGCCGGGAGCCGATGATGTGGCTCCCGTTCCCCCAGGAGCGTTTCGCCGGTCGCCAGACACAGGGACGACGGCGGAACGTGCCTCCCGTCCCCGAAAGGGGTCGCACACCACACCGCCCTCGACCGCCGGCAGGGACCACAAAAAAGGTGTCAGGATGA
>CAZSYS010000051.1:0-1841 GCA_964611365.1 uncultured Planctomycetales bacterium
CCGGCCGCGCGCTGCGCGAGGCCCGGGGCCTGTCGCGCAGGCGGCCGGCTGCGGCCCGACGGCCGGCGATCGCGGCCCCGGCTCCGGCCGAGGCGACCGAGGTCCGCGTCGTCGGGGCCCGCCAGCACAACCTCAAGGACATCACCGTCTCCTTCCCCCGCGGCCGGATGACCGTCTGCACCGGCCTGTCCGGCAGCGGCAAGAGCAGCTTCGCCCTGGACACGGTCTATGCCGAGGGCCAGCGCCGCTACGTCGAGTCGCTCAGCGCCTATGCCCGCCAGTTCCTGGGCCAGGTGGCCAAGCCGGCCGTCGAACGGGTCGAGGGGCTCTCGCCGGCGATCAGCATCGAGCAGAAGGCCCCCGGCCGGTCGCCGCGATCGACCGTCGGCACGGTCACCGAGATCTACGACTACATGCGGGTGCTGTGGGCCCGGGTCGGCACGCCCTGCTGTCCGCGCTGCGCCGTGCCGGTCGGCGCCCAGACCGCCGACGAGATCGTCGGGCGCATCGCCGCCCTGCCCGAGGGCTCCCGGGCGCTGATCCTGGCTCCGATCCGGCGCGCCGGCCACGAGACCTGGGCCGACCTGCTGGCCCGCCAGCGGGCCAACGGCTTTGCCCGTGCCCGCATCGACGGACAGGTGCATGAGCTGGAGGCCGCGCCGCCCCTGGACGACCGCGCGGGGCACGGCGTCGAACTGGTGGTCGATCGCGTAGTCGTCCGTCCGGGCCAGCGGGCCCGCCTGGCCGACAGTGTCGAAACCGCCCTGGCCATCGGCGACGGACAGATGACGCTGGCCGTCCAGGACGGGCCGGAACTCCGCTTCTCGCAGCGGCGATCCTGCCCGGGATGCGGCACGAGCTTCGAGGAGCTCACCCCGCACCATTTCTCCTTCAATACCCGCCTGGGCTGGTGCGAGGACTGCCAGGGCCTGGGCACCCGGCCGGGGGCCGGACCGGATCTGATCGTGCCGCATCCCAGAAAGTCGATCCGCGGGGGGGCGGTGGCCGGCTGGGAACGCCTCGACGAAAACCCCGTTCTTCAGGAGATGCTCGCCGGCATCGCGGACCACCTGGGCATCAGCCTGGACGCCCCGTGGACCGACCTGCCCGAGGCCGCCCGCCATGCGATCCTCTACGGCACCGGAGTCCACTGGTTCGCGCGGCGCGACGGGCTGCGCTTCCAGTGGCGCGGCTTCTACCCGGCCATCGAGGAGGCCGCCCGCTCCAGCGGCCAGTACCGCAGCCGGCTGAGCCACCTGACCACCGAGGTGCCCTGCCCGAAATGCGGCGGCGGACGGCTGCGCGAGGAGTCCGCGGCCGTGCGGGTCGGCGGACGGACGATCGTCGAGGTGTGCCGCATGCCGCTGGGGGAGGCGGCCCGCTTCTTCGACGCCCTGCGCCTCGACCCGCGCGGACGCAGGGTGGCCGGCGAAGTGCTGCTGGAGATCCGCAACCGGCTGCGGTTCCTGGTGGATGTCGGACTGGACTACGTGAGCCTGCACCGCGCCGCACCGACGCTCTCCGGCGGCGAATCGCAGCGCATCCGCCTGGCCTCCCAGATCGGCAGCGGCCTGACCGGCGTGCTCTACGTGCTCGACGAACCCACCATCGGCCTGCATCCCCGCGACACCGCCCGGCTGCTGACCGCCCTGACCCGGCTGCGCGATCTGGGCAACACCCTGCTGATGGTCGAGCACGACCGCGAGCTCATCGGGCGCGCCGACCACGTGCTGGACTTCGGGCCCGGCGCCGGCCGCGAGGGCGGACGCGTCGTGGCCTGCGGACCCCCGTCGGCGGTCGAGAACGCCCCGGAGTCGCTCACCGGCCGCTTTCTGGCGGGC
>CAZSYS010000051.1:1851-18767 GCA_964611365.1 uncultured Planctomycetales bacterium
GGAGGTGATTCCCGTGCCGGCGGTGCGGCGCCGGCCCGGCGAACGCTTCCTGGAGATCATCGGGGCCCGCCACAACAACCTGCGCAACCTCGACGTGACCATCCCCCTGGGGTGCCTGGTGGCCGTGACCGGCGTGTCCGGCAGCGGCAAGAGCTCGCTGGTCGAGGATGTGCTGTACAAGGCCCTGGCCCGGCGCATCCATCGGGCCGGCGTCACCCCCGGGGCCCACGACGAGATCCGCGGCGTCGGGCACATCGACAAGGTCATCGACGTCGATCAGTCGCCGATCGGCGGCACCCCGGCCAGCAACCCGGCGACCTACACCGGCGTGTTCGACGAGATCCGGACGCTGTTCGCCCGCCTGCCGGACGCGAAAGTGCGCGGCTACGGACCCAACCGCTTCAGCTTCAACCGGCCCGGCGGACGCTGCGAGGCCTGCGAGGGCAACGGCCAGCGCTGCATCGAGATGCACTTCCTGCCTGACGTCTGGGTCACCTGCGAGACCTGCGGCGGCACCCGTTACAAGGCCGAAACCCTCGAGGTCCGCTACCGGGGAAGGCATATCGCCGAGGTGCTGGAGATGCGGATCTCCGACGCCCTGGCGCTGTTCGAGAATCAGCCGCGCATCCGGCGCATGCTGCAGACGCTCGACGACGTCGGGCTGGGATACCTCGCCCTGGGACAGGCGGCGCCCACCCTTTCCGGCGGCGAGGCTCAGCGCGTGAAGCTGGCCGCCGAGCTGGGACGACCCAACACCGGCCAGACCCTCTACCTCCTCGACGAGCCGACCACCGGCCTGCACTTCGAGGACCTGCGCAGGCTGCTGGAGGTGCTGCACCGCCTGTGCGACGCGGGCAACACCGTCGTGGTCGTCGAACACAACCCCGACGTCATCAAGACCGCCGACTGGGTCATCGACCTGGGCCCCGAGGGCGGCGACGGCGGCGGAGAGATCGTCGCCGAGGGGCCGCCGGAGAAGATCGCCTCCGTGCCGCGCTCACACACCGGGGCGATGCTCAGGGAGGTCCTGGCCCGCGACCCCCGCGCGGAACGACGCCCCGCGGCCTGCGCCCTCTCCACGCCGGACGGGGAGGAGCCGCCCCCGGAGGACGTCGGAGGTGCCCACGCCGCCATGCCCTGGGAGTCCGACGGCCGGGCCTGGCACACCCGCGACCGCGTGGGCCGCCGCGGCGAGAAGGTCCGCTGGGAGGGCCCGGCCCTGGAGTGGATCATCGACCAGATCGAAAAGGCCGGCCGGGGCCGGTTCGCGCCCACCAACTACAACAGCCGCAGCACCGTCGAGATCAAGCTGCCCGGCGCCCAGACGCCCTGGTTCTTCCACGCCCGCACCGCCGGCACCTGGCTGCTGGACGTCAGCTTCCGCGTGCCGGTCCGGGCCTTCAGCGCCGCGGAGGTCCGCCGGCTGGTGCCGCTGAAGATCCTGGACGACTGCGACGAACTGCCGATCTACGGCCGCGACCCGCGCGTGCTGGTGCGGCACAGCGGCCGGTCGACCGACGACATCCGCATGATGATCCACAGCCGGCGCGAAATCGCTACCCCCGGCGGCGCCGAGTTCATCCGCCGGGCGGTCAAGGCCTACATGCGCCTCGTGCGCCGCATGGCCGAGGACGTGGCCGCGCATCAGCCCTGGAAGGTCAACGGCCGCGCCTGGCACCTCTCCCAGCAGATGCTCAGCCGCAAGGGCCGGGCGCTGTGGCGCCCTTCGCTGATCGTCGAACTGCTCGGCCGGCTCAAGAAGATCGACCCGCTCATCCGCGAGGACTGGAACCGCAAGGTCATGGTCGTGCTCACCCACCCCCGGGTCCGCGGAACCTGGGCCTGCCTGGTCACCAGCCACACCCAGGCCCTCAGGGCGGTGTTCCGCTGCCCGCGCGGCCGGTTCACCCCGGCGCTGGTCGAATCCCTCGGCCGGGACGTCCAGATCCGTCACGGCCGCCGCGGGGAGGACCAGGTGTCCTTCTGGCTCCAGAAGGCCTCCCAGTGCGACCCGGGCCAGCTGGAGCGGCTGGTCCGCGGCTCCATTCAGGGGCTCTCCGACGGGCCTGCAGAGGCTTTGTGAAACCCGCCCCCGCCGGTAACCTTGAAGGCATGGAGCACGGCGAAGACGCCCTCGTGGAATGGCTGCGGCGCCGGTTCGGAGCCGACCGCCGCCGCGTGCCCCTGGGCATCGGCGACGACATGGCCGCGGTGCGCTTCCGCGGCACGCTGGTGGCCGTGACCGCGGACATGCTCCTGGACGGCGTGCATTTCAACACCGCCGAGCACGAGCCCGAACAGATCGGCCGCAAGGCCGCGGCCTGTTCGCTGAGCGACTGCGCCGCCTGCGCCTGCGAACCGCGCTTCGCCACCGTCAGCCTGGCCGTGCCCGCCGACGCCGCGCCGGACCGGATCCGCCGGATCATGGACGGCATCGGGACCATGGCCGAACGCTACGGCTGCCTGGTCGTCGGCGGCGACACGACCGCCTGGTCCGGCAGGCTGGTGATCGACGTCGCCATGTTGGCCGAACCCATGGCCGCACGCGGCCCGGTGACCCGCACCGAGGCCCGGCCCGGCGACATGCTGTTCGTCAGCGGCGAACTCGGCGGCAGCCTCCTCGGAAAACACATGGATTTCGAACCCCGCCTGGACCTCGCCCGCAAACTGGCCGGCGATCCGGCGCTGCACGCCATGATGGATATCTCCGACGGCCTGGCCCTGGACCTGCACCGCATGTGCGGCGGCTCCGGGTGCGACGCGGAACTCGACGAGGACAGTCTGGCCGCCGTGGTCAGCCCCGCGGCCCTGGCCGCGGCTCGACGCGACGGCCGGCCGGTGCTTGAACACGTCCTCGGCGACGGCGAGGATTTCGAACTGCTGGTCGCCGCCGCGGAGGGCCTGCAGTGGCAGCGGCTCGGCCTGATCCCCCTGGGCCGCATGGTCCCGCGCAGTGACCCGGCCCGGCCGGCGATGTATGTCACCAACGCCCGCGGCGACCGGTGGAAGCAGGCTCCGATCGGCTACGAGCACCTGCGACGATGAGCGGCCCGGCACGGATGATCGAGGTGGACGACGCGCCCGGCACCGACCGCCTGGGCCGCTGCCTGGGCTCCGCCCTGCGCCGGGGGGATGTCGTGGCCCTGGTCGGACCCCTGGGGGCCGGCAAGACCACGCTGGTCCGGAGCATCGCGGCCGGCGCCGGGGTGCCCGATCCGCGAGCGGTGAACAGCCCGACGTTCGTGATCGTCAACGAATACCTCGCCCGGCCCGGCGGCGCAGAAAACCTCCGGATTTACCACGCCGACAGCTACCGCCTCCACGACGGCCGCGACCTGGAGGCCCTGGGGTTCGACGAAATGTGCGCCCTGGGAGCCGTGCTGATCGAATGGGCCGACCGCGTCGAAGAGATCCTTCCGCCCGATCGGCTGACCGTCAGGATCGAGCCCGTCGGCCCGACCGCCCGGCGGTTCCATCTTCAGGCCGGCGGGGCGGCCGGCCGACTGCTGGAGGCCCTGGACGCGGCCGCAACAAAACCCTGACCCGCCGCGTTCATCCTGAGGGTGCGCGCCGGCCCCGACGACCTGGCTCACCGGCGTTCGCCGGCTTATGCTCAAGCATGGGCACGCCCGTCACCCCGGTGGCCCAGCCGCCCCGACCGGCTCAGGAAGCCGCAGGAGCCAGCCATGAGCTTGCGACACGACGCCCTGATGGCCGTGATCGCCATCGGAATGGTTCAGAAACCGCTTGTTGCACAGGAGACGCTAGGCCGTCGGCCGTCCTCGGACCGGGACGGCGGGGCCGGGCAGGTTCAGGCCGCCCCCGGGGCGGATTCCGACCGGGCCGACACGGAGCCGCCCGGCACCCGCGGGCGCCGGGCCTCGCGCTGGCGGGGGGGACCGGGCAGCTGGACCCCGCAGGAGCGGGAGCGCTTCTACGATGCCATGGTGGATCGCTACATGGGCCGCCTGACCGAAACCTACGCCCTGGACGGCGATCAGCAGACCCAGGTCCGCGCCCGCCTGGAGGAACTCCGCCAGGAGCAGCGCGCGTTCTACGAGCAGCACGCGCAGGAGATCCGGACGCTGTTCGAGCGCATGCGGACGCTCCGTGAAAACCCCGATGCCGGCCCGGCGGATGGTGGAGCGGACGGGGAGGAGGTGGCCGCGCGCCTCCGGGCGCTGAGGGAAGAGTCGCCGCTGATGAACACGGATCGCGTCGTCGGCCAGATCGAGCAGCTCCTGCCGCCCGAGCAGGTGCAACAGGGCCGGGAACGTCGCCAGGCGCGCATCGATGAGTGGGAACAGCGGCGGGAGGCCATGCGCCAGCGATGGCAGCGCCGCGGGGGGCCGCAGGGCGCCTCGGGCGACCCATCGGCCGCAGATGCCGGCGAACCGACGATGCAGGATGAATCACCCGGTGAGGGGCCGGATGGGACCGGACCAGGCGGCCGACGTCGCTGGGGCGACAGGCGGCGCTCCCCCGAGGGCGAAGCTACCGGGCAGGCGGACGGAACAGAGATCCAGGTCGGCGGCGATGCCCCCGGCGCCGGGGCGGCCCCGCCCCTGCGCGAGGATCCGATCGGCCCCTGGGAGCGGTACCTGCGCGACTTCACCCGCCGTTACCGGCTCGACGCCGCCCAGCAGGCCACAGCCTGGTCCGTACTCCGCGAGGTCCAGGAGCGGCGGACGGCCCACGAGCAGTCGCACGCCCGGGATTACGGGGAGGCCCGGACCCTGGAGGCCGGCCCCCGCCGGCAGCAGCGGATGGACGAGCTGAACCGCCCGGTGGTGCTGATGTTCGAGGAACTCAAACGGCGGCTGGCTACCATCCCGTCGGCCCAGCAGCGCGCCGCCGCGGGCGATCTGCGGGCCCCGGCCTCATCGCCGGCGGCCTCATCCCGTCCGGCCACGACCGTCGCGCCCTGAACCCGGTGGCTGTACGCATGCCGATGCGCGCGTCCAAGGCCGGCCAGGGGTCGCATCCTGCCGGAGCCCGGCAGGGACGGCCACGACCGGCCAAGAGCCAGGCCCGCAGCACGGCCCGCCGCTCAGTAGGTTCCGCGGCAGCAGCGGGCGAGGGTCATCGTCAGGATGCGCAGGTCAAGGATCAGCGACCAGCGTTCGATGTAGTAGATGTCGTGCTCGATCCGCCGCTGAAGATCGGTCGGCCCGCGCCACCCGTTGACCTGCGCCCAGCCGGTGATGCCCGGGCGGACCCAGTGCTTGTGACTGTAGCGATCGATCAGCGGTTTGAATTGCTCGACGAACTCCGGCCGCTCCGGCCGCGGCCCGACCAGGCTCATCTCGCCGCGGATCACGTTGAGCAGCTGCGGAAGCTCGTCCAGCCCGTAGCGCCTCAGGAACAGTCCCACGGGGGTCGCCCGCCGGTCCTCGAACTCCGCCCACTTCGGCCCGGTGTCCTGCTCGGCATCCACCCCCATGGTGCGGAACTTGAACATGGTGAAAGACCGGCCGTCGAGACCCACCCGCACCTGCCGGTACAGCACCGGACCGCGCGAGCTCAGCTTGACGGCCAGCGCGATGGCCAGCATCAGCGGCCAGATCACCGCCAGGCCGGCCAGGCTCAGCACCAGGTCCATGGCGCGCTTGAGCACCACTCCGCTCAGCGGAATCTCCTGGCTGGTCAGCTCGATCACCGGGACGCTGCCGATCTGCCCGACGCTCGGCTTGAGATGGAGTCCCGCGGCGATCGCGCCAGTGACCTGCAGGGGCACGCCTTCCCGCTCGGCCAGCCGGGCGACACGGAACAGCAGACGGATCCGCCGCAACGGCAGGTCGGCCACGATCGAGTCCACCTCGCCTTGGCGGATCATCCCCAGGGCCTGCTCCTCCGACAGACGCGGCACCCCGGGCCAGTCGACCGCCCCGGTCACCCCGATCACCTTGAAGGGCGCGAAGACGTGCTGCTCGAGGTTGCGGATGATCTTGCGCCCGAAGGTCTCCCCGCCGAAAACCAGCACCCGCCGGAACTGGCCGTGCCGACTTCGCCATGCCCGGCTGACCTTGGCCAGCAGCAGCCGGTTGGCCAGCAGCCCGGCCGTGGTCAGCACCAGAAACAGCGTGAAGACCGCACGCGAGTAGCTGACCAGCTCCCCCATCTTGAGGTAGAACGTCCCGGCGATCCACACGCCGGCCAGCACCAGCGAGCCCTTCAGCGTCCGCCGCACCACCGGCCGCAGGCGCTGGACGGCCAGCTGCAGGTCGTAAGCCCCGGCCAGCACCAGTGAAAGCGCCAGGAAGGGCCAGAGCCGCAGGAACAGGTCCAGGTGCTGAGCCACCGGCAGCAGCGGGTCGGGAAACAGCCAGTGGCGCTTGATCCACAGTGCCGCCGCCAGGGCCGCCGCCAGCACGGCCTGGTCCAGCACCACCAGCGTCAGGACATTGCGGGTCAGATACTTGCGGATCACGTCGTTCACCGGCTGCGACCTCCCGGCCCGGCCGCCGGCGCCGCCTCCGCCGACCGTCCGGGTCGCCGAGGGAAGGTTAATCGCCCGAGCCGGTCCGGTCAACCGCCGGCCGGACCCCGGAAGCGCCTAAACCTTTGAACCGGCGCCGGTTGCGTCGTGACAGTCCCGCCGGCGGGATCGACCCCGGCCGACCGTGGCTTGGCGGAGGACGGCCCGCGATCGCCGGCTCCCGGCTGTGCAGGTCGTATAAAAATGGCCTCCAGCCCGCCGGCGGTCGGCATGACGGCCCATGCCGGCTGCCGTCAGAAGCGTCCGAAGCGGCAGAACCGGCCGTTCATCTCCATCCGTCCTCGAAAAACGCCGATGAAGACACCGGTACGTTGCGCGCGGAGCGCCTGAACTCCGCCCGCATGGAGGGAGGAAGAATCATGTCGGACTGCGCCGTTTCGGCACGTCCGTGCCTGGCCTTGGTGGATCCTTCCGTGGCCGTCGCCGGACGCCGGCCGGACCTCGACGACCTGGTTGCCCGGGCCATGGAGTCCCCGGCCGTTTGCCGCCTCTGCGAGCTGGCCGCCGCCGGTTCCATGACCTGTGCCGACGAGGTCGCGCGGCTTCGGGCGGCACTGGCCCGCCAGCCGGATCTGCAGGGGCGGGTCATCAGCATTCTCGACGAGGACGAAAGCTGCCTTCCCCGCCAGACCGATGCCCTCCATCGCGTGCTGGAACGCCCTGGCCCCGAGGCGGTGCGGGCCGCCGCGGTGGTGGTGCTGCTCAACGACCTGGCCGAGGAGTGCGGCCCGGAGGGCCCGCTGGATACCCTGGCGGCCTGGCGGCACATGCTGTGGACCGGGCTGTGCGCCCGGGCCCTGGCGGGGCGGACCCGCTGGGCGGATCCGGACTCGGCCATGCTGGCCGGCCTGCTTCACGACCTGGGCCTGCTCATCGAGAACCGCTACGCCCCCGAGCCGCTGGCGGCGGCCCTGGACGGACGCGGCGGCTTCCTCACGGAACACGAACGCCAGCAGCTGGGCTTCGATCACACCCGGCTCGGCCGGCGGCTGCTCGAGGCCCACGGAGCACCCGACGCACTGGCCGCGGCGGTACGCCACCACCATCGCTCCGAGGCCTGCGGCGGACCCAAGGCCGGCCTGGTCCGCTGCCTGGAAGTCGCCGACGTGCTCTGCACGCTGCGGGGCGTGAGCGCGACACGCTTCCCCGCCACCCGGATGCCGACTGACGCTCTGGCCGGGTGCCTCCTGGCCCGCGGGCAGCTCAGGTGCCTGGTGGCCGAGGCGGAGGGCGAGGCCTTCCGCTATGAAAGCATCCTCAGCCGGGCGGCCGGAAGGCCTCGCGGCGACGACTCCGCCGTGGTCGGACCGCGCCTGGCGGCCGGAACCCGCCGCGCAGGCCGGTGACCGGCGGGAGCGGTGGAGAGCATGCAGACGACCGAGGCCGCAGGCCCAGCGGACGCTCGACCGCCCTTTGGGGCGGCGCTGACGTTGACGCCGCGCGACCTGCTCCGCATCCTGCGATTCCGGTGGCCGGTTGCGGCGGTGGTCTTCTTGCTCTGCCTGGCGGGCTCCTGGCTGCTGCTGACCCTGGCCAGGCCGGTCTATGTCAGCCACGCCTGCGTCCATGTCGAGTACCAGCTTCGCTCGCCCATTCCCGAGCAGCCCAGGATGCTCGACGACAGCCAGCGGTACATGAACACCCAGCTGGAGCTGCTGACCACTTCGGCGATCCTCAAAACCGTGGTCGACCGCCCCGAAGCCGCGGACCTGAAGCTCTTCACGGCAGCCGGCGACCGGGTGGCGGCGCTGCGTAAGGCCTGCAGGGTGTCCTGCGTCAAGAACACCCAGATCATCCGCATCGAGGTCACGGCCGGCAATGCCCGCGAGGCGGCGCTGCTGTGTCGCCTCATGGTCGAAGCCTACCTGGACTACCACGGCCGCAACGCCCGCACGACCGCTTCGGAGTTCGCACGCATTCTCGAACAGGCCGGCCGGGCCCGGGACGTCGAGCTGCACGAGGCCATGCAGAAGGTGATCGACTTCCGCCGCGAGCACGGCGTGCTGTTCCTCGATCCGGAGAGGGGCAACATGCTCACCGACCGGCTCGCGCGGCTCTCGGAGGAACTGACCCAGGCCGAGCTGGAGCACATGCAGGTCAGGAATGCCTGCGCGACGGTCGATGCCCTGGACGCCGCGGGCCTGACCGCCCCGGAGATCCTCCTTTCGCCGGGCCTGGCACTTCTGCCGGCCGCGGCCACGGCGGACCGCCAGGCCCTGGCGGCGGCGTCTCAGGAGGCTCAACAGCGGCACGCGCGGCTGGCGGCCAGGGCGCCTCAGCGTCATCCCTCGGTCGTCGCGGCCGCGGCGGAGTGCGAGGCGGCGCGCAAGCGGCTGGAGGAGTACGACGCCCGGATGGTCCGGGCGCTGCGCAAGGCCGCCGATCAGCGCCTCGAGGCCTCCGCCGCCCGGGTGCGGGACCTGCGCGAGGCGGTCGAGCGTCAACGGCAGCTGGCGACCGACCACAACGCCCTGGCCGTCGAGTACCAGATGCTCATGGCCGACCTGCAGCGCAAGACCCGCCTGTGCGAGGCCCTGGAAAGCCGCCTGAAGGAGACAGACGTCAGCAAGGACGTCGGCAGCCTCAACCTCGCCGTGCTCGAGTGGCCGCAGGAGTCCCCCGAGCCCGCCTATCCGCGCAAGGGCGTGATCCTGCTCATGGGCGCGGCCCTGGGAGCCGTCCTGGGAGCCAAGGTCATGCTGCTGTGGCACTTCGTGGACGGCCGGATCCGCGACCGCTACGCCGCCGAGGCGGTGCTCAACCTGCCGCTGCTCGGCGAGATCCCCGTTGTCGGACGCATGGCCCACGGCGCCGGCACCCCGACCGCCCTGGCCGACCTGCCCCAGATCGCGGAGGTCTGTCGGGCGGTGCGGGCGGGCTTCCGGGCGACCGACGAAGCCGGCCAGAGCCGGGTGATCCTGGTCACCTCGCCGGAGGGCAGCGAAGGCAAGTCCACCATCGCGGCGGCCCTGGCGTGCGCGCTGGCGCGAACCGGCTCCCGAAGCCTCCTGGTCGATGCCAACCACCTGCGCCCCGCCCTTCATCGCTGCTTCGACGCGCCCCAGGCACCCGGACTTCGCGACCTGCTGGAGGGAACCACGCCGATCTCCGCGGCCATTCGGGCCACGACCGTGGCCGGGCTGGATCTGCTGGCTTTCGGCGGCAGCGCCGCCGCCGAAACGCCCCAGCCGGTGCCCGACCACAAGCTGAGCCGCTTGCTGGAGATGCTCTCGCTCCAGTATGATCACATCGTCGTGGATGCGCCCCCGGTCCTGGCGGCGGCCAGGGCGCCGGACATCGGGCCGGCGTGCGACGCGACCGTCGTGGTGCTCCGGGCGGGCAAGACCAGCGGAGCCCGGGCGGTGCGGGCGATCGAACTGCTTCAGGTGGCCGGAGCCACGGTGTTCGGCGCGGTGCTCAACTGCGCGCGGCCGGAGCGATCGACGGCGGTCCGAACCCGGGCGGCTGAAGCCTGCGCGTAAGGCCCGGAACCGCGGCTACCCGGTTGCGGGCGCGGTGCTTCTTTCGGGTTGGCCGGACCGCCGGGCCGGTCCGAAAGTCGTCTGCGGGAGAAGCCGGCAATGAAACCGGAGATCCGGAAACCCACCGAGCAGGAACGTACCCAGGCTCGCAGCTGGCCCGTCTGGACCAAGGAAGTCAGCGAATTCCCCTGGGAATACGAAGAGAAGGAGACCTGCCTGTTCCTGGAGGGACAGGTCACGCTGACCAACGAGACCGGCGAGCAGTTCCAGTTCGGCGCCGGCGACTGGGTGGTCTTCCCGGTCGGCATGAAATGCACCTGGAAGATCACCAGCCCGGTCCGCAAGCACTACCGGTTTGAATGAGCCGCGCCGCGGTCGCCCGGCCGGTATCGCCGACGACCGCGCGACCATCCGCTGCATGCCGCGGCTCTGCGCCGGCCGGTTGTTCCCGCGCTGCCACGCATGCATGATCGCTATATCGCCGTGGACCTGCGCGATGCGGCAGCTCCGCGAGACTGCACCTCACCTCAAGCCGCGCGATCCCTGGCCAGGGACAACGTCCGCCCCGAGCCACCGGGTGCCCAGCAGAGTAACGGGCCGGGGTGGTCGGAGTTCCTGGGCCGGCGGGCGACCCCCGTGGCGCAGTTCCCAAAGGCGGTGCGGACTGAGCGTGCTTTGCCGGCTGTTTCACCTGCTCCGGGCGACACGCCCCCGGGCGGGAGCCGCGTTCGCGGTCCACGGGCCCCGGTATCGCACCGGGATTCAGGAGACCCGGAGGCCTGACGAGCTTCCTCCGGCCTGGGGCTGGTGCTCATCAGACGGTCGACGACTGGGCTTTTCGCGAGAGCCCCGCCTCCATAAAATGGGCCCACGCCGGTCGGACGGCAAGACCATCCACCTGCTTGCACGGAGTGCCGCTTCGTGGCCTTCCAGCATCCCTTCGGTTCGCTCGGTGCCGGCCACATGGCCGAGGCCGTCGTCGCCGCCGCTCTCCGGGCGGGCCTCTGGCCGGCCTCCGGGATTCTCGTTTCCGACCCGCAGCCGGACAGGCGGACCCTGTTCACCCGGCGCTTCGGCGTCGACACGACCGCCGACAACGCCCGGGTGGTCTCCGACTGCGCCTGCGTGATGATCGCCGTCAAGCCCCAGGCATTCCCGGGAGTGGCCCAGGAGCTCCGGGAGCTGTTCACCGCCGGTCACCTGGTGGTCAGCATCATGGCCGGCGTATCCGCCGCCCGGGTCGCCGGACTGCTGGGCGGCCGCCCGCGGGTCGTGCGGGTCATGCCCAACCTGCCGATCATGGTCGGGGCGGGCATGTCCGGGCTCTGGCCCGGCCCCTCGGCCACGCCGGAGGATGTGGATCTGGTGCGCCGCCTCTTCGATGCCGGCGGCGAGACCCTGGTGGTCTCCGACGAGTCGCTGATCGACGCCGTGACCGCGGTCTCCGGTTCCGGGCCGGCGTATTTTTACGCGTTCGTGGAGGCCGTCGCGGCCGGCGGCGCTGCCTGCGGCCTGACCGAGGCCGAGGCCCTGCGGCTGGCCCGCGCCGCCTGCCTCGGGGCGGCGCGGATGATGATCCAGACCGGCGAGCCGCCGGCCGAGCTGCGCCGCAAAGTCACCAGCAGGGGCGGAACCACGCAGGCAGCGCTGGAACATCTCGAAACCTGCGGCGCGGACCGCGCCATCCGCGATGCGGTGGTGGCCGCGTTCCGCCGGGCCCGCGAACTGGGCGGCTGAAACCCGCCTGAAAGGAAGAAGCATGGCCCTGAAAGGCGGTTGCCTCCGGTCGGCGGTCCTGGCGGGCCTGCTGCTGGCCGGGTGCGAAGACCCCGGCCGCAGCGACCGCTCGGCCTCGACGGCCACAGCCCCGGATTCCAAACCCGGGGCAGCGCCCGCGGAATGCCGTCGCGCGGACGCCCTTCCCGAGTCCGCCCCGCTGCAGATCGCCGTGGTCCCGATGGGCAGCACCCATGAGTTCTGGAAAGCCATCCGGGCCGGGGCCGAACGTGCCGCCGCGGAGCTGACGAACGTGGCCGTGACCTGGAAGGGCCCGATCCGCGAGGGCGACCGCGAGTCCCAGATCAACATCGTCGAAAACTTCATCAACGCCCGCGTCCACGGCATCGCCCTGGCCCCGACCGACAACGTGGCCCTGGCCGGCCCCGTGCGTCAGGCCGCCGCCGCCGGGATCAGCGTGGTGATCATGGATTCCCCGCTCAAGGACGGCGCCGCCGAGCCGTGCCGCGATTACGCCGGCGTCGTGGCCACCGACAACTACGCCGGCGGACGCCGCGGCGGCCGGAGGCTCGGCGAGGTGCTTGGCGGCCGGGGACGCGTGGCCATGCTGCGCTGCATGGTCGGCTTCGTCAGCACCGCTGAACGCGAGCAGGGCTTCCTTGACGCGATCCGCGAGGAATTCCCCGACATCCAGGTGGTCTCCTCCGACCAGTACGGCGGCGCGACCTCCGAGGCCGCCTTTGCCAGGGCCGAAAGCCTGCTGGGCCGCTTCCCGGATCTGGATGGCGTCTTCTGCCCCAACGAGTCGACCACCTTTGGCATGCTGCTGGCCCTGCGCGACGCCGGCCGCGCGGGTCGCGTGCGGTTCGTGGGCTTCGACAGCTCCGAGAAGCTCGTCGGCGCCCTGGCGGCCCGCGAGATCGACGGCCTGGTGCTGCAGGACCCGGTGAACATCGGTTACACCTCGGTCCGCTTGCTGGTGGATCACCTGCGCGGACGGGCGGTCCCGTCCCGCATCGACACCGGCAGCACCGTGGCGACGGCCGACAACATGAACGAGCCGGCCGTCCGGGCACGACTGCAGCCGGGGCTCGGTCAGGAGGCTCACTGAGGCCCGGCGACGACCCGGCCGCCGGAAGTGCATCGGCGGGTCGCGCATCGGGACCGGCCGGCCCGGTGAGGAAAGATGGCCATGTCGCCACGTGTCGCCGCCGGAATGATCGCGCTGACCCTGGCCCTCGCCTGCGCCGGGTGCGATGACGCCCGCCCGGCACCGTCTCCGTCAACCCGCTCCGCCGACGGCCCGCTTCGCATCGCGGTGATCCCCAAGGCCGTCAACCTGGAGTACTGGAAGGCGATCCACGCCGGGGCGGTCAAGGCCCGGCGCGAGCTGGAGGGCGTCACCGTGCTCTGGAAAGGCGCCCCCAGGGAGAACGACCGCGAGCAGCAGATCTCCATCGTGGAGAATTTCGTCAATGCCGGCGTGAGCGGCATCGTCATCGCCCCGCTGGACGAGACCGCCCTGGTCCGGCCGCTCCGCGAGGCCGTCCGGGCCGGCATCCCGGTGGTGATCATGGATTCCGACCTGCGGGGCGAGCCCGGCCGGGACTACGTCAGCTACGTCGCCACCGACAACGCCGCCGCGGGCCGCCTGGCCGCACGCCATATGGGCGAACTGCTGGCCGGACGGGGCCGCGTGATCGTCATGCGCTACCAGGTGGGCTCCGGCAGCACCACCCAGCGGGAGGAGGGCTTCATGCAGGAGCTCGCAGAATGCTGCCCGGACATCCAGGTCGTCTCCTGCGACCAGTATGCCGGTCCGACCACCGAAACGGGCATGACCAAGGCCGAGAACCTGCTCAGCCGGTTCCCCGACGTGGACGGCGTCTTCTGCGCCTGCGAGCCCATCGCCTGGGGCCTGGTGCTCGCCTTGCGCAACGCCGGGCGGGCCGGACGGGTCAAGGTCGTGGCCTTCGACCCCTCCAGCAGCATGATCGAGGCCCTGCAGGGCGGCGAAGTCCACGGCCTGGTGCTTCAGGATCCCCTGAGCATGGGGGAAACCGCCGTCCGGGTCATGGTCGAGCACCTTCGCGGCCGCCCGGTCCAGCCGCGGATCGACACCGGAAGCCGGATCGTCACCCGGGAGAACATGCACGACCCGCTTGTTCAGCGGCTGCTGCGGCCGCCGATCGACGAATACCTCCCCTGAGTGCCGCCGCCGTGCCGCCTGAACCGCGACTGACGATGTCCGGCATCCGCAAACGCTTCGGCGCCACCACCGCGCTGGACGGCGTGGACCTCCAGGTCGCGCCCGGCGAAGTCCATGCCCTCATCGGCGAGAACGGCGCCGGCAAAAGCACGCTGATGAAGGTCCTCAGCGGCGCCGTCCGTCCGGATGCCGGCCGGATGCTCCTGGACGGCGTGCTCCACGCCCCGCGCAGCCCGCACGAGGCCCGCCTGCGGGGCATCGCCATGATCTACCAGGAACTCAACCTCGCCGCGCACCTCACCGTCGAGGAGAACGTCTGCCTGGGCGTCGAACGGACGTTCGCCGGATTCCTTCGCCGCCGCCGGATGCGGGCCGCAGTCCGGGAGATCCTCGCACGGCTGGGGCATCCCGACATCGGCCCGGACGTCCCGGTCCGCCGCCTGGGCCAGGGGGCCCGCCAGCTGGTCGAGATCGCCCGGGCCCTGGTCACCGAGGCCCGCATTATCGTCATGGACGAGCCCACCAGCTCGCTGGGCCGCGACGACGCCGAGGCCCTCTTCGCCCTCGCCCGCCGGCTGGCCGGACGCGGCGTGAGCATCGTCTATATCTCGCATTTCCTCGAGGAAGTCCGGCAGGTGGCCGACCGGTTCACCGTTCTGCGCGACGGCCGCACGGTCGGCACCGGTCCCGTGCCCGGCACGCCGGCCGCGACCATGATCGAGCTGATGGTCGGCCGACGGCTCGACGAGGTCTTCCCCCGGCAGCGCCGCGAGCCGGGCGAGCCGGTGCTCGAGCTGCGCGGGCTCTGCGGGCGCCTGCTGCCCTGCGATGCCGGCCTGACGCTGCGCCGCGGCGAAGTGCTCGGCCTGTTCGGTCTGGTGGGGGCCGGCCGGACGGAACTGGTTCGCACCGTGTTTGGACTGGACCCGGTGCGTGCCGGCCGGATCCGCGTGGCGGTGGGGGGACACTTCTTCGAGGACGCCGGCCTCCCGCCGCACCGGCGGATCGCCCAGGGCATCGGTATGGTCAGCGAGGACCGCAAAACCGAGGGGCTGGCTCTGCCGATGAGCATCGCCGACAACATCACCCTCTCGGGTCTCAGGCGGCTTTCGCGCTGGGGCCGGCTCAGCCTCAGCCGCCAGCGGGGCGCCGCCGCCCGGTGGATGGCCCGCCTGGAGATCCGGGCACCCGATCCGGACCGCCCGGTCCGCCACCTGTCTGGCGGCAACCAGCAGAAGGTTGCCCTCGCCCGGCTGCTGCACCAGGACGCCGATGTGCTGCTGCTGGACGAACCCACCCGCGGCATCGACGTCGGCGCCAGGATCCAGACCTGCCGCCTGATGGGCGAACTGGCCGCCGCCGGCAAGGCCATTCTCTTCGTCAGTTCCCATCTGCCGGAACTGATCGGCGTCTGCGACCGCATCGCGGTGATGAGCCGGGGCCGGCTGGTCGGCATCCGCCCGGTGGCCGAATGGGACCGCCCGTCGATCATGAGTGCGGCGGTGGCGGGAGACCATCCATGATCCGCGGAAGGGACGATTCGCCGGAGGCGGGCCGATGGAGCCTGCGCCGCTGGGCCGACACCCTCGGCCCGCTGCTGGCGCTGCTGCTGATCATCCTCGGCTTTGCCGCCGCTCACCAGATCAAGGCCGGACTCGACGAACGCCGCTTCGCCCTCCAGCAGGCAGCGCGCGAGGGCCGCCCGCCGGCCGAAGTGCCCGGCCGCTGGGCGTTCATCCGCCAGCAGGAAAACCGGCTGCTGACCCTGCGGACGTTCCGCTCCACGGCCAACCAGACCGTCTCCGTGGGCATCGCGGCGGTGGGCATGACCCTGGTGATCATCGGCGGAGGCATCGATCTGTCCGTCGGTTCGGTCATGGCCCTGGCCGGCGTGACGACCGCCTGGTGCCTGCTGTACGGCTGGGCGCCCGTGGCCGCCGCTGCGGCCGGAGTGTCAATCGGCGGGGCCTGCGGGCTGATCAACGCCCTGATGATCACCCGGCTGAAGGTGGTGCCGTTCATCGGCACGCTGGGCATGTGGGGCATCGCCCGGGGACTGGCCAAGGGCATCGCCGGCGAACAGAAGATCGACGCTCCGGCCGGCTGGCTGGGTCGCTACGTGGTGGTGTCCCAGCCGGAGCCCGCCTGGCTGATCGTGTCCCCGGGGGTCTGGACCATGCTGCTCCTGGCCACCCTGGCCTGGCTGGTGCTGCGACACACCGCCCTCGGGCGGCACATCTTCGCGGTCGGCTCCAGCGAGTCGGCCGCCCGGCTGTGCGGCGTCCGCGTCGAACGGGTCAAGCTCATCCTCTATGCCATCGCCGGGCTGAGCACCGGCCTGGCCGGGGTGATGCAGTTCTGCCGGCTGAATGTCGGCGATCCGACCACGGCCATGGGGGCGGAGCTGGACGTGATCGCCTCCGTGGTCATCGGCGGCGGCAGCCTGGCCGGAGGCGAGGGCTCGGTGCCCGGGACACTGGTCGGTGCGCTGATTATGGCCTTCCTGCGCGTGGGCTGCGACCACGTGGGCGTGCCCAGCTGGGTCCAGGAGATGATCATCGGTGCAGTGATCGTCCTGGCGGTGGCCCTGGATCACCTCCGGCGCCGGACCGCCGAGACCTGACCGGCGGGGCCCCGACGCAGCAGCGGCGGCTCCGAAGCCCCAGCCGATCCGCCGCCGGGGCCGCCCGACGGAGCTCACACACCCCGGCAGGGAAGGGGACTCAGACAGCCCGATAGGGAAACGCAGCGTCGATCGGCGAGCCGGCCAGCTCAACCAGGAAATCCGTGATTCGCCCGCAGACCAGGTCGAGGTAGCGCCGGCCCTTCTCGGCCGTTGCCGCCGCCGGGTCGCTGTTGGCCGCCACGGCGTTGAGCCGGGCGAAGTCGCGGCTGGTCCGCACCCAGCCCCGCTCCAGGGCCTCGAAGCGCACCGGCGGTGTCCGGGCCGGGTCGGCGCTGGCCGCCTCGACCAGCTCGGGATACAGGG
>CAZSYS010000052.1:0-18614 GCA_964611365.1 uncultured Planctomycetales bacterium
CTGCCGAACAGGCTGCTGATCGTGCTGGTGGGGTCCTGGGGGCACAGGGCGGTCTGGTTGCCGGAAAGCGGCCGCTCGCCGGCGAAGATCGACATCGCGTTCTCGACCACCTGCATGGTGGCCAGCGTACTGGAGGCCTTTCCCCGGTCGATCAGCCGGCCGGTGATGGGCAGGGCGATGGCCATCAGGATCATCAGCACCACCACGACCACCAGCAGTTCGATGACGGTGAATCCCGGCGAGGGTGGCCAGACCGGCGCCTGCGGAGCAATGTGCCGTCCCGCAATCGAGCGACCGGCGCAGGCCGGTTCGACCGGCCGGCAGGCGGCCCGCCGGCGGACTTTGGCGGCCGGAGATCGGCGGTGACTGGCGCCTGCGGCGGTCGATCGGGCATCTGCCGCTGCCAGGGGCACGCTCGAGGCTCGGGCTTCACACGTCAGGCTTCTCACTTGGCACGGCTCTCCTGCTATTTCCTGGTCTCGTTCATCGTGAAGTTCCCGACGTCGTCGGCGGTGCCGTACAGCCCGTCGATGCCCGGCGACAGCAGCAGGAACGACTCGGCCCGCTGGGGCTGGGGGCGGACGGTCACGTTCGGATCCCAGACCCGGTAGGCGAACGATCCGCGGCAGTCGTTGGGGTTGGCGACGTCGCCCAGCGTGCCGGTGTTGTCCTCCCTGACGTTCGAGAAGTGGCTGTTGCCGGCCCCGAAGTCCATGCCGGTGAAGACCTTGCTGCCGGAGACCGGCGCGATGTTCCAGTTGTCTGTGCCGTTGTAGATGCCCAGGCAGTTGCCGCCGAGCTGGTCGTGAGCCAGGGCCGTCGCCATCGGATTGGCCCGGTAGTACAGGATGGGCTGTCCCCAGGCGTCCAGGTAGCACAGGGACTGCAGCGTCTGGCCGTTGGTCACCGCCGGTACGATGAACTCGTCGCCCTGGCGTTTGGGAAAGCTCATCTTGGTGACGTCCACGCCGAAGAAGTTCCGCGGGTGCATGGGCTTGCCGGCGTTGGCGCCGGCGCCGGCCGGGTAGAGCGAATAGAGCCCCGACGCGTTGCCGGTTTCGGCGAAAGTGTCGTCCCGCCAGGGCACCAGTCCGTTGAAGGCGGTGCGCACCGGGCCGGCCGGCGGCATGCCGTCGCGCCCGTTAAGGTCGCGGAAGCCCGGGGATCCCAGCAGGTCGGCGCCGGCCGTCGCCCAGACGATCAGGCTGGCTCCGCCGACGGCGATGGTGCGGTTGCTGTTGTGCGGGCTGATCACCCCCGGCCCCGGCGCCGGCGGCCCGGAGGGCGGCGCGAGGTAATAGGAGGGCGGATAGGCGCCGCCGAGCTGGGCGTCAAGCCGGAACTGCTCAGCGCCGTGTTCGATGACGTTGATCGTGGCCTGCGTCGAGGCCTCCCGGGCCGCGTTGCGCGCCCGGCTCAGCGCCGGCAGGGCCATGGCCGCCAGCAGGGCGATGATCCCGATGACCACGAGCAGTTCGGTCAGGGAGAAGGCCCGTCGCACCCGTGTCTGCTTGAGCATGATTCCCGCCTCGGCAAGTGTCCGCCGGGACCGGCCCTGGAACCGCCGGCCGCCGGTCATTCGTCGCTCCATCCGTCCTGATCGCCGCCCGGCGCAGCCTGCGCCGGCCGGTCAGAAGTTCTTCACGTCGTCCAGCGTCCCGTACAGCCCGTCAGCCCCCGGCGAGATCAGCAGGTACGTCTCGGGATTGAGAGGCCGGAGCTGGCCGCCGCCTTCGTGCACGCGATGATCGTGGAGGTAGCCGGCGAAGGTAAAGCCCTGATGCGGCGGGCTGGCCGTCGTGCAGTTGTCGGCCTTCGTTTCATAGTCCGGATTGCCGCCGCTCATGCACACCGCGATCCCCAGACCGTGGCGGCGAGGCTTGCCGGTGAGGTTCCACGAGTCGTTGATGTCGCAGCCGTCGGCCCCGGTGATGTCGCCGTTGTCGCACTGGACGTAGACGTACGGCTCGTTCAGACCCGTGCCGGGGCCGGCGAACGACCTGGCCCGGGCGTTGGCCCGGTAATACAGCACCGGGAACTCGAACGCGTCGATCAGCACGTAGCGCCCGGTGCCCGGCCCGCCCGTGCCGATCTCCACGTCGCGTTTGAACAGCTCGCTCTTGTCCATGTACCGCGGGCGGCGGCTGCGGGGATCCTTGTAGGTGTCGCGAACCTCCGGCCTGGTCCAGTCCAGCCCTCCCCCGACCCGGTCCTTGAGGAACTCGCCGCCGACATCGATGCCCGCCAGATCGTGCCCGGCCAGGGCCCGGGCCAGCCAGTGGGCCCCGTTGAGCGGCTGATTGTCATCCTGGCTGACCGGAATGCCGACCAGCGGGTCGAGCCGCCGGCGCGAATCGGGATAGGCGTTGAAATCCTTGTGGAACATCTCCAGGCCCGCGGCCGCGGCCTTGAGGGTCTGACCGCTGGTGGCCTTGCGGGCGCTGATCCGCGCGGAGTTCAGGGCCGGAATGAGAATCCCGATCAGCAGGGCGATGATCCCCACGACGGTGAGCAGTTCGACCAGCGAAAAGCCCCGACCTCGGCCGGTGCTGCGGAAAGACCACCTGTTGCGGGGCATGACGACACTCCTTGCATCTGAAAGCGCGGCAGGGCGACACCCGGCCGGCGGGCGTCCTGCCCGATCCGGCGGCCACCTGCCGCCGGCGGCGTCACCTGCGAGGCCCGGGCTTCTCCGGCGCGGCACCCTGGGCCTGCCCCTCCCCCTGCCCGGCGGATCCGCTCAGCTGCCCTGGGACACCGCATTGATCAGGTGGACCAGCGGCAGGAACAGGGCGATGACGATGAAGCCCACGATGCCGCCCAGGACCACGACCATGATCGGCTCCAGCAGGCTCACCAGGCCGTCGACCAGCGTCTCGACCTCCTCGTCGTAGTTGTCGGCGATCTTGATCAGCATCTTGTCCAGGTCGCCGGTTTCCTCGCCGACGTCGATCATGTTGATCACCAGCCCGTCGCAGATCTTGGCTGCCCGCAGCGGGTTGGCGAACGACTCGCCCTCGCGGATCTCGTCGTGCACGCTGCCCAAGGCCCGGGCGTAGACTTCGTTGCCTGAGGTCTCCCGGGTGATGTTGATCGCCTCCAGGATCGGTACGCCGGCCGCCAGCAGCGTGCCCAGCGTCCGGGTGAAGCGGGCAATCGACGACTTGCCCAGGATCTTACCCAGGATCGGGATCTTCAGCAGCAGCAGGTCCACCGCGTAACGCCCCGACTGGCTCTTGCGGACCAGCTTGATCATGAGGAAGAACACGATCGGCGAGAGCACCACGATCACGATGCCCGGCGGCTTGCCGTGGACGAACCACTCCGAGAGGTTGATCAGGAACATCGTCAGGGCCGGCAGCTCGCTGCCGAAGTCCTTGAAGATCTCCTTGAACTTCGGCACCACCGCCACCATGATGCCCGCCACGATCATCACCGCGAAGGTGATCACCACGCTGGGGTAGATCATCGCCCCGACGACCTTGCGCTTCAGCCGCTGGGCCTTTTCCATGAAGTCGGCCAGGCGCTGCAGAATCGTGTCCAGCACGCCGCCGGTCTCGCCGGCGGCGACCATGTTGCAGTAGAGCCGGTCGAACGCCTTGGGGTTGCGCCCCATGGCCTCCGACAGCGTCGAGCCGCCCTCGATGTCGTCCCCGACGTTGCGCAGGATCGACTTGAGCAGCCCGGCCTTCTGCTGCTGCTCGAGAATGCGCAGACTGCGCAGGATGGGGAGACCGGCATCCTGAAGGGTGGAAAGCTGCCGGGTCAGCTGGACGATGTCCTTCTGCTTGACCCGTCCGAAGCCGACCCGGGCCTTTTTCTTCTTGAGGTCGACCGGGCCGGCCGCGGCCTTGGCCGCCCGTCGTCCGCCCTTCTGGCGGATCTTGACCGGGTAGTAGCCAAGGCTGCGGATTTTTCCGAGGGCTTCCTCGGTCGATTCGGCCTCGATGGTGTCCTTGACCTCCTGGCCCGACTGGTTCATCGCCTCGTAAAGGAACGTCGCCATGACCACTCTCCATCCGGGGGCCGCCAGGAGCCGGCAGGCTCCGGCGGTCCATCGCCTGACGGATAACCGCCTGGGAGGGCCCTCCGCACCGGGCGCGATCCGCCGCGCGCGGGGCTAAACCCGCCTGTCCGCCCGAATTGTATCGGCCACCAAGAGGCCCGGGCCAGACGGCCGGAGGTTTTCGGCCTCTGGGCGACCGGGTATCCGCCGTGCCGGAGCCGCGGTGCCGGCCAGCCGGCTGTGGCGACCGGACGCCATGCCCCCAGCAGCCAGCCGGCTGCGGTAACCGGAACCAAGCCCCCGAGCAGCCGGCCGGCTGAGATCTGCCGACTGTTTTGGGGGCCCGCAGGCCCTTTGGGGCATCGCGGACACCCTCGGGGGCGGTCGAGGCATCGCACACCCGCGGCCCGGCGCGTTTTCCGCCCGGTCTTTCGGCCCCGAGGCCGGGCGTCGGGCCCCTGCGGCGTGCCGGGGCCGGCCGGGTGGTCCGGCACCCCCGGAAGTCCGCCCGCCGCGGACGGTCGAGCGAACTCCGGCTCAGTCGCCTTCCATGATGGTTTCCTTGGCGACCTCCTCGATGGTGGTCAGCCCCTCGGCGATGGCCAGGAGCCCTGCCTCCCGCAGCGTCCGCATGCCGTTCTTGCGGGCCGCGACCCGCAGAACGTTGGTCGAGGCCCGGTCCATGATCATCTGGCGGATGTTGTCGTCCAGGAGCATGATCTCGAACAGCCCCAGCCGCCGCTTGTAGCCGGTGTTGTTGCAGTAGTCGCACCCCCGGCCGTACATGAACGTCTGGCCGGCGACGTCCTCGGGCCGGAGATCAAGCTCCATTAACATTTCTTCCGTGGGATGGAACTCGTCCTTGCAGTTGTCGCAGATTCTTCGCACCAGTCGCTGGGCGATGATGCCCTCCAGGGTAGCCGTCAGCAGGAACGGCTCCATGCCCAGGTCGACCAGGCGGGCGATGGCCGAGGGGGCGTCATTGGTGTGCAGGGTGGTGAACACCAGGTGACCGGTCAGCGAAGCCTGGACGGCGATCTGGGCGGTCTCCAGGTCGCGGATCTCGCCGACGAGGATGACGTCGGGATCCTGGCGCAGGAAGCTGCGCAGGCACCGGGCGAAGGTCAGCCCGGCTTCGGGATTGATCTGGCACTGGCAGAGTCCGTCGATGTCGTATTCGACGGGGTCCTCGGCGGTGAGGATCTTGGTATCGATCTTGTTGAGCTCGTGCAGCGCGGAGTAGAGGGTGGTGGTCTTGCCCGAGCCGGTCGGGCCGGTATTGATGACGATGCCGTTGGGCTTGTGGATCAGCTGATGGACCACCCGCAGATCGTCCTCGCGCAGGCCGATGCGGCGCAGGTCGAGCATGACGTTCGCCCGGTCGAGCACGCGCATGACCACGCTTTCTCCGAACATGGTGGGCAGGACGCTGACGCGCAGGTCCACGGGGTTGCCGCCGACCTGCAGCTCGATGCGGCCGTCCTGGGGCAGCCGGCGTTCGGCGATGTCGAGGTTGGCCATGACCTTGATGCGGCTGGCGATGGCCATGGCGATGTGCTTGGGCGGCGGGACCATGGCGTAGAGGACGCCGTCGATGCGGTAGCGCATCTTGAACTCGTCCTCGAAGGGCTCGAAGTGGATGTCGCTGGCCTTGTCGCGGATGGCCTGGAGCAGCACCAGGTTGAGGAGTTTCTTGACCGGGTTGGAGTCGGCGATCTCCTTGAGGTCCTCCAGGTCGAGGCTTTCGCCTCGGCCCTGGAACTTGGCGAGGTCCTCGTCGCTGGAGATCTTGTCGATGAGGTCGCCGATGCTCTCGGCGGCGTCCTCGGGGTAATAGCGGCTCAGCGCCAGGTCCATTTCCTCGCGGGCGGCGATGCAGGCCCGGACCTGGAAACCCATGAGCGTCTTGAGGTCGTCGGTCGCCCGGAAGTTCGAGGGGCTGTCGACCGCGATGGTCAGCAGGCGGGTGGAGGGCTCGTAATCCAGGGGGATCACGCGATAGGTGTAGGCCGCCTGGGCGGGGATCATGGCGATGACTTCGGGGGGCACGTCGATCTTGCCCAGTTCGACGGGTTCCATGCCCACCTGGGCGGCGAGCGCGAGCTGGACGTCGGCCTCGGTGACATAGCCCAGTTCGGTGAGGATCTGGCCGATGGGGCCGTGCTTGGACTTCTGGATTTCGAGGGCTTCGCCGACCTGGGTGCGGGTCAGCTTGCCCATCTTGATGAGGATGCGGCCGAGCGTGCGCCCGCGGAGCTGGCTGATCGGCGGGATCCTGCCGGCCTCGCGTTTCGGGAGCGGGCGGCGGGGCGGGACGGCGCCGGGGCGGTCGGCGGACCCCGTGGGCCCCCCCGGAGCGTCCGGCGGCTGGCTTCCTGGGCTCATGCCGTGGGCCATGGTGGTTTCTCCGGCGGCGGTTCGGGGCGGTTCAGGCCTTGCCCGCGGAGGTCTCCGGCTCTTCCTTTTCCTTTTCGCTCTTGCCGAGGGTGCTGCCGAAGGCCTCGCTGAGCGGCAGGCCGCGGTCCACCGCCTCGATCTTGGCCTCCATCTCGCCGGGGTTGCGGGCCTTGTCCACCGCCTCCTCGGCCGAGATGATCTTGTCCATGTAGAGCTTGAGCAGGTGCTCGTCGAGCAGCTGCATGCCGTATTTCTTGCCCGTCTGGATGCTGGAGTCGATGCGGAAGGTCTTGTTTTCGCGGATGAGGTTGGAGATCGCGGGGGTGACGACCATGAACTCGTAGGCCGCGACCATGCCCTTCTCCAGCCGGGGGCACAGGGCCTGGGAGAGCACCGCGATCAGGTTGGTCGACAGCTGGACGCGGATCTGCTCCTGCTGTTCGTGGGGGAAGGCATCGACGATCCGGTTGACCGTTCCCTGGCACCCGGTGGTGTGCACGGTGGAGAAGACCAGGTGGCCGGTCTCGGCGGCCCGGATCGCGGCCTCCATGGTTTCCAGGTCGCGCAGCTCGCCGACCAGGATGACGTCGGGGTCCTGGCGCAGCACGCGGCGCAGGGCCTCGGCGAAGCTGGGGACGTCGTTGCCGACCTCACGCTGGTTGAACAGCGACTTCTTGTGCCGGTGGTAGTATTCGATCGGCTCCTCGACGGTCACGATGTGGCGGTCGAAATTCTCGTTGATGTAGTTGAGCATCGAGGCCAGGGTGGTGGTCTTGCCGGATCCGGTCGGCCCGGTGACCAGGAACAGCCCGCGCGGCCGGCGGCACAGGGCGGCGCAGATCTTGGGCAGGCCGATCTCCTCGAAGGTCAGCAGCCTGGAGGGGATCAGCCGCAGCACGATGGCCAGGTTGCCCTTCTGGCGGAACACGCTGACGCGGAACCGGCCGGCCTCGCCGAACGCGAAGCCGAAGTCGGTGCCGCCCTCCTCCTGGAGTTCCTGCTGGTTGCGCTCCGGGGTGATGGCCTTCATCAGCGAAACGGTGTCCTCGGGCTCCAGCACCTTGGTTTCCAGGGATCGCAGGTGGCCGTGCAGCCGGAGCACCGGCGGGCGTCCGACGGTCAGGTGAATATCGGATGCGCCCCGCTTGATGCAGGTTTCCAGGATGCGATCAATGTGCAGCGTGCCCATCCGCCTGTGGTCCTCCAGCCGCCCCGGCCGCGGGGTCACTCGTCGATCAGGACGCCCTCGGCCTGGGCGTGTCGTGCGACCTCCTGGACGGTGGTGATCCCCTTGAGGATCTTGAGCTTGCCGTCCTGGACGAGGGTCCGCATGCCCGCCGCCCGGGCCGCCTGCCGGATCTGGCTGGTCGGGGCCCGGTTGAAGGCCAGCTCGCGGATCTCGTTGCTCATCACCAGCATCTCGAAAATGCCCAGGCGCCCCCGGAATCCGGTGTCGTTGCACCGCCGGCAGCCCACGGCGCGTTTGAGCGCGCGATCTCCGATCTCCGCGGGCGTCAGGCCGATGGACATCATCGCCCGCTCATCGGGCGCCGGGTCGTCGGCCTTGCACTCCTCGCAAAGCACCCGGACCAGGCGCTGGGCCATGATGGCCTGCACCGCGCTGGCCGCCAGAAAGGGCTTGATGCCCATGTCGATGAGCCGGGTCAGGGCGCTGGGCGCGTCGTTGGTGTGCAGCGTACTGAACACCAGGTGGCCGGTCAGGGCGGCCTGGATGGCCACCTCGCCGACCTCCAGATCGCGGATCTCGCCGACCAGGATGATGTTCGGCGCCTGCCGCAGCATCGAGCGCAGGATCCTGGCGAACGTCAGCCCGATCTCCTCGCGCACCTGGCACTGGTTGATCCCCGGAAAGTTGTACTCCACGGGGTCCTCGGCGGTGATGATCTTGCGGTCGGGCCGGTTGAGCTCCTGCAGCGCCGAGTACAGCGTGGTGGTCTTGCCCGAGCCGGTCGGGCCGGTGACCAGAAAGATGCCGTTGGGCCGCTTGATGATCCGCATGAACGCCTGGTAGTTGTCCTCCTCGAAGCCCAGGGCGTGGATGCCCACCCGCACCGAGTCCGGCCTCAGAATACGCAGCACCACGCTCTCGCCGTGGTAGGTCGGACAGGAGCTGACCCGGAAGTCGATGTCCCGCCCGCCGATCTTCATCTTGATGCGGCCGTCCTGCGGAACCCGCTTCTCGGCGATGTCGATCCCGGACATGAGCTTCAGCCGGGCCAGGACGGCGCCCTGCACGCTCTTGGGAATCTGCTCCCGCTCCTGGCACACCCCGTCCACGCGGTAGCGCACCCGCACGCGGTTGGCCATGGGCTCCACGTGGATGTCGCTGGCCCGCATCCGCACCGCCTCGCCGATCAGCCGGTTGATCAGCTTGATGATCGGGGCCTCGAGGTCCCCGCCGGCGACGGAAATCGCCGCCTCGGAGTCCGGATCGATGTCGATGCTCTTGTCGATGCTGGCATCGATGCTGGCGTCGATGCTGGCGACCGTGTCCTTGAGCTTCTGGTTGTAGCTGTCGCCCAGGAAGGTGTCGATGAACCTGGCGATCTTGCGCGGCGGAGCCAGCGAGACTTCGATGTTGGGGTTCAGCCGGAAGCGCAGCAGATCCAGGGTGTCCAGCCGCAGGGGATCGCCGATGACGACCTTCAGCCGTCCGTTCTCCTCGCCCAGCGGGAGCACGTGGTGCTCCTTGATGATCTTCGGCGGAATCAGGCCGATGTTCGCCCCGACGGCCTGGGTCTTGTCGATGTCGATGTACTCCATGTCGAACTGCGCGGCCAGGGCCTTGGTCACGTCGTCCTCGCTGCACAGCTCCATCTCGACCAGCGCCTCGCCGATCCGCTTGTTGGTCTGCTGGGCGTAGGCCAGGGCCTCCTTGAGCGCCTTGGCGTCGATGAGCTTCCATTCCAGCAGGATTTCGCCGAGCTTCTTCTGTCGTCGGGCCATGTTCGCGGGCTTCACTTCGGGGAATTCAGGCCGCACCGGCCGGGCCGGGCCCCTCCGGCCGCCCCCCGGGCCGGGGAGGCAAGCCGCGCGTCGCCAGGGTACCTCATCTTACCGGCAGACCGGCCGGCGCATCAAGAAAACCGGGCGCCGCTCTCGGCCGGCCTCCCGGCACCCGGAGCACGCGCCGTCTCGGGGCCGCCGCGACACGGTAGCCGGACCCGCCGGCGGGCTCTAGAATCCCCCGCACTCCAGTGTACAGGTGCGCGGTGACGACAGTCTTGTCTTTCCTGATCGAATGGGCCGGCCACACCCGCGATGTGGTCCTCCAGGCCGCCCCCTGGCTGCTGGCCGGCTTCTTCCTGGCCGGTCTGCTGCACGCCTGGATCCCGGTTCACCGCGTCGCCGCCCACCTGGGGACCAGCGGGTTGGGCAGCGTGCTCAAGGCCGCCCTGCTGGGTGCCCCCCTGCCGTTGTGTTCCTGCAGCGTCATCCCCGTGGCCTCGGCACTCAGACGCCGCGGGGCCTCCAAAGCCGCCACCGCCAGCTTCCTCATCAGCACGCCTGAAACCGGTGTGGATTCCGTCTCGGTCACCTGGGCCCTGCTGGGACCGGCCATGGCCGTCATCCGCCCCGTGGCCGCCATCCTGACGGCTATCGTGGCCGGGGTGACGATTCGCCGCCTGGCCCCCGAGTCGCCGCCGCAGGTCGGCCACCCCGCCCCCCCGGAGCCGGGCCCCTCCTGCTGCAGCCGAGCTCCATCCCCGACCGTGCCCTCCTGCTGCGGCCGGGACCGGGCACCCCCTGCCCCCGGCGCACCCGACCCGCCGGGTGGATTCCCGGCCGGCCGGCGGCTGGGCTCGGGCCTGCGCTATGGCTTCCTGACCATGTTCACGGATCTGGGACACTGGCTGGCCCTGGGATTCGTGCTGGCCGGGCTGGTGTCGGCGGCCTTGCCGGCGGGGCTGCTGGAAGGCCGGATGGCCGGCGGGCCGGCGGGCATGGCCCTGGCGATTCTGGTGGCTTTGCCCTTGTATGTGTGCGCTACTGCTTCGACACCGATCGCCGCGGCGCTGATGGCCAAGGGACTCAGCCCGGGCACGGCCCTGGTGTTTCTGCTGGTCGGCCCGGCGACCAATGCCACCACCATGCTGGTGGTGGCCCGCGAGCTGGGGCGGCGCTGCCTGCTGATCTACTTGGCCAGCATCGTGGCGGTGGCCCTGGGTTGCGGCCTGCTGACCGACATGCTCCTGAATCCCGCCGGCGGCGTCCTGAAGGCCGACCTGCCGGCCTGTCACGACCCCACGGCGGGGCACTGGCTGGCGGGGCTGATGCTCAGCGGGCTGATCCTCAACGGCATGTGGCTGCGGTTCGGGCCGCGCGGCGCCGCACCGGCCGATCTGCCGCCGGGCTCCATCGAGCCGGACCCCCGACCCGGCGCCGCGGTCTGAAGGCGGGTTGCCGTCGAAACCAGGCGTTGCGGACGGGGGCCGGCGTCGGCCTTGTCGACGCGTCGAGGGCCTCCCAGGCGTTCAGGAGGACCGTCCGGAGGGGGGTGCGGGGGGAAGCCGGCGGCAGGCCAGCAATGTCAGATCGTCCAGCTGCCCGCAAGACCCGCGAAACCTCTCGATGGCCTCGGCCACCCGGTCGATGACCTCCGCGGCCCCGGCCGAGCTCAGCCCGGACAGCGCCCGTCGCAGTTCCTCCTCGCCGAACAGAGTACTCTGCTCGTTCATCGCCTCGCTGGCCCCGTCGGTGTACATGAGCAGGCAGCCGGGGCCGTCGGGAAAGCGCCAGACAACGTCGCGGGCGTCGAGCGCCTCGAAGACGCCCAGCATCGGAGCCCGGCTGGCCGGCAGTTCACAGGCCTCGCCGGCCGGCCCCACGAACAGCGGCGGAGGATGACCCGCCGAGGCCAGGCGAAGCTCGTGCCGGCGGGGATCCAGCACGGCGGCCAGGCAGGTGACGAAGGAGTTGTCCACCTGCCGCCTCAGCAGCAGCCGGTTCATCTCGACCAGCAGCGACGCCGGGCCGGAGCAACGGCCGGCCAGGGCGTGCAATGCCGCATGGACCGCCCCGGCCTGCAGCGCCGCGGGGGCCCCCTTGCCGCACACGTCGGCGATAAACAGCCACAGCCGGCCGTCGCCGTCCAGGATCGTGTCGTAGTAGTCGCCGCCGATCTGGCGGCACATGCTGCACATGCCGTGGATCTCGTAACCCGGCACGCTCGGCCAGGCCGAGGGCAGAATCGATCGCTGGACCTTTGCCGCGGCCTGCAGCTCGGCTTCCAGGCGCTGCCGGATGATCTCGCTTTCGTGCAGCCGGGCCACCTCCACCGCCGTCCCCACCAGCGAGCCCACGGCGGCGGCGAAGTCCAGATCCTCGGCCCCGTAAGACCGCCCCCCGGCGCGGCTGTCCACGTAAATGAAGCCCGTCACCGCCCGGTCGCGCATCAGCGGCACGCACATTGCCGAACGGATGCCGCCCATCACGATGCTGCGGGCGGCGGCGAGATCCGCGTCGCAAGAAGTCTCCCGGATGAGGATGGCCTTGCCGGAGTCCAGCGTACGACGCAGCACCGAGAGGCTCAGTGACACCCCCGCGCCGGCGGCCGGGCGGGCGAAGATCGCCTCCTGCTCGCGCTGCGGGTCGCAGGTCAGGCCGATCACCACCGCCCCGGCGTCCAGGGCTGCCGTCAGCGACGCGCAGGCCACCTCGATCAGGCCGCCGACGTCGCTCTGGTCGAGGAGCCGGCGGCTGACGTCGTAGAGTCCGGCCAGCAAGCGTCCCTCCGGCGGTCCGGCGGCGGGCTCGCGCTCGATGGCTGCCTGAATCTCCAGCGGGCCCGGGCAGATGGTCACGCCGGTCTGGGACCGCGACGGTTGCTCCGGCGGCCGGTCCGCAGCGAGGAACACCGCCACCACCCCGCCGAAACCGAGGCGGTCCCCGTCGGCGAGTTCCTGGCGACCGGCGGCAAACCCGTTGAGGAAGGTGCCGTTGCGGCTGCCGAGATCCTCGACGTACCAATGCCCGGCCGCGTCGGGAGCCAACCGGGCGTGGCGGCGGGACACGCCCGCGTTGGCCAGGACGAGATCGCAGTCGCCGCCCCGGCCGAGGACCACCGGGCGGTCGATGGTCTCCGCTCGCTCGGTGCCGTCAGGCAGGAGGATTCTCAAGACAGGCATCCGCCGCCACTCCCGGGATGGTCGGCCCGTCGCAGAGGGCCCGCGCCGGACGGTGCAACCGGATGAAACCGTGTACGATCGGCCCGCCCGCCGGCACGGGGATCTGCGTCTCCGGCCCGACCCGCCCTCCGGCCCGGCCGCCGGGTATCCCGTTCCTGCCGAAAACCCCCCGCCGGTTCTCAGGATAACCGGCGATCCGGCGGCGGCCAACGCCCGGTCGGTTTTTTTCGCAACCGGCGGCAGAAACAGCCGCGGGAGCCGTATTCCCCTGCGAGGTCGCTGTCAAACGGAAGATCCGCCGGCCTCATCCCGGGCTCCCCGGGCGGCCGGAACAACAACAAGCACCAAGCACAAGGAGAACGCCATGGAGCTGCTGAACTCACGCAAGCTCGCCCGGAGAAGCCTGCTGCTGCCGGCCGCCCTGCTGACCCTCGGTGTCGGCCTGATGCTGGCCGGATCGCTTCCGGTGGTGACCCCCGGGGCCTGTCGGACGCTGTCCGCTCCGGTTGCGCTTCACCTGCCGGACCTGGAGGCCTGGAAGAATCCCGAAAGACCCCTGACCGAGGAGGAGGTTGAGGCGATACGCGCCGCCTGCATGCGGGACATCGCCGCCATCCGCGTGGCCAGCGACGAATGCGTGTTGCGCTATCGCCTCGGCGTCGCGATGCGTCTGGTCGGGGCTTCGGTCTGTCTGATCACCGCCGTCGTCGTGCTCCGGACCCGCTCCGGGGGCGCATCCCGAACACACCAACGCTCTCTCCGGGGCGCCCCCAAGCCCGGCCCGGCAGACGAACTGCCCTGGCCGGCGGCGGCGTGAATCCGGCGGACCCGGCCGGAGGGCGGCAGGGTCAAGCCGGCGGATTCCCGGCAGCATGCGTGGGGCATGCTGCCGGGCCGCCGTCCGAACCGGCCGCGGTCGGTTGACTCATCGAACCGGCTCGCCGGCAGGCACGCCGGTGGGCCCGGTGCGGTTTCACGTCTGACACCCTCGCTCCCGAGCAGCGGCTGCGCGACCGGCCCGGTCCGGTCGCGTCTTGCCATCCGCCTGTGCTTGCCGTCTAATGAGCTTGCAGGTTCGCAGGCCGAGATCAGGTGTGATCCTCAAAGACAGGGAGGATTTGCATGTCACGGCACAAGACCGGTGGCCAACACAAGACCGCGCCCGCCAGCCGCATCGCCCGCCGGGCGTTTCTGGCCGGCACTTCCGCGGCGGCCTTCACCATCGTCAAGCCCTCGCAGGTCCGCGGCACCGAGGCCAACTCCACGGTCGCGCTCGGGCTGCTGGGCTGCGGCGGCCGCGGCACCTGGATTGTTCCTCTGTTTCAGCAGCACGGCCGGTACCGGCTCGTGGCCTGCGCGGACTATTACCCGGACCGCCTGGAGGCCGCCGGCCGGAAGTTCGAGGTGCCGGAAAACCGCCGCTATGCCGGGTTGTCGGGCTACAAGAAGCTCGTCGAGGACAAGCTTGACGCCGTGGTCATCGAAACGCCGCCCTACTTCCACCCCGAGCAGGCCGCCGCGGCGGTCGATGCCGGCAAGCACGTGTACCTGGCCAAGCCGATCGCCGTGGACGTGCCGGGATGCCGGAGCATCGCCGAGTCCGGCCGCAAGGCCACCGAAGGCAAGCTGGCCTTCCTGGTGGACTTCCAGACCCGGGCCGATGCCGGCTACCGCGAGCTGGCCCGCCGGCTCCACGGTGGGATGCTCGGCAAGATGGTCAGCGGAGACGCCAAGTACCCCACCGGCCATCTGGGCATGACCGCGCCGCAGAGCCCGGAGGACCGCCTGCGCCACTGGTACTGCGTCAAGGCCCTCTCGGGCGACTTCATCGTCGAGCAGAGCATCCATGCCCTGGACGTGGCCACCTGGTTCCTCGACGCCGCACCGGTGCGCTGCTGGGCCCGCGGAGGAAGCCGCGGCCTGCGGACCTACGGCGACATCTGGGACTACTTCCAGGTGCTCTTCGAGTTCCCCAACGACTTCCCGCTGACCTTTCACTGCATTCAGAACGTGCACGGCTCGCCGAACGAAATCCGCTGCCGGATCTACGGCGAGAAGGCGACGGTCGACTCGGACTACTTCTCGGGCCTTTGGTGGCGCGGCCAGGATGCGGCGCTCAACATGGAGGCCGATTTCAAGAAGAGCTACGGCGACGTGGGGCTGTACACCGGCGGCACGATCGTCAATATCAGAGAGTACTACGAGTGCATCACCGGCGGGCGGTTCGACAATCCCACGGTGGCCCCGTCGGTGCGCAGCAACCTGACGGCCATCATGGGCCGCAATGCCGCCTACAGCGGCGAGCCCCTGACCTGGGACGCGCTGATGAAGTCCGAGGACCGGCTGGAGCCGGATCTCAAGGGCCTGAAGGCCTGACGGCCGGCATCAGGGGTTTGTGGACCGCCGGCTCACGGTGAGCCCGGCGCAAGTCCGCGGCGGCGGGCGCAAGACCGGTCAGGGACCGCCGCGGGCGTCCGCCGGGGCAGCGGACCGGCGAGGGTACGGACATGGTCGGCAGGAGCTGTGGCCGCAGGAGCAGGAGAACGATGAGTTCAGCCAGATTTGCAGCCTGCGCGTGGGTTCTGGCCGCGCCGGCGTGTTTGCCCGGCTGCGGCGGGGCCGAGTTCGGACCCGACCCGCGCGTCCCGTCCGAGAAGCGCTACGTGCTGACGAGCGGAGCCGCGCCCGGGGGCCCGGTGGAACTCCCGGCCTCGGGGCCGTTCAACATCCATCTCAAGAGCAGCAGCCAGAACCCCGGCTCGGCCGGCACGGCCCGGGGGGCCTCGGATGCATCGCCGGAAGGTCGGGCGTTCTGCGCCGCCGAGGCCGCCGAGGGCGGATCGGCGGAGGCCGAGTTCAAGATCGGACACCGGATCGAGAACCGCACCGGGGAGGTGCGCCCGGTGATCCTGCAGGTGGACTGTGCGGTTCGCCACCAGGTCGAGGCCTCCGCCGAGCCGGCCCCTGAGACGCTGGCCGGGGCCGATCTGCACCTGGTGGTGCTGGACCCGGTCCAGCGGGCGGTGGTCAAGATCGCGGTCCTGCAGGCCGACAGCGACGCCGCGGCCGGACAGGGGCGTTTCGCGCTCAACCGCGGCCTGACCATCGCCATACCGCCGGGGGCCAGCTTCGACGTGGTGCTGTTCGGCAAATCCCGGGCGAGTGCCGCCGCCGGCCAGGAGGCACGGGTGCGCGTGGATCTCGAAGAACTGCGGATGAGTTTCACCTTTGGCGCCTGCAGCACCGCCGGGAGCCGCTGACCGGCGCCGGAGGCGGCCTTTCCGCGGAGTCGGCGACCGGGGAGCCGGGCCGGAGGCGGCACAGCCATGCCGGTCATTCAGATCCTGACACCCACCGGATCGCGCAGCCTCGAGCTGCCCGCCGGCACGCTCACCGTCGGGCGCTCAAGCGAGTGCGACATCGTCATCGAGGACGCCCGGGCCAGCCGCCGGCACTGCACGCTGCAGCCGGCAGGCGGCGGCTATCTGCTGCGCGACCTCGGCTCGCGCAACGGCACCCGCGTGGACGGGCGGGAGGTCTCCGAGACCTTCCTGCGCTTCGGCGAGGCCTTCGTCATCGGCAAGACCGTCCTGCGGCTGTTCGAGCAGTCGGTGCCTCCGGTGGAGCCGGTGGACTCAGGCGAAACCGCCGCCGACCTGGAGGTCCAGGGCGAACCCGCCCCGGTGGCCGAGATCGTGCCGGACGCCCGGGCGGACGAGGAGGAGGCGCTGAACCCCGAGGACCGCCTGCTGATGCGGGCCCGGCGGGATCTCAACAATCTCCGCACCGCCGGGGCGGACCCGGGCTTCAGGCTCGACGACGTGGTGCTGCTGAACTGCCACGGCAAGCCCATGCACCGCCAGACCGAGGGCCAGTCGGAGACCATCCGCACGCTCAGGCTGCTGCTCTACGGCGCGTTCCGCATCCGCGCGACGGACATGCATTTCGACCCGGGCCCCGAGGGCTGCCAGGTGCGGTTCCGCGTCGACGGCAAGATGCTTGCGGTGGTGCTGCTTCCGGCGGCGATCGGCAAGTCGCTGCTCAGCGCCGTGAAGGTGCTGTGCGAGCTGGACATCGCCGGCCGCCGCACCATTCAGGACGGCAGCTTCAGCGTGCACGTGAAGCGCAGCGTCGACTGCCGCGTCTCCATCGCCCCCATCGCCGTGGGCGAGAAACTGGTCATCCGCATCCTGGACACCGCGATTCTGCCCTCGACCATCGAACAGCTCGGCCTGTCGGGGGTGATGCTCCGGCAGCTCAGATCGGTGCTGGAACTCGACAGCGGAATGCTCATCGTCAGCGGCCCGACCGGCAGCGGCAAGACCACCACGCTGTACACCGCCCTGCGGTCCATCGACTGGAAGACGACCAACGTGGTCACCATCGAGGACCCCATCGAGTACCACCTGCAGGGCATCACCCAGATGCAGGTCGATACCCGCTCCGGCCTGACCTTCAGCGGCCTGCTCAAGTCGGTGCTGCGCCAGGACCCCGACGTCATCCTGGTCGGCGAGATCCGCG
This sequence comes from uncultured Planctomycetales bacterium, assembly GCA_964611365.1. GTDB lineage: Bacteria > Planctomycetota > Phycisphaerae > UBA1845 > PWPN01 > CALLOB01. The sequence continues at coordinate 17,074 of CAZSYS010000052.1, forward strand.
ACGGCGACACCGCCCAGACCGCCATGCAGGCGGCCATGACCGGCCATCTGGTGTTCTCGACGCTGCATGCCCGCGACACCATCGGCTCGATCTTCCGGCTGCTGGACCTGGGCGTCGAGGCCTATCTGATCGCCAACGCGGTCTCGCTGTTCCTGGCCCAGCGGCTCATCCGCGTGCTCTGCCCGCACTGCAAGCGGGCCTTCCGCCCCCTGCCCAGCCAGCTGGTCCAGATGAAGGCCGAGAACGCCGGCGTCACCCGGCTCTACACCCATGTCGGCTGCCGCCGCTGCATGAACGTCGGTTTCTGGGGCCGCCAGGCCATCTTCGAGGTGCTGAGCTTCAACGACAACCTGCGCGACGCCCTGATGACCACCAAACGGATCGCCGACATCCGCAAGGCCGCGGGAGAATGGACGCACCAGACGCTGCTGGAGAGCGGCTACCGCAAAGTGATCGAAGGCGTCACCACGCTGGAGGAAATCGCCCGCGTCGCGCAGCGGGATTGAAGGCCGCGACGGCGGCCGCGCTTTCGTCCCCCCGGAGAACCCGCCCGATGAGCATCGAGAAGGCCCTGGAAACGTTCCACCGGCTGCGTCCGGCGCTGCTGGACGAGCTGTTTGAGTTCCTGCGTTTCCCGACCATATCGGCCCGGCCCGAGCACAAGCCCGACATGGCCCGGTGCGCCGGCTGGGTCCGCGACCGCCTGGCCGCCGCAGGCCTGGACGCCCGCGTGGTCGAGACCGCCGGACACCCCGCGGTCATCGCTGATGGCGGTCCGCCGGCCTCACCGTCCGCCCCCACGCTGCTGGTCTACGGCCACTACGACGTGCAGCCTGTGGGGCAGGAAGACCTCTGGCACTCCCGGCCCTTCGAGCCCGCCGTCCGCGACGGGGCCATCTACGCCCGCGGCAGCGCCGACGACAAGGGCCAGCTGATGATCCATCTGGCCGTGGCGAGAGTCTTGCGCGAAGCCGGTCTGCGGCGGCCGGTGCGGCTCAAGTTCCTCGTCGAGGGCGAGGAGGAGATCGGCTCGCCCGGCCTCCCCGGCCTGTTGCGGCAGCAGCAGGCCGCGCTGGCCTGCGACTATGTGCTCATCTCGGACACTTCAAAGCACGATCAGGATACCCCGGCGCTGACCTGCGGCACCCGCGGGCTGGTCTACAAGGAGATCGTCGTCTCCGGGCCGTCACGCGACCTGCACAGCGGGCAGTTCGGCGGGACGGTGGCCAATCCCGCCAACGTCCTGGCAGCCATCATCGCCGGGCTGCACGACCGCGATGGACGCGTGGCGGTCAAGGGTTTCTACGAGGACGTCGCACCGATCGATGAACGCCAGGAATGGCTGTCGGCTCTTCCCGAGATCACCGATGAACAGTTGCGGCGGGCCACCGGAAGCCCCAGTCCGTTCGGTGAAGCGGGCTTCACCACCGCCCAGCGCCGCAGCGTGCGCCCCACGCTGGACGTCAACGGTCTGCTGGCCGGCTACACCCGCCAGGGGGCCGCGCCCGTCATCCCCGCGCCGGCCTCAGCCAAGATTTACA
>CAZSYS010000053.1:0-18487 GCA_964611365.1 uncultured Planctomycetales bacterium
CCGCGAGGGTCAGCGCGATCAGTGCCGCCGGACCGGCCGGACATCCCCGCGGCGCGGCGGGCGACGGCCGGGCGCGACTCGACGGGGAGGTTTCAGGGGGCATGCCGGTTCTCCCGCCGGGACGTCGGCCGGGGGGCTCACGACCAGCCCGGCCTATAGGCGGCGCGCACGAACGCGTCGGCCTCCGGGGCGTTGGTGACCTTCATCGCCTGGGCGTCCCAGGCGATTTCCCGGCCGGCGCGGATCGCGACGTTGCCCAGCAGCAGGGCTTCGGTCATGACTGCCGCCCGTTCGAAGCGGCTCATCGCGCCGCGGTCGGCGGAGGCGTCCTTGCACGCGGCGATCCACTCGGCGTGGTGGCCGGGCGAACGCGGCAGCGTCGGCTCAGGCGGCTTGAGACCGGCAAACCTGTCTTCGGGCAGCAGCACACGTCTGGAGCCGTCGGCCGAGGGAATCAGCAGCGTGCCGCGGTCGCCGACCAGAATGGATCCGTTGTCCGGCAGCGACCTGCCGCCGACGAGCTCGGGCGGGGGCATGCGTCCGCCGTCGTACCAGAACAGCCTGACCGCCGGCCGGTCGCCCCGGGCGGGAAACTCCCAGATGATCCGGCTGGAGACCGGCCCGGTCTCGGGATGGCGGTCGGAGACCTCGGCCCGGACGGTTGTCGGGTCTCGAAGGTCCAGTGCCCAGAAGGCGACGTTGCAGATGTGGCAGCCCATGTCGCCCAGCGCCCCGGTGCCGAAGTCCCACCAGCCGCGCCAGCGGGCGGGGTGGTAGGCCGGATGATAGGGCCGCTCCGGGGCCACCCCCAGCCAGAGGTCCCAGTGCAGCGTGGCCGGCACCGGCGGGGTCTCGGCGGGGCGGTCCAAGCCCTGCGGCCAGACGGTGCCCGGGCGGTCCGACCAGGCGTGCACCTCGCGCACCGGCCCGAGCACGCCGGCCCGGATCAGCTCGACGTTGGCCCGCGCGCCGGCCGTCGCGTTGCCGCCGTTGCCCATCTGGGTGGCCAGGCCGGTCCGGCGGGCGGCCTCGGCCAGCCGGCGGGCCTCGTCGATCATGCGGGTCAGCGGCTTCTCGCAGTAGACGTGCTTGCCGAGCTGCATGGCGGCCAGGGCGATGGGGGCGTGCATGTGGTCCGGCGTGCTGATGACCACTGCGTCGATGGCGTCGCGCATCTCGTCCAGCAGCCGGCGCCAGTCGTGGAAGCGCCGGGCCTGCGGGTGGCTGTTGAACGCTCCGGCCGCCCGCTCATCGTCCACGTCGCACAAGGCCGCGATGTGTTCGCCGGCCACGCGGTCGAGATTGGCACAACCCTGGCCGCCGACGCCGATGCAGGCGATCCGCAGCTTGTCGCCCGGGGCGGTGGCCGGAGCGGACGTCCGGGCCAGGGCCGCGGGGCGGTGCCATTGTGCCGTTGCCGCGGCCCCCAGCGCGGCCTTGAGCACCGTGCGACGCGAGTATCCCCAACGCATGATCATGTCCTCCCGGCCAAAACTCGGGTTTACGCCCGACCGGCCGCGGGCAAAGCGGCCTGGAGATCATACCTTCGCCTGTATGGATCTGGCGAGCGGGTCCAGGCACGGAGGTCAGGTGCGGAGGGTGGTCGCCGACGAAGCCCGGCGGCGTCGCGGCCTTCCTGAGTTCCGGCCGGCGGAGAGGCCGGACGGGCGCCGGCCTTCCGGGCGCGTCCGCCGCCGTCGCCTTCCCCGCATCATGCCCGCCGCCGGCGGTTCCGGTTGACAATCGCCCGGGGCAGGTATCTAATCTGCGGGGTCCGGATGCCGAACGACGGTCCTCAGGGAGCCTGCCGATGCCCGAACAGCAGTCACAGCCGAGCCTCAAGATCATCGAACGCGGCAGCATCCGCGTGGTCGAGTTCGAGGACCGCAAGATCCTCGAGGAGCTGGCCATCAACCAGATCGGCCAGCAGCTCAGCCACCTGGTGCTGGACGAGGACCGGCCGAAACTGCTGCTGGACTTCCGCAACGTCCAGCACCTGTCCAGTGCCGCGCTGGGCATGCTGATCACCCTGAACAAGCAGGTTTCCGAACGGCAGGGGCAGCTGGTTCTGGCGAACATCAACGCCCAGATCTACGAGGTCTTCAAGATCACGAAGCTGAACAAGCTGTTCAACATCCAGGACACGATGGACGGCGCCCTGGCGGTATTCGCCTGAGCGTCCGGCGGCCTCTTGGTTCCGGGCCGGATCCCGCCGACGGCCCGTTTCCCGCGGCGCGGCGACGGCCGCGGCCTGTGTGACAGCCGGTGATGCCTTTTGATCCGCCCTCACTGCCGAACAGGATCGTGATTGCCAGCGACCTGCGGGCGGCGCGCCAAGTCGAGGAGCGGATTCTCCGCCAGACCGAGGCCCTGGGCTACAGCCCGGAGTGCAACTTCGCCATCCGGCTGGCGCTGGAGGAGGCCATCGTCAACGCTCACCGGCACGGCAACCGGGGCGACTCGCGGCGCGTCATCACCATCAGTTACAGCATCACCGAGACCCGGGCGGTGATCCGGGTCATGGATGAAGGGGCGGGGTTCGACCCGCGCCAGATACCCGATCCCACCGAGCCCAGCCGCATCGCGCTGCCCAACGGCCGCGGCCTGATGCTCATGCGCGCCTATCTGGACGAAGTCCGCTACAACGAATCAGGCAACGAGGTGGAGCTCGTCAAGGAGAGATGCTGATGTCCAGCGATCCCCCGAGCGGCGGTCAGGGATACCGGCTGGAGGTTGAGCGGGTCGGCCAGGCGGCCGTCGCCCGGCTTTCCGGATCGGTGAGCATGGACGTATCCGAGGAGCTGCGCGACGAACTGATCGAGCTGGTCCACGAGCCCGTCAGCACCATTGTCCTGGAGATGTCCGGCCTGGAGTTCATCTGTTCGCTGGGGCTCAGCGGGATCATCGCCGCCCACCTGCACTGCCGCCACCACAACCGCTCCATCCGCCTGGTGGCGCCGGCTCCGGCGATCCGCGAGCTGCTGACCGTCACGCGGCTGACCACCCTGCTGCCGGTCTATGACGACGTGCCGGCCGCGCTGGCCGGGGCCTGAGCCGCGGATCCGGCCGTGCCGGGCATGCCGAGCGTGCCGGGTCCGGCCCCCTTGCGCAGAAGGCGGCTTCCGGCCCCGCCTCGGCGGCGACCGTCGCCGGCAAGGGCGGGCTTGAGCTGCCCGCAGACCACGCGAAAAGGGTTCCCGCCCCGCTGTGCTGCCCGGCCGGCCCGGCAATCCGTGCCTGCGGCCGGTGGGGGACGGGCGGTGGGGGACGGCGGTGAACGCCGGTGGCCCGGCTACTGCCCGGCGGCAGACAGGGTCTCCGGCGGCCGGCTGTACAGCTGCCACTGCTCGCCGATGCCCGCGCGGCGGGTGTCGCCGGTGTGGATCAGCACGCGGTGGTTGAACCGGACCTGCTCGCCCTTGCGGAAGGTGTGCGTGCCGTTCTTCTCCTTGTTCGTGAAGTGGCTGTAGCCGAAGGGGTTGGCGGTGTAGAGCCCGTAATCGCGGATGTGCCAGGTGGTCGGGTGGCGGAAGTTCTCCGGGTGGTCGAACACCGCGACGCCCAGAGTCCGGCCGTTGACCGGTCCGACGTAGTCGCACCAGGCGGCCGCCTGTCCCCAGCATGCCCGGCCGACCGTGCCGTTGCTGTTGCACATCTGCCCGCTGAGTTTCTCCGGGACGGTCACGCCGGTCTCGTCCATGGTCACCGCCAGCCGCAGCGAGACGATCCCGCCTTCCTTGGTGTCGAAGAACATGACGTCGTGGTCCTCGAAACGGAAGGTCGTCCGGACGTCGATCACGCGCATGTCCTCGTTGCCGACGAAGAAGGTGTAGGCCCGCGATTCGGCCAGCACGCGGGTGCCGTCGGCGGCGATCCAGTCGATCTCGGCCTCGATCCGCCCGAAGACCGGCCCGTTCGTGCGCGCGACCACCCGACGCAGCACCTGGCGGTTGCGACCGGCCTTCTCCCCCTCGGCCCAGAAGTCCGCCCCGGGCCTGTCGAAATCTCCGACCCGAAGGTCGCCGTACGCGCACCACATGGAGCGGTGGTGGGGGTGGTCCTGGCGCTTGTTCTGCTTCTCCAGGGGATTGTCCTTCATCGGCCAGTCGCGGGTTACGGGATCGCCGGTCGAGGCCAGCAGGGGGTAGAGGTAGACCCGCGGCTCGGCGGGGCGGAAGTTCAGGGCGGTGAACGGTTTGCCGTCGATGGCAACCTCGATGAGCCCCTCGCCGGCGTCCTTGAGCACCACCCGGTCGGGGATCCGCGACCGCTCGCTCTTCACCAGCCGACAGGTGAAGCTCTTGCCCGCTTCGATGCCCTCGGACCAGAACCAGAGCCTTCCGTCCGGGTCGGGCTGGGCGGGGATCTCCTTGCCGGCGCAGCTCAGCACCCAGCCGGCCTGCGGGTCCAGCCCGTCGGGGGCCTTGACACTGACCGGCCCGGCCGGGCGTGGAGCGTCGCCGGCCTGAATCCGCAGCATGGGCTCGGCCGCGCCGCAGGCCGTGCTCATGGCCAGGCTCAGCAGACACGCGGCCCCAAGGGCACGGGCGTGGAAGGGGGCAGGGGTCGGATCGGTCCGATGCTTCAACACGGCTGGTACTCCCGTCGGGCCGGCACGGGCAGGCCGGGGCGGCATCGGTCCCCGGGCCGCGGCATCCGGCCGGTCTGCTTCAGGTCGGCATGGCCTTCCTGAGACACTCGATCGCGGTCCGGGCCACGGTCGTCGGGTCCGGACGGTAGTCAAACGGCTCGGTCGAAACCCACCCGGAGAATCCGCTGTCCTTCAGGGCCCTCAGCACCGCCGCCCAGTCGAGCGGATCGCCCCGCCCGTCGTCCAGGGGCATGCCGACGCCCCTGCCGGTGGCCTGGTTGGCGTGAAAGTGCCGGGCCCGGGCTCCAAAGCGGCGGATGGTCCCCAGCACGCCGTCCGGCATGCCGGACATGGCCTTGACATCGATCATCACGTCGATGCCCGCACTCCCGATCTCGTCGGCCATGGCGGTCGATTCGTCCAGCGTGCAGATGAAGTTGGTTTCCGCCGGAGCCAGGGCCTCGATGCACAGCGTCACCCCGCGGGCCTCCAGGGTCGGGGCACAGGAGGCCAGCACGTCGCGGGCCCGCTGCCAGGCCTCGGCGCGGGTCGTCGGCGGCTCGAAGCTCCGCTGGCGGGGCGAGCCCAGCACCATCACCCGGCCGCCCAGATCGGCACAGAAGTCCGTCAGCGACCTCAGGTAGCCGGCGGTGCGGCGCCGCACGGCCTCATCCGGCGTGGTCAGGTGCAGACCGGGCGGCGAGACGAACAGCCAGTGCAGTCCGACGATCTGCACGCCCGCGTCCTCGGCGGCCGCAGCGATCTGGCGGCGGCGGGCGGGGGAGACCTCATTCACGTCGTCGCACAGCGTGAACGGCGCGATCTCGACGCCTTCATACCCCAGCCCGGCGGCGATACGGAAGGTCTCCTCGATCGAGGCGAATCCCTTCCAGGGCTCGTTGCAGGTCGCGAGCTTCACGGCGGTGGTCTCCTGCCCTTCCCGCGGACCGGCGGCCGGCGGGCCGACGTCGCCGGACCGGAGGGCGGTTCGGGAATGCCCGGCGGGTTCACCGGTCGGTGGCCGGTCCCGGCGGGGGCGGCGGGCTGGCCACGGCCGCCGTCCCGGGCTGCGGCTCGCCCTCGGGAACGACGTCGCCGGCCACGGCGTCGGGCGGCGAGTGACGGGTCTTCTCGCTGGTCAGCTGGCGGATGCGGACGTTGGCGAAATCGACATTGGACTTGTTGAACGTTTCCTTCTCCAGCACTTCCTGGTACATCGCCAGGGCCCTGTCGCGCTCGTGCATGCGGTAATCCAGAATCACCGCCATCTGGAAGCGTGCCGGGTACGGCAGGTTCGGGTTCCAGTCCAGGGCCCGCTGGTACCACTGGACCGCGATGCCGTTGTCGGTCTCCTCGAAGTACTCCTTGTGGATCTCGGCGATCATGAAGGCCGCGTCGTCGATCTTGTCGCTGCTGGGGAAGCGGTCGACCAGCTCCTTGAACTTCGCCAGGGCCAGCTTCATGGTCTGCTGGTTGTACAGCGCGGGCACGCCGTGGCCGCCCTTCTTCATCAGCGCCAGACCCTCCTCGTAAAGCCGGTCGGCCTCGGAGACCGAGTCCGACGGCCGCAGCGTGGCCGCGGGAACCTCGGCGTCGGTGATGTAGCGGTAGGGCTTGACGTACTTGAGGTCGTTGAGTTCACGGCGGGCCCAGTTGGCCTTCTCCTCGTAGCCGTTCTCGCTGTAGTAGGTCACCAGCGCCCGCAGGTAGCGGGCGTACATCGCCCGGTGCAGGATCATCTCCTCGACCAGGTCCACCTCGCTGCGGTCCACGATCCGGATCGGCGGCAGCTCCACGCCGGTGGGGTTCTCCAGGTCGGCGGTCGGACCGGCGGGGGCTTCCCGCGTGGGGTTGACCACGGCGTCGGTCTTGCAGCCGGCGGCGGCGAGCAGGGATGCCAAGGCCATCGCGGTCATGGCACCGGTCGGATGAACGATTCGCTTCATGGGTGCGCCTCCTGCGCGGGGCTTGACGGTTACCTGGCCGGAAACACGCGATCAAGGTACGCAAAGCCCCTGCAGGCGTCAAGACGCACGGACGGAAACCCGTTGCGGGGAGGCCCCGCCGCCGCCGGTCGGCCTCCCCCCCGAGAGGGGAGCGGGCGGGTGCCGGCTGCCGGGCGGCGCGCCCCCGTCCAACCGGCCGGGCCGGGCCGATCGGCCGGTTGCGGGCCGGGCCGCCCCTTTCACCACTGGGCCTCTTCGAAGGGGTTCATCGGCCCCTTGGGCAGCGGTTTGGGGCGTGACCGGATGATCGCCGCGGCCAGGGGAACATCGGCCCGGGTGGTGATCTTCAGGTTGGTCAGATCCGACTCCACGACCGCCACCGGGTGCCCCAGGGCTTCCACCAGCCGGGCGTCGTCGGTGACGTCCTCCTCGTTGACCTCGCCCCGACGGTCGAACGCCTGCCTCAGCACGTCGCGGCGGAAGACCTGCGGCGTCTGGGCCTCCCACAGCCCCTGGCGGTCCACGGTCTGGTCGATGATGCCGGCTCCGCTGACACGCTTGATCGTGCCGCGGAGGGGCGCCGCCAGGATGGCCGCCCCGGTCCTGGCCGCCTCGGCGAACACCGCGTCGATCATCGCCTCGCTGACGCACGGACGGGCGGCGTCGTGGACCGCGACCAGTTTGGCTTCATCCCGCACCGCCGCCAGGCCGGCGGCGACGGAGTCCGTGCGGCGCGCGCCGCCGGTCACCCGCTGCACGCCCAGAAGCCCGAGGTTGGCCCCGAACTTCTCCTTGACGTGCTCCTCGTCCTCGGGGGCGATGACCAGGATGGTCTGGCAGACGTCCGAACGGTGGATGAACAGCTCGACGGACCGCAGGAAGATCGGGCGTCCCTCGACCCGGGCGAAGACCTTCTTCTCGTTGCCGCCGAAGCGCTCTCCCTTTCCGGCGGCCACCACGATGACCGCAACCCTGGGCATGGAAACCTCCTCCCGGACCCGCCGCCGGGCAGTTGTGCCGCCGGGCGCCGGCTCAGACCTCGGCCGGGACCACGAACGGCGGTCGATACGCGCGGCTCAGCAGCCCGGAGGCCTCCTCGTCGCCGAGGATCCGCTCGGCCTGCGGATCGAAGCGGATCGTCCGGCCGACCCGGCAGGCGATGTTGGCCAGGTGGCACATCGCCGAGGTCAGATGGCCTTCCTCGATGTCCGGGCCGAGATCCTCGATCCGGCGGCTGTGCATCGCATCGATGAAAACCTTCCAGTTGTTGCCGTCCCTGGCCTGGGCGTGGGGCCCCGGTTCGCGGTTCTTGCCGAAAAAGACGTTGTAACCCTCGTAGCGCAGCGACATGTAGCCTTCCGAGCCGAAAAACAGCGTGCCGGTGGCGTTGTGCGGCGGCGATCCGAAGCCCTCGTAGTTCGAGATCCAGTGCCGGACCTCGAAGGTGATCATCAGGTTCTCCCGGGGGTAGAAAAAGGCGCTGATCTGCGAGTTGGGCACCTGCTTGTCGTCGTCGAACAGGAAACGCCCGCCCATCGACTGGATCTGCTCAGGCAGCCCCACGCCCAGCCCCCAGCGGGCCAGGTCCATCTCGTGCACCCCCTGGTTGCCGATGTCGCCGTTGCCGTAGTCCCAGTGCCAGTGCCAGTTGTAGTGGAAGCGGTTGCGCGAGAAGGGCCGCTGCGGGGCCGGACCCAGCCACAGATCATAGTGGACCCCCGGCGGCACCGGCTCGTCCGGCGTCCGCCCGATGCTCTCGCGCCATTTGAAACACACGCCCCGGGCCATGTAGAGCTTTCCGATCACCCCGTCCCGCAGCATCCGGACGGCTTCCTGGACGGTCGGGGAGCATCGGGCCTGCGTGCCGTGCTGGCACATCCGCCCGTACTTGCGCGCCGCCTTCACCAGCCGGCGGCCCTCCCAGACGTTGTGCGAGCAGGGCTTCTCGACAAGCACGTCCTTGCCGGCCTGCATCGCCCAGATCGCCGCCAGCGTGTGCCAGTGGTTGGGCGTGGCGATGCTGACCGCGTCGATGGACCGGTCTTCCAGCAGCCGGCGGATGTCGGTGAAGCGGGCGACCTTGCGGCCCGTGGACTGATCCAGCTCGTCGGCCCGGCGGGCCAGCCAGCTTTCGTCCACGTCGCACAAGGCCGCCACCTCGACGCCGTCCAGGGCCTCAAAACCCCGGATGTGGCTGACCCCGCGGCCCTTGACCCCCACGACGGCCACGCGGACGGCCTGGCTGGCCCCCAGCCGCCCGGAGGCAGGCGCGGAAGCCTGGCCCGCGACGGCACGCCCGGCCACGGCACTGCCGGCCGCGGCTCCAGTGACGGCCAGGAACGTGCGGCGGTTGATCGGTTTCATGCCAAGCCCTCCCTGCGGCCGGCCTCATGCCCGGAGGGTGTGGCCGGCTGACCACGATTCCGGGTCGATGAGGGTCACACCGGTTGAAGTGCAGTTATAAGCCACGCTGTATGACCGATCAAGTGACATGTATCCCCTGGCAGGCATCCTGCACGCTGCCACCGGACACGCACTTGCGGCGCCGGCCCACATCCGTCCGGCCGCCATCGGTGCTTCAGGACCCCGGCCGGCGGCGGGTGGCCCGGTCGATCTCCCGCTGGTGCTCGCGCCTGCGCAGGTCCTCCCGCTTGTCGTGAAGCTTCTTGCCGGTGACCAGGGCCAGCTCGATCTTGGCCAGCCCGCGGGCGCTGAAGAAGATGCTCAGCGGGACCAGGGTGGTGCCGGTCTGCTGCAGCTGCTGGGCAAGCTTGCGAATCTCCCGGCTATGCAGCAGCAACCGGCGTTTTCGTCGCGGCTCGTGGTTGCGGTCGGCGGCCGGGGGGTAGCGGTCAATCTGACAGTCATAAAGCACCACTTCATTCCCATGGAGGCGGACGTAAGCCTCCGACAGGTCGGCCTGGCCGGCCCGCAGGCTCTTGACCTCGGTGCCCAGCAGGACCAGCCCGGCCTCGACAGTGCTGTGGATGTGGTAGGCGTGCCGGGCCTTGCGGTTGAGGATGCGTCGGGGTTCAGGGGGCTTGCGGGCGGCCATAAGTCTTGATTTCCCAGCGGATTGGGCCGATACGGGAAAATGGACGGCCATCGCCTCCGGCCCGGTCGGCAGGCGGATTCTATCCCGCTGGGCGGGAACTGCCAATCGAGCTGCAACCTCCGAAAGCAGCGGCAGGTATAATCAGGCGAGAACATGATCACCAGGCAGGTCGAGGCCGGCAGCGTGCGGCTGACCCGCAGGATGGAAAAGCGCCTGGTTCGCCAGGCGTGCCGCGGGTGCCAGGAGTCCGCGCGCCGGCTGGTGGACGCCCACAAGGACCGCCTGTTCGCGTTCGTCTGGCGCGTGCTGCGCGATCAGCACGAGTCGGAGGAGGTCTGCCAGGAGGCGTTCCTCCGGGCGTTCAGCGCCCTGGAGTCGTTCTCGGCGGAGTATCGGTTCAGCACGTGGCTGTTCACCATCGCCTACCGCTTGTGCCTCAACCACATCCGTCGGCGCAAGCCCTACACCGGCGAGGTGGACTTCAGTGCGATCTGCTCCGATCAGCAGGACGCCTCCGAGCGTCTGGCCGAGAGTGAGGAAGCCCGCGTGCTCAAGGACAAGGTCTGGGAGGCGGTCGACCGCCTTTCGACCGCGCAGCGGGCGGCGGTGATCCTGTTTTATCGTGAGGGGATGAGTTGCGAGGCGATCGCCCGGACGCTGGAGATCCCGATGGCCACGGCCAAGAGCCATCTGCATCGAGCCCGGGCGCGCCTGCGGGACGAGTTGTCCGGCCTGGTCAAGGACTGGACGCAGGTGAAGGCGCTCAGAGAGGCGGCCTCATGATCACATGTCAACACGCACATCAGCTTTTTGACCGCTACCTGGACGGGGAGCTCTCATCGTCCCTCCAGGCGGAGCTTCACGCCCACCAGCTGGCCTGCGGCTCGTGCCGAAGCGACCTGGCGCTGCTGGAGGCCTGCGGAGACGTGGTGGCCGGCGACCGGCGCGAGCCGGTTCTGGACGAGGCGTTCACCGAACGGGTCATGCAGGCCTACCGGATGCAGCAACGGCCGGTCCGGCGTTCCTGGGGCCGCGTGCTGGTCCTGTTCGGCTCGCCGGCCGCGGCGGCCGCAAGCATCGTGCTGGCCGTGACCATGATCGCCCCGACCGCGCCGCCCAGGAACGGTCGCGAGGGCATCACCGCCGGCCGGGAGGTCGCGGTTTCGGCCGCCGTGCAGGGCATGCAGATTCCCACCCGGCAGCTCAGTGCCCGCGATCGCGAGGCCTTGGCCCGCACGCCGAAGATGGAGGCCGCCGGCATCATCGAGAAGCTGGTCGGCCCGCTGGTGGAGCAGACCTGGAAGTCCATCGAGCAGACCCGCCGCGGCGCGCGCCAGCTGGAGTACCTGGTCCGCATCGGTCCGGGTGCCGGCACCGAGAGGCTTGCGGCCGGCTCGCCTCCGGCAGAAGCCGGGCAGCCCGCCGCCGGCGGCAAGAGCGACCTGCCCTGGTACCAGGAGTGGAATCTGCTGGTGCCGCCGCTGGATTTCGACGCAGCGCCCGTTCCCCCCGCGAACTCCGACGTCGACGCGGAGCTGGAAACCCTGTAATCTGAGCATTCCCGGGACGCCCGTCCCGCCGAAGTCTCTGCCGGCAGCGGCGACTGCAATCGCGGCTGCCGGCTTGGTTTGCGCCGCCGCTGGTGCGGGGCGATGAGTCGGGCGCGACGGCCCGGCGGCAGGGGGCATGCCTTGGTGTCCAGTCACTGGACCGCCCTTGTGATCGCGGCGGCCTTCTGGGTTCCCTCGACGGCCGATTCGCAGCCGGCCTCCAGCGTGCCGGCCTCTTCCATCGCTCCCGTCTCCGGCAGCGCCCCGGTCACGGCTACGACGCCGGGCGCTGCGCCGGCGACGGCACCGACGGTGGCGGCTGAGGCGATGGTGGCGGCTGAGGCGACGCCGGTGGCGACGGCAGCGGAGGGCGCCGGGGCGACGGTGACCACGGCTGCGCTGGCGACGGCGCGATCGACCTTTCCCGGCGGGCTGGCCGCAAGAGTCCCCGCCGACACCCGGGTTTATCTGGAGGTCCGGGGCTTAGGCAGGCTGCTGGACAGCCGTGCCGGCGGTCTGCTGGCCAGGGTCTTGTCCATGGCGACTGCGGACGGCCCGCAGGCAGGACCGGCGTCTCAGCCCGGCTGGCAGACGCTGCTGGCCCGCAGTGTGGGGCTGGGCGAGGACATGTCGGCAGGCCGGTTGTTCAGCGGCGACCTGGCCCTGGCGGCCGACAGCTGGAGCGGCATCGGGGATGCGATCCTGCTGGTGCTTCCCGCCCGGCCGGAGGCGCTGGCCGCCGAGCTGGAGGACTGGCCGGCGCAGGGCGGCGGGGGGACGCTTCGGCGCTACGGGCTGCGTGAAGGGCAGGAGCTGGCGACCGACGGCGTGGCGGCGGTCATCGGCCGCAAGAGCAGCCGCCAGGGCCTTTACGCCCGGGCGACCGCCTTGTGGGAGGGGACGGCGGGGGAATCGCTGGGCGACAAGCCGTCCTTTCGTGAACGCACCAGCGGGCTTCCCGCGGATGTGACGGCCCTGCTGTATATCGAGGGCACCGAGAGCGTTTCGGCCGGGGAGCTGATCTCGCGGCGGTGGCCGGCGGACTGGATCCGGCTTGCGGGGGTGGCCATCGGTCTGCGGGCCACCGCCGAGGCGGTGGACGTGGACGTGAACTGCCGGCTGCAGGACGCCCTGCCGCCGACGTCCAGGGGGTTTCGGGGGGAGCCCTTCCTGAGCCTGCCGGCCACCACGATCGCGGCCTTCAACTGGCCCGGGGATCCGATCGGGGCTCATCGCAGAACGCTGGGCGATCCCGGGGGAGGGATGCTTCGGGCTCTGCTGGAGACGCTGGAGGCCGGTCTGGCACCGCAGGACGTCGAGTCGGAGCTGCTCGGGCAGTTCCTGGACGATCCGGTGGTGGTGCTGGACGAGCTGGCGCTGCCGGCCGGCGGTGGCGGCGCGGGCAGCGGGGGCGGTCCGCAGCTGACGCCGGGCCTGACGATGGTGGCGCGGGTCCGCGATCCGGGCGTTGTGGAGGGATTCATGCGCCGGATGCTGCAGCACCTGGCCGAGCGGCTCGACGCGGCGGGGGGCAGCGCGGCGGTGGTGCGGGTGCAGCCGGTGCTCGGCGAGGCCCAGGGGCTGATTCGCTCGGTACCCGTGGCGGGACTGCTGACCGGGGCCGCGCCGCGTGATCTGCTGGAGCCGCTGGAGCTGAGCTACACCGTCCACGGGCGGCGGCTGGTGGTGGGGACGCACCCGCAGGCGGTTCGCCAGCTGGTCCTGGCGGCGGTGGGCCGGCTGCCGACGATGCCGGCGGAGGTGGTCCGGGCGAGCCTGGCCCGGGCGGCGGCCGGGGGCACCTGTCGCATGCTGGCGGTCTGCCGGCCGTGGATGCTGGCCCAGGTGGTGGACGCCCAGCTGGCCTGTATGGCCGCGACGCACCCGGAGTTGTTCGAGGCCGGCTGGTGGCGGCGGGTGCGGGCCCGCCGGGAGGCCTCGCGCGAGCAGCTGGGGGTTCGCGGCCGGTCGGCGGATCGTGCCGTCGAGGTCGTGCAGGTGTTGCCGGACGGGGCGGCGGCCGGGCGGTTGCAGCCGAAGGACCGGATCCTGGCGGTGGACGGCATTTCGCTGGACCCCGCGCGGCCGACGGACTCGCTTCGTGAACTGCTGGCCATGCGGGAGCATCCCGATCTAATCCGCCTGCTGGTGCTGCGTGAGGGGGGGCGGACGACCGTCGAGGTGCCGATGCCCTCGGCCGGCGACCAGGAGGTTGCCAATCCGCTGCAGCAGTTGCGTTCTGCCTCGCGGCTGCTGCGGCAGGTCCGCTGGGCCGGCTGGGTGAGCTGGCAGTCCTCGCAGCGGGAACTGGGCATCCACTGCCGGCTGGTCCTGGCAGCAGGTTCCGGGGTTCAACCTCAGCCGCAGACCGACCGGTCGGAGTGAGCGTCTTGAACCGGCCGGCGGCGGCTCCTCCTCTGCGAAATGCCCGGCATACCGGGTCATTCTGTGCCACTATCACATTGTTCCTTGTCAATTAAAGACTTAAGTGAAGAACTGGCCGGAAAGGAGACCAAAAAAAAGACCTCGCTGGGAGGTCTGAGGGGCGCTCATTGAGCGTGGCCCTGCGCGACGTAAGTCCTTACTGTGATTTGTGCGGCAAACGTCGCTCGGATACACTGGAGCTAAGAATAGCACCAATTCCGGTTTTGTCAAGGGGAGATTCTCATGCCCGAGCAGCCAAAGATGACCTACGTTCTGGGCCTTGACCTGGGGGCCGAGTCCCTCGGCTGGGCGATTCTTGAGACCAGGGACGGCGAGCCGGTGCGGATCGAGCGGACCGGCGTGCACACGTTCGAGGCCGGCGTCGAGGGGGACATCGAGTCGGGCAAGGATGAATCCCGGGCGAAAGCCCGGCGAGAGGCCCGGCTGCCGCGCCGCCAGCTCTGGCGACGCGCGGCCCGTCGCCGAAAGGTCCTGCACATCCTGCAGCGTCACGGCCTGCTTCCGCCGGGCGAAGCGCGCACGCCCGAACAGATCCACGACCTGCTGTTGAAACTGGATGCCGACCTGCGGGCGGCGTATCTGCCGGCCGGAGACGAGGTCGCCGCGCATCTGCTGCCCTATCGTCTGCGCGCCAGGGCCCTGGACGAAAAGCTGGAGCCCTGGGCGCTGGGGCGGGTGTTCTATCATCTGGCCCAGCGTCGCGGGTTCCTCTCCAACCGCCGCTCGCCCGAGCGCAAGGACGAGGACGAAGGCACGGTCAAGGCGGCGATCGGCGAGCTGGCCGCGGACATGAAAGCCCGCGGCGCGCGGACGCTGGGGGAGTATCTGGCCGGACTGGACCCCAGGTGCCAGCGCGTCCGTCGCCGCTGGACGGCCCGGGCGATGTTCCTGGAAGAGTTCGATCGCATCTGGGCCGCCCAGGCGCCGCATCATCCATGCCTGACGGAGGAGCTCCGCGGGCAACTTCGTCGCGCCCTGTTTTTCCAGCGCCCTTTGAAGTCTCAGAAGGCCCTGGTCGGGCTCTGCGAGCTGATCCCCGGCAAGAGGCGCTTGGCCCTGGCCCTGCCGATCGCCCAGCGCTTCCGGCTGCTGCAGAAGGTCAACGATCTGAAGGTCCGCGAGCCCGACGGCACGGAGCGCTTTCTGACGCCTCAGGAGCGTGAGAAACTGGCCAGGGAGCTGGACGACAAAGGCGACCTGAAGTTCGACAAAGTCCGCAAGTGCCTCGGCCTGCCGCGAGGCGTCACCTTCAACCTCCAGGAGGGCGGGGAGGAAAAGCTTCCCGGCAACCGGACCTACGCCAAACTCAAGGCGGTGCTGGGGGTCCGATGGGGCGGTCTTTCGGCCGCGGACCGGGAGCAAATCGTCGTGGAGCTGCTCAGTTTTCAGAAGCCCGAGGCCCTGGCCCGGCGCCTGATGAAGGTCTGGAACCTCGATGAGCCTTCGGCCACGAAGCTGGCCGAGGTCCGGCTGGAGGACGGCTACGCCCGGCACTGCCGCAAGGCCATCGCGCAGCTGCTTGCGCTGATGGAGTCCGGCGTTCCGTACGCCACCGCCCGCAAGGAGGTTTTTCCCGAGAGCTTCGCCGACCCCGTGGACCGGCTGCCGCCGGTGACCGCCGTGCTGAGGGACCTGCGCAACCCGGCCGTCTGCCGGGCCCTGACCGAGCTGCGCAAAGTGGTCAACGCCATCGTTCGGCGATACGGCAAGCCGGAGCGCATCCGCATCGAGCTGGCCAACGATCTCAAGCGACCCCGTAAGCAGCGTGAGGAGATCAGCAGACGCAACCGCGATCGGCAGAAGGACCGCGAAGAAGCCGCGGAAGCCATTCGAAAGGCCCTGCCCGGCCTGGAGCCGCGGCGGGCGGATATCGAAAAATGGCTGCTGGCCGAAGAGTGCAACCGGCTTTGCCCCTACA
Source organism: uncultured Planctomycetales bacterium (assembly GCA_964611365.1). Classification (GTDB taxonomy): domain Bacteria; phylum Planctomycetota; class Phycisphaerae; order UBA1845; family PWPN01; genus CALLOB01. Next base: position 15,506 of record CAZSYS010000053.1, read on the forward strand.
CCGGCTTGTCCATCAGCGAGGCGGCGCTGCTGGGATCGACTCCGCAGTTCGACGTCGAGCACATCTGGCCGATGAGCCGGTCGCTGGACAACACCTTCGCCAACAAGACGCTCTGCTACCACGAGGAGAACCGGGCCCGCAAGGGCAACCGCACGCCGCTGGAGGCCTACGGCTCCGATCCGCAGCGGTGGGAGGAGATTCTCCAGCGTGTGCGCGACTTCAAGGGCCCCCTGGCCTGGGAAAAGCTCCGGCGGTTCATGGCCAGGGAGATCCCGCAGGATTTCACGGACCGTCAGCTGCAGGATACCCGCTATGCCTGCCGGCTGGCCGCCGATTACCTCGGTCGGCTCTACGGCGGGCGGGTGGATGCGCAAGGCAGGACGCGGATCGAGGTCCGGCCCGGCGGGCTCACCGCCCACGTCCGCAACGAGCTGATGCTGCACGCCATTCTCGACGACGGCGGCGCCAAGACCCGCGCCGATCACCGCCACCACGCCGTCGATGCCCTGGCCGTCGGCCTGACCAGCCAGTCGATGGTTCAACAGCTTCAGACCGCCGCAGGCCGAGCCCTCCAGGCCGGCCGCAGGCTCTTTGCCCCGGTCCCGGAACCCTGGACCGGCTTTCTGGAGGACGCCCGCCGGTCGATCGGGCAGATCATCGTTTCCCGGCGACCGGATCGCAAGGTCGCCGGCAAGCTGCACGCGGAGACCTTCTACAGCAAGCCGATCCCCGGGGCCGACGGGGACGTTCGCCACGTCCGCAAGGAGCTGAGAAAACTCACGCTCGGCGAGATCCAGGGCGACCAGATCGTCGATCCGGTCATCCGGCGGCTGGTCCAGGAAAAGCACCGCCAACTGGGCGGCGGCAAGCCCGGCAGCGTTTTCGCCGACCCGGCCAGCCACCCGGTGCTGAGAACCCGGGACGGCAGGGAGGTGCCGATCCATAAGGTCCGATTGGTAAGCAGGGTTGCCGCGCTCAGTCTCGGCAAGGGAGCCCGCCTGCGGTTTGTGGGCCCGGCTCCCGGCTCCAATCACCACATGGCGATTGTGGCTGACGTGGATCAGCAGGGACGAGACCGCTGCTGGAGTGGTTTTGTCGTCACACGCCTCGAGGCGATCCGGCGGGCTGCCGAATCCCCGCAGGTAGAGGTTATTCAGCGCCGATGGGGCGGAGGAAAGCGATTTGTATGCAGCCTTGCTCCCGGCGATCTCTTCACGTTGAGCGCCGCGCAGCACGCGGGCACAGTGTATGTGGTCAGGAGCATTTCCCGCGGCAGGGTTGAGTTTGCGGCGAATCACGATGGCAGGCTGAAGGAAGAAATCAAGAAATCCGGAAAGTGGTGGAGCCGGTCGCCCAACGAGCTGGCACGGCTTGGGTTCCGCAAGGTCAGCGTTTCGTACCTCGGGGAAGTGCGTTGCGCCCATGATTGACCACGTGATCGACCTTTCGGATGCTCCGGCGGCGCTTCGTGTGCGGCTCGAGCAGCTCCTGATCGAGCGGGAGGGTCAGCCGACGGTTTCGGTTCCGCTGGCGGATCTCGCCGTGGTGATCCTGGCCCATCCTCAGCTGAGCTGCACCCAGGCGGTGCTGGCGGGTCTGGCGGCCCGGGGCGCGGCCCTGATCGTCTGCGACGATCGGCGTCTGCCGGCCGGGCTGATGCTGCCGCTGGCGACCCATTTCGCCCAGGCCGAGCGCATCGCCGCCCAGGCCCCGGCCGCCCGCCCGGTCGGCAAGCGCGGCGGGCAGCAGGTCGTGCGGGCCAAGATCCGGGCTCAGGCCGACCTGCTGATGCGGCTGCGGGGCGACGACTACGGGCTGACCGAGCTGGTGAGCTCGGTGCGGTCCGGCGATCCGGCCAACGTCGAGGCTCAGGCCGCCCGGCGTTACTGGCCGGCGCTGTTCGCCGACGACAACTTCCGCCGCCGGCACGAAGCCGAGGACCAGAACCGGCTGCTGAACTACGGGTATGCCGTGCTTCGGGCGATCGTGGGCCGGGCGGTCTGCGCCGGCGGCCTGCATCCGTCGCTGGGGATCCACCACCACAACCGCTATGACGCGTTCTGCCTGGCCGACGATCTGATGGAGCCCTACCGGACGGTGGTCGATGAAGCCGTGGTGGAGTACACCGCCGGGCTGGGGTTCGACGCTCCCCTGGACCGGGCCGCCAAACAGGCTCTGCTGGGGGCGCTGACCGGGCGCTATGCTTCCGCCGGGGAGTCGCGCAGCCTGTTCGACTGGGCCGGGCGCACGGCCGCGTCCCTGGCACGGATCTTCATGAAGCAGGACGATCGGCTGTTTTATCCGGGGGGCTTGAGGGGTGTCTCGGCGTGAAGTGGATCTGTCGGAGTACCGGCCGGTGTGGCTGTTTGCGATGTTCGATCTTCCGGTGGACACACCTTCGGCCCGCAGGGCCTACGCCCAGTTCCGCAAGCTTCTGTTGTCGGAGGGCTTCTGCATGCTTCAGTACTCAGTCTACGCCCGGTACTGCCCCAGCGAGGAAGCCAGCGTGGTCTACCGCAGCCGCATCCGGGCCGGACTGCCCGAACACGGACAGGTCCGCCTGCTGGCCGTTACCGACCGGCAGTTCGGGAAGATGGAGGTTTTCTTTGGCGCAAAACGCAAACCGACCGAGGATCCGCCGACTCAACTCATGCTTTTCTGATCTCCGGGCGAGCGCAACTCCTTTGTTTGGCCGGGTTTACAAAACGTCTAGTGTATCCGAGCGACGCTTCCCGGCAAACCACAGCCACTCCCACGTACCAGACCATTCAGTGACCAGTGTATCCGAGCGACGCTTCCCGGCAAACCACAGCGGCCGCGCCGAATTCCTCCCCTACGGGGGAGTGTATCCGAGCGACGCTTCCCGGCAAACCACAGCTATCGCAGCACGCGCCAGCCGAGCTCTGCCAGTGTATCCGAGCGACGCTTCCCGGCAAACCACAGCCGCACCAGCAGGATGCCATACGCGCCCGGCAGTGTATC
>CAZSYS010000054.1:0-15920 GCA_964611365.1 uncultured Planctomycetales bacterium
GAGCGAGGGCGTGCCGGCGGGTCGCCGGGGCCGCCGGGTCGCCGGACCGGGTGAGCACCTCCATCAGCAGCTGCACCGTGCCCTGCACGAACGCCAGGCCGGCATGACTGGGGATTTCCAGAGGCCGGATCATCGCAAACCCCACCGCCGCGTGGATGATCTGCCAGGCCAGCCACTCGGCAGGCACGTCGGAGCGGATCTGGCCGGCCTGCTGGGCTTCGGCCATCACCGCGGCCAGGGCCCGCAGGTAACGCTCATAGTGCCGGCGGATCGCCCGCCGGATGGCCGGCTCGGCGGTCTCGGTGGAGGCATGGAACAGAATCCGGTACACCTCCGCGGTCCGCGGGTCGCTGGTGGCGGGGTTGCGGACCAGAAGGGTGCGGAGCTTGTCCAGCGGCGAGGCCGCCCGCCTGGCCGCCTCCTGCCAGTTCTCGAACACCTCGTCGGCCACCTTGGTGATCAGATCGATGAAGAGATTCTGCTTGCTCTTGAAGTGGCGGTAAATAATCGGCTCGGATACTCCGGCTTCCGCGGCGATCATCGCGGTCTTGGTGCCCCGGTAGCCGTGGCGCGCGAAGCATCGCGCCGCCGCGTCCAGCAGCTGTCGACGGCGGTCCGGAGCTTTCATGCGGGCCATGGGTGCCTTTCACCGCGGGATTTACGGCCTGGTCGCCCGGGCGAACACGCCGGCGCATCGTCTCGGCGCCGGCAAGCGGAATCCGCGCCGCCGGGCAGGCCCGGTCAGGCGCCCGCCGGCGGTCGGGGATCGTCGGAAGGTTCGCATCCGCCGTGAACGCGCATTGTACCTTCACCGGCCGACCGGGCAATCGGGCTTCCAGGGGGGCACGTCCGGCCCCGGGGTCGCCCCGGGGTGCCACAGGGGGCTAACATGGGGGTGTGGCCGGCGCGGCGGCAGTCCCCGGCCGTGGCAGAGGATCCTCGTGAACACGACACCGGCACCTGAGGCGTTTCTGGAGGCCGCGGCGCGTTATGAGGCCATGATTGACTGGCCCAGGCGTCTGGCTCACGAGGAGCCGTTTTTCCGACGCCTGTTCGAACAGGCCGGCGTGCGGCGGGTGCTCGACGCGGCCTGTGGAACGGGGCACCACGCGGCCATGTTTCACGCCTGGGGGCTGGAGGTCCAGGGGGCCGACCTCAGTCCGGCCATGATCGCCTGCGCCCGACAGCGTCACGGGGAGGGCCCGGGGTTGACTTGGGTAGTGCGGTCCTTCCAGGACCCCCCGGAGGCCCCGGGCAGCTTCGACGCGGTGATTTGTACCGGCAACTCGCTGGCTCTGGCCGGTACCAGGCAGGACATCCGGCAGGCGGTGGAGGCCCTGCTGGCGAGCCTGCGGCCTGACGGGCTCCTGGTGCTGCATCTTCTGAATTTGTGGCATCTTACGGACGGTCGATGCGTCTGGCAGAAGTGCCGGCGCCTGGAGGCCGGCGGGTCGGGCGACCGGCTGCTGCTCAAGCGGCTGCAGCGCCGCGGCTCGCTGGGGCAGGTCGAACTGGTTGAGGTTCGGCTGGCCGGAGGCGGGGCGGAGCTGCGAACCGACGAAGCGGTTTTTGCCGGTGTGGAGGCAGCCGAACTGGCCGAGGATGTCCGGCGGTCCGGCGGCGGGCAGATTGAGCTCTGGGGGTCCTGGGAATCCGAGCCGTACAGCCGGGAGAGCAGCGTGGATCTGATTCTGACCGCCCGCCGTGGATGAGCTGGCGGCGACCGCGGGCTGCATGAGCGGGCTGGGACGGCAGGCCGTCGGGTTTCGAGCTGAACCTCCCGGGGCGGCTCCGGGCCGACCGCAGGCCGCCGCAGAAGCCGGGAACGTGGGGCGGCCGGACCCCGGCCTGCCGGGCGACGCCCCCTCGTTGACTATCCCGGGGGATTCTGTTAACTTCCCATGTTCGCCCCTCGCGGACGGGGGGCTTTCAGTCCGAAGACTGCCACGCCCGCTGGGGCGCGTCCCTGAGTGGGACAATGGGCTTCCGCCGCGCAGCAGGGAGCTCAGGCCTCGTGCGTGGTCAGTGGTGCGTGCTGCGACCGATCCTGCAGGGTCCTTCGCCGCCCGAACACAGAATCCCGGTTTCCGGCCCGGCCGGCAAGGGGCCTCCAGATCACTACCCGGTGGTGTAATTGGTAACACACCAGGTTTTGGTCCTGGCATTCCTGGTTCGAGTCCAGGCCGGGTAGTTGGAAAGCGGTCGCGGGGGATCGGCCCCGCCCGCGTGCGGCCGGCGTGCCGGGTCACGTGCGGCTGCCGAGGGAGTCAACCGTCCATGACCAGACCGACCGCGGCGATCATCCTGGCGGCCGGCCGGTCTACCCGCATGGTGACCGACCTGCCGAAGGTGCTGCACGAGGTGTGCGGGCGCCCGATGCTGGCCTACGTGATCGACGCCTGCCGGGCCGCGGGCATCCAGCGTCTGATCGTGGTCGTCGGCTATCGCAAGGAGGACGTCATTGCAGCCTTCCAGGGCGAGCCGGGCGTCAGTTTCGTGGACCAGGCCGACCAGAAGGGCACCGGGCATGCGGTGATGGTCTGCCGCGACGCGCTGGCCGATTTCGAGGGCGATGTGGTGGTGATCGCCGGCGACATGCCGCTGGTGCGCAGCGAGACGCTGGAGCTGCTGCTGGACACCCACCAGAGCCGGACCTCGGCGGTGACGCTGGCAACCGCGGTGCTGCCCGACCCCACCGGCTACGGCCGGATCATCCGCGACAAGTACGGCAACCTGGAGGGCATTGTCGAGGAGAGCGACTGCACGCCGGCGCAGCGTGAGATCCGCGAGGTCAACCCGAGCTACTACTGCTTCGACAAGCGGCTGCTGTTTGAAGCCCTGGAGCAGGTGCGTCCGGACAACGTCAAGGGCGAGTACTACCTGACCGACGCCCTGCACATCCTGGTGGGGCGGGGGCACCGGGCCCTGGCGATCACCGCGGTGCCGCCCGAGGACGCGATGGGCATCAACAGCCGCGAGCACCTGGCCGAGGTGGGGCGGGTGATGCAGAACCGCATCCAGCGGGGGCTGATGGCCTCGGGGGTGACCATCGTGGACCCGCCGAACACCTGGATCGACGTCCGGGCCGAGATCGGGCGGGACACGGTGATCCATCCGTTCAGCTACATCCACGGGCACGTGCGGATCGGGCGGCGGTGCAGCATCGGGCCGTTTGCCTACCTGCGCGAGGGGACGGTGCTGGCCGACGACGTCGTCGTGGGGGTGTTCACCGAGCTGAAGAATTCGACGCTGGGGTCCGGCACGCGGGCCCGCCACCTGAGTTACATCGGCGACGCCGAGATCGGGGAGCGGGTCAACATCGGGGCCGGCACCCTGTTCGCCAACTTCGACGGCCAGCGGATTCACCGTGCGGCGGTGGGCAGCGACACCTACGTCGGGCAGGGGGCGATCATCGTGGCTCCGATCGAGGTGTCGGCCTCGGCGCAGATCGGCCACGGCACGGTGGTCAAGAAGGGCCACGCTGCGGCCCGGGAGAAGGGCTGATGAAGGGCGCGGATCCGGCCTGGAGCGAGAACCCCGCGACGTTCGGCCTGCAGGTGTTCGGCGGCACGAGCAACCCGCCGCTGGTGCAGGAGATCGCCGCCGCGCTGGGGATCCGCGCGGGCGTGGCCAAGGTGGAACGCTTTCCCGACGGCGAGACGCTGATCAAGCTGGAGGACGACGTCCGGGGGCGCGACTGCTTCGTGGTGCAGTCTACCTGCCCGCCGGTGAACGAGAACCTGATGGAGCTGCTGATCTTCATCGACAGCCTCCGGCGGGCCTCGGCCCAGCGGATCACCGCGGTGATCCCCTACTTCGGCTACGCCCGGCAGGACCGCAAGGCCGAGGGGCGCACGCCGATCACCGCCAAGCTGGTGGCCAACCTGATCACCCAGGCCGGGGCAGACCGCGTGCTGGCCATGGACCTGCACGCCGAGCAGATTCAGGGGTTTTTCGACCTGCCGGTGGACCACCTGTCGGCCATCCCGGTGATCGCCCGGCACGTGGCCCGGCTGGGCATCGAGGACGGCGTGGTGGTCTCGCCGGACGTGGGCAACGTCAAGAAGGCGACGGTGTATGCCGGGCGGCTGCACATGGAAATGGCGGTGATCGACAAGCGGCGGCTCGGCGGCGACGCCACCCTGGCCTCGCGGGTCATCGGCGACGTGCGCGGCAAGACGGTGCTGCTGTTCGACGACATGATCACCACCGGCGGCACCGCCGCCGAGGCCATCCGTCTGCTGCGCCGGCACGGGGCCCGCCGCTTCCTGGTGGCGGCCACCCACCCGGTGATGGCCGGGCCGGCGCTGCAGCGGCTCGCGGAGTGCGGCGTGGACTGGATGGTGGTGACCAACACCATCCCCCTGAGGCCGGAGGTCCGCGAGGCGCTGCCGCGGATCGAGGTGCTTTCGGTCGCCTCGCTGCTGGGCGAGGCCATCCGGCGGATCCACCTGAATCTGTCGGTCAGCGAGCTGTTCAACAACGGGTCCGGCGGCAAAGAATGACCGCGGCGGCGCCAGGCCCGCGGGCCGGGGCGCCGGACGCGACGACGTGCAAGGAGAATGCCGACATGGAGATCGTCACGATTGAGGCCCAGGCCCGGACGGAGCGGGGCACCAACGCCGCGAGGCGGCTGCGCAGGTCCGGCCGGGTGCCGGGCATCATCTACGGCCATGGGGAGACGCCCGAGAGGGTCGCGGTTTCGGCGCACGATTTCGCCGCCGCCCTGGAGCACGGGGCCCACCTGCTGGAGCTCAGGATGGGCGGCACGCCCCGGCGCGTGCTCATCAAGGACGTCCAGTACGACCACCTGAACGCCCGGCCGGTGCACGTGGACTTCATGAGGGTCAACCTCGACGAGCGGGTCGCCGTCTCGGTGCCCCTGGAGCTGCGGGGGACGCCGGCCGGCATCCACGAGGGCGGCGTGCTCGAGCAGGACATGGTGGACCTGGAGGTTTCGTGCCTGGTCACCGAGATTCCCGAGGTCATCCGGATCTCGGTCGCGGAGATGAAGCTGGGCGACATGCTCCACGTGCGCGACGTGCCGCTGCCGCCGGGGGTCACCGCGGTCAGCCCCGCCGAGGCGATCGTCTGCAGCGTGCGGGCCCGCAAGGCCGCCGAAGCCGAGGTCCCGGCCGCCGAGGAGCCGCAGGCTCCGGAGGTCATCGGCCGCAAGGAGAAGACCGCCGAGGGCGAGGAGGAGAAGTCCTGACGCCGCCGCGCCGCGCCGCGGCCGAGGCCTTCTCCGGGCGGGCCTGATCCATGAGACTGGTGGTGGGGCTGGGCAACCCGGGCGCCAGATACGCGAACACCCGCCACAATGTCGGGTTTCGCGTGATCGACGAACTCGCCCGGCGCTGGGGTGTCCAGACCGGTTCGCGGCGGTTCGAGGCGGTCACCGGCAGCGGAGCGATCCGCGGAGTGCGGACCCTGCTGCTGAAGCCGCAGACGTTCATGAATCTCAGCGGCCGGGCGGTGCGGGAGGCGACGGCCTTCCACAAGCTGCCGCCGGCCGATCTGCTGGTGGTGGTCGATGACATGGCCCTGCCGCTGGGGCGACTGCGGATCCGCCAGGCCGGTTCGGCCGGCGGGCACAACGGCCTGGCCAGCGTGATCGCCGAACTGGGCACCGAGGAGTTCGCCCGGCTGCGGATCGGCATCGGCGCCGTCGGCGGCGAACGGATGGTGCAGCACGTGCTGAGCCCGTTTGAGCCCGGGGAGCAGGCGGTCCTGGAGCGGGCGGTCGCCCGGGCGGCCGACGCCGTGGAATGCTGGGCGGCCGAGGGCTGCCAGGCGGCGATGAACGCCTTCAACCGCCCCGGGGAGCCGGACTGAGCGACCGGTCGACGGGACCGGCGGGCGCGGCGGCAAGGCAGGCAGGAGTGATCGACCAGGCCCGTCGGCCCGCGGTCCCTTCGGGCCGCGAACGCGGGTGTTTCGGAGGTACGCGACCTTGTTGAACAACTACGAAGCCATGTTCCTGTTCGACCCGGCGGCGGCCACGGACTGGGAAGCGGTCCGAAAAGAGGTCGACCGCCTCATGGAGCGGGCCCGGGCCCAGGTGATCGCCTGCGCCAAGTGGGACGAATGCCGGCTGGCCTACGAGATCCGCGGGCGACGCCGCGGGCTCTATGTGCTGACCTACTTCAAGGCCGAGCCGGACGCGATCGGCGGGCTCGAGCGCGACGCGGTGCTGTCGGAAATGATCCTCCGCCTGCTGGTCCTGAGAGTCGAGCACATGACCGAGCAGCAGATGAAGGAGGCCGCCTCCGAACGGCGCCACGCCCCCCACGCCGAGGGCGGCGAAGGCGAGGACCAGCGGCACGGACACCGCCACGGTCACGGCCACGGCCGGCGAGGCCCCGCGTCCGAGACGGCCGCCGCTCCGGCCGGCACTCAGGGGCACCGCCGGGGCGCGGGACCCGAGGGTGACTTGTCCGCGGAGGAATAGCCCATGACCGGCTTCAATCGCGTGATCCTGGCCGGCAACCTCACCCGGGACCCGCAGCTGTCCTACACGCCGAACAACGTGCCGGTCTGCGAGTTCGGCATGGCCATCAACCGCCGCTGGCGGGACAAGGACGGCAATCAGCAGGATGAGGTCTGCTACGTGGACGTCAACGCGTTCGGGCGGACCGCCGAGCTGATCAGCCAGTACCTGACCAAGGGCCGGCCGATCCTGGTCGAGGGCCGGCTGCGCTACCGCCAATGGACCAGCAAGGAAGGCCAGAACCGCAGCAAGCTCGAGGTGGTCGCCGAGAATTTCCAGTTCCTCGGCGGACCGGCGGGCGAAGGCGGCGGACGGGGCGGTGCGACGCGGTCCGAGGGCGGTCGGGCGCCGGCCGCCGAGGGGCAGACGGTGGATGAACCGCCGCCGGGGGACCCCGACATCCCGTTCTGAGCGGTGGCGGCCAGGGCGGGCCGACCCGCCGGAGGCTGTGAATGGTTCGCCTGCCGGACCTCGGCGGGCGGGATGGTGCGGCGGCCGGAGGCCGGGGACGCCTGGAGTTGTGCCTTCCGGCGATCCTGTGAGGCTGGCGGCCGGTATGCGGATCGCACGGGGGTCGACGGGACGAGGCGGTTTTCACCGCCGGCCGCCGGCGGGGGCGTGGTATAACAGGTGAGTCGCGGATCCACGGACGGCCGGCAGGGCCGGACCCGACGATCCGAAGCCGGACGGAGACGTCCGCGAGGTGAGGACATGAAGATTCTGCTGCGACGCGATATTCCGGATGTCGGGCTGGCCGGCGAGGTCGTGGAAGTCAAGAACGGCTACGCCCGCAACTACCTGATTCCCCAGCGCCTGGGGGTGCTGCCGACGCAGGCGAACATGAAAGCCATCGAGGAGGACAAGCGACGCGCCGAGGAGGAGCGCCGCGTCCGCCGCGCCGCCCTGGAGGAGCGGGCCGCCAGGCTGCACGAGGTGGAGGTCACGATCTCGGTGGCCTGCAACGCCGACGGCCACCTCTACGGCTCGGTGGGACCGCGCGAGATCGCCGCGGCGCTGCGCGAGGAGGGCCACGACGTCGAACCCAAGCAGGTGCACCTTTCCGAGCCCATCCGCCACCTGGACACCGTGACGGTTCCGGTGGTGTTCGCCGAGGATCTGCGGGTCGATGTCAAGGTCTGGGTCGTGCGGGCGGCCGCGTCGGCGGAGCTGGACGCGCCGCCCGCCGAGGAGACCCGACCGCAGGAACGCAGGGAGGCGGATCGCTATGCCTACGGACCCGGATCCCAGATCGACGCCCTCGAGACCGATCTCTGAGCGGCAGACGGCCTCCGTTGAACCCCCGGCCGGCCGCCTGCCGCCCCAGGACATCGAGGCGGAGATGAGCCTGCTGGGCTCGATGATGCTCAGCCGCGACGCGATCGGCGAGGTGCTGCCGGTCATCCACCGCGACGAGTCCGACCGGTTCTACCGGCCCGACCACCGCAGGCTGTTTGAGGTGCTGGTCGACCTGTACGACCGCAACGAGCCGGTCGACATCGTCACCGTGCGCCACGAACTCCAGCGGCGCAGCCTGCTGGACGAGATCGGCGGGGTGGAGTACCTCGCGACGCTGGCCGAATCGGTTCCCTCGCACCTCAACGCGGTCCGCTACGCCGAGATGGTCCGCGACAAGGCCATCCTCCGGGAGCTCATCCGCGCGGGCATGTCCATCGTCGAGCAGGCCTACGATCACCGCGAGGAGGCCCGCGAGATCCTCGACCAGGCCGAAGCCCTGCTGTTCCGCGTGACCGACCAGCGGATCAGCGAGCAGGCCGAGCTCATCCGGCAGTACCTCGACGACATCTTCCGCCAGATCGAGTCCCGCGACGGACACTACATCACCGGCCTGCCGACCGGCTTCGTCGAACTCGACGACATGCTCAGCGGCCTGCAGGCCGGCGAGCTGATCATCGTCGCCGCCCGGCCGAGCATGGGCAAGACCGCCTTCGGGCTCAACGTCGCCGAGCACATCGCCGTGGTCGAGAAGCGGCCGGTGGTGTTCTTCTCGATGGAAATGAGCCGCCAGGCGATCGTCCAGCGCATGCTCTGCTCCAACGGCGGAGTCGACTCCCACCGGCTGCGCCGCAACATGCTCGGCGAGCAGGACAAGGCCAGCCTCCTGGAGGCCGCCGACCGGCTCCACGACGCCCCGCTGTACGTCGACGACACCCCGGGCATGAGCGTCCTGGAGCTGCGGGCCAAGTCGCGACGGCTCAGGATGCGGCACCAGGTCCAGGCGATCTTCGTCGATTACCTCCAGCTGATGCACAGCCCGGGGCGGCAGGAGAACCGCCAGCAGGAAGTCGCCGACATCAGCCGCGGCCTGAAGGCCCTGGCCCGCGAACTCAACATCCCCGTCGTGGTCATGGCCCAGCTCAACCGCAACCCCGAGGGACGCACCGGCAACCGCCCCCGGATGAGCGACCTGCGCGAAAGCGGGGCCATCGAGCAGGACGCCGACGTGATCCTGCTGCTCCACCGGGAGGAGTACTATCACAAGGAAAACCCGCCGGACGACATCCGGGGCGTGGCCGAGGTCATCATCGACAAGCAGCGCAACGGTCCCACCGGGATTGTGCAGCTGCACTACAACCAGCAGTTCACCCGCTTCGATGCCCTCAACCGCCAGGCCGGACGAAGCTACGTGCCGGCGGGGGTGGACGACGCCGACGGCATGCTCGACCCCGGCGCACCGGCGCCGCGGTCCTACGGGCGCGGCGGCGACGGATTCGAGGAAGAAGCCCCGTTCTGACCGCTCCCGGCGCCGCCGGAGCCGCGGGCTGCGCCGGAACGGGCCCGAGGATCACCGTATGACCGGCTCAAGTCTGATCCGCCGGCCGCTGGTCCTGGCCTTTCTGACCCTGCCGTCGTGCCTGCCGGCCTGCGGCGAACCGTCAGGCGGGCCGGGGCGCGAGCCCGCGGAGCGTGACGAAGTCCCCCCCGGGGTCACCGCCCTGCGGGATCTGGAATACGCCCGGATCGACGGCCGGCCGCTGAGGCTGGACCTGTATCTGCCGCCGCCCCACAACGCCCCGGCGCCGGTGATCGTCTGGATTCACGGCGGAGCCTGGCGGGCCGGAAACAAGAACCGCTGCCGGGCCCTCTACCTTGCCTCCGACGGCTTCGCCGTCGCCTCCATCCAGTACCGGCTCAGCACGGAAGCCGTCTTTCCGGCGCAGCTTCACGACTGCAAGGCGGCCATCCGCTTTCTGAGGGCCCGCGCGGCCGGGTTCGGACTTGACCCCGCGCGAATCGGCGTCTGGGGCGCCTCGGCCGGCGGCCACCTGGCGGCCCTGCTGGGCACCACCGGAGGAATGGCCGGGCTGGAGGGCGACGTCGGCAGCCACGCCGCGCAGTCCAGCCGCGTCCAGGCGGTGGTGGACTTCTGCGGCCCCAGCCTGCTGGTCGAAGACCAGCTCGGGCATGTCCGGCCGGAACGCGCTGAACAGGCCCGCGGCGCGGTCGAGACCCTGCTGGGCGGCGATCCGCGGGAGAAGCAGGCCCTGGCCCGCCAGGCCAGCCCGGCCCTGCATGCCTCCCCCGACGACGCCCCGTTTCTGATCGTCCACGGACGGCAGGATCCGCTGGTGCCCCTCCGCCAGAGCGAGATCCTGGCCGAAGCCCTGCGGGCCGCCGGCGTGCCGGTCTGTCTGCACGTCCTGGCAAACCAGGGGCACGGCATCCCCCTGGACGATGAGATGCGCCGGCGGATACGAGCGTTTTTCAGGAGCCGTCTGCGAGGTCCCGCTTCGGCGCCGGTTCCGGCGCCGGCCTCGGCGCCGGCCGGGGGGCATTGACCGCCCGAAGCAGGAGTGCCGCCGGTCGCGGCATCGACCCCGGCCGGCAAGGGAGGCCCATCGTTGAGCGAGCAGCCCGAAAACCGCAGCCTGGCGGCCATCCGCAACGTCCTGGACGCCGGACGGGCCCTGATCTACCTGCAGACCAGCGAGGAGGAGCGGGCGGTCGAACTGTTCGGAGCTCTGCCCCTGCCGGGGTCGGACCAGCCCCCGGAGGTCTATGTCTGGAGCCTGACCGACGGGCTGCAGCTGGGGGGGCGGGCGTGCAAGACGCAGCCCCAGGGGCCGCGCGGAGTGCTGGACTTCATCCTGTCCCACCGCGGGCGGGCTGTGTTCCTGCTGCGCGACTTTCACGAGTGCATGCGCGACTCGGCCGAGATCCGCCGCCGCCTCCGCGACCTGGTGCAGGCCGGACGGGATTCGGGCAAGGTGACCGTGATCTGCACGCCGGTGCGGCTTCTTCCGCCGGAGCTGGAGCGGGACATCGCCTTCATCAAACTGCCGCTTCCGGACGCCGGGGAGCTTGCGGCCCTGGTCCGGGCGATGGCCGGCGCTGCCGACCCCGGCCCCGAAGACGTCCAGCGCCTGGCCCGGGCGCTGCAGGGCCTGACGCTCCAGGAGGCCGGCCACGCCGTCCGCTTCGCCCTCTCCCGGGCCGGCCGGCTCGACGCCTCGGCCATCCCCCTGCTCCAGGAGGAGAAGCGTCTGCTGGTGCGCCGGACCGGGCTGATCGAGTATGTGCCGGACACCGCGGGCATCGACGAGCTTGGGGGGCTCGAGACGCTCAAGAACTGGCTGCGGCAGCGGCGCGACCTGTTCTACGCCCGTGACGGCCTGGCGCGCGAGATCGTGCCCAAGGGCGTGCTGCTGATGGGCGTGTCGGGCTGCGGCAAGAGCCTCTCGGCCAGGGTCATCGCCAGCGTGTTCGGGCTGCCGCTGTACCGGGTCAACATGTCCCAGATCTTCGCCGCCGGCCTGGGCGAGGCCGAGCGGCTCTTCGCCGAGGCCTGCCGCACGATGGAGGAGGTCGCCCCCGCGGTGGTCTGGTTCGACGAGATCGAGGACGCCCTTTCCCGCCAGCACCAGGACACGGCCGGCGTGCTGGACCGCATCTTCGGTTTCTTCCTCACCTGGATGCAGGAGAAGCCGCCGGGGCTGTTCATCGCCGCCACCGCCAACCGCATCGACCTGCTGCCGGCGGAGATGCTGCGCAAGGGCCGGTTCGACCAGGTCTTCTTCATCGACCTGCCCGACCCGCACGAGCGGCTCGAGATCTTCGGCATTCACCTGCGGCGCCGGGGCGTGGACGTCTCCGGGCTCAATCTCAACATGATGGCGTCGCGCTCCGAGGGCTGGACCGGCGCGGAGATCGAGCAGTGCGTCGTCTCGGCCGTCACCGCCGCCCGGATCGAGAACCGCCCGGTGGGGGATGACCACTTTTTCGCCGCCCTGCGGGAGATCGTGCCGCTGTCCAAGACCATGAAGGAGCAGGTGGGCTACATCCGGGCCTGGGCCTTCGACCGGGCGCTGCGGGCCTCGCCCAAGACCTGAGCCGCGGGCGCCGCCCGGCTCAGCCCGCGGGCCGCGAGGCGATGAAGCGCACGCCGGCCTCCCAGCGGTCCTCGCCCGACCGGCGGATCCGCACCACCCGCACGAAGCGCTTCTGGATTGTGCCCTTGAGCCCCGGCAGCTCCAGCTCCAGCACGTCGTTGAGCGTCAGGGCCACGCCGGCCTCAATCAGCATACCCCCGCGGCTGATGTCCCTGGCCCGGACCGACAGGGTGTTGCCCTTGAGATTACGGTACTGCTTGCCCTGCCAGATGAACCGGGCCTTGATCGGCACGCTGCACTCGAAGCGAGGAAACACCCGGCGGTCGGCGCCCTGTTTTTTGACCGGAGCGTCCGTGGCGATGCCCACCACGTCCACCGGTGCGTTCTGCACCAGGCCGTCCAGCGACAGGTTCGACGGTTCCGGATTCTCCGGCACCGCCCGGGAGGCGTCCTGCTGCAGCAGCCGTTCGACGATGTCCGTCCAGATCTGCAGGATGACCGGGTCGAAGTGCTGGCCCGGCGCCTCGCTCATGATCCGCAGCGTCTCGCGCGGCGGCGTCGGGCCCCGGTAGGGCCGCTGCGCGCTGATCGCGTCGTAGACGTCGATCACCGCGCAGATCCGGGCCGCCAGCCCGATGTCCTCACCCCGGAGTCCCGCCGGGTAGCCGGAGCCGTCGAGCTTCTCGTGGTGGTCCCGGGCCATCTCCATCACTTCCTCGGGCACCGACCTGACCGCGGCCAGCATCTTGTAGCCCTTCAGCGGGTGGGCCTTGATCAGCAGCCACTCCTCCGGTGTCAGCCGGCCCTCCTTGTTCAGCACCGATTCCGGGACCCCGCGCTTGCCCAGATCGTGCAGCAGGCCCCCGAGGAGAAACTGCTGGTGCAGCTCCGGTTCGTCGGGGCGCAGCTCCCGCGCCAGAAGCCCGCAGCCGACGCCGACGTTGACCATATGCGTGACGGTGCAGTAATCGTGGGCCGACATGTCCAGCAGGTAGCTGAACTCCTCGGTGTCCTCCGCCATCCACGCCGAAAACCGTTCGCTGATGTCCGTGACCCCCGCCACGGCCATGCCCGGGTCGGGGAAGAGCATCGCCTCCTCCACCATCCGTTCGCACGAGGCCCGCACGATCCGGGTGCGCTCCTCCCGCCTGAGCTGCGGGTCGTGGAAGACCTTGTCCAGCCGCTGCGTCAGCATCCGGCGGTAGGCCTTGTGCTGGTGCATCGGCACGTACAGGAAGGTGATCCGCTGCTCGGCCAGGCGCTCGCGGTGCTCCTCGCTGAACGGCACCCCCACGCCCCGGTAGAGCACGATCGTGTCGCGGGCGCCGGTCTTGAGGTAAAGATCCATCTCCAGGACGCAGTTGTCGATCGACTCCAGCGGCACCGGGAAGTACCGGCCGCCGGACGGCGTCTCCTGGATCGCGGTGGCTGCTGCGGTTTCCGTCGGCATCGTGTTGCTTCGGCGTTCCGGACCTCGCGAGTCGCCGGGAACCTGCAACGCCCGGCCCGGCAGGCAGGTGATCGGACCCCCGGCCTGCGGGCGCGGTTGCGGAGACCGCCCGGGGGAGTCCCCTCCCGGCCGTACCTGACATCGTTTTGACCGGCGCCGCTGTTGAGCAATCTCCGGCCGCCGCCGCCGGGCACGGCCGCCGCCTCCCGGTCACCCGCCGCCGGATGAGCCCGGTGCCCCCGGAAGGGGCATACTATGGGACCCGCTGCGGCAGGCCGGCAGGCCGCGGACCCTGGCCCGGCCGACGACCCGCTCCGGCGCAATTTTGCGCAATCTTGGTCGCCGCCGCCGCCGTCGATAGAATGCCGCCGGCACGACGCCCGGCAGGCCGGACGGCACGAAGCCGGCGGCGCGCCGCAGCCGCGTTCACGGATGGACCAGCCATGTCCACAGGCCCCTGGCCATCAAGCGTCCCCCGGCCGACTCGCCCGCATCGCACCCCCCGGGAAGGCGGGATGAACGAGGTCCGGGATGAGTGACACCCCCGTGATGCCTGCGCCTCCTCCGGCCGGCCCGGCCGGCCCCGGCGGCGTGGTCCGCAGCGCCAAACGCATCGCCCTGATCACCCTGGCCAGCCGCGTCTGCGGCATGGTCCGCGACATCGCCCTGGCATCCTGGCTGGGCAATGACATGGTCCAGGACCGCTTCACCTACGGGTTCATCATCTCCAACGTCTTCCGGCGGCTGTTCGGCGAGGGCGCCCTGGCCGCGGCGTTCGTTCCCACGCTCAGCCGGGCCCTTCAGCAGGAAGGCCCTCAGGAGGGGCGGCGGCTGTTTTCCGCGGTGGCGACCCTCCTGGCCGTCGTCCTGGCGGGGATCACGCTGCTGGGCGAGGCGGTGCTCCTGGTGCTGCTCATGCTGGGGTCCGGCGAATCCTACCGCCTCGGCGTGGGCCTGACCGCCGCGATGCTGCCCTTCATGCCGCTGATCTGCGTGACGGCGCTGATGGCCTCGTGCCTCAACGTGCTCGGACGCTTCAGCTGGCCGGCCGCCATGCCCATCCTCATGAACCTCATCCAGATCGCCTGCATCTGGTGGATCGCGCCCCACCTCCCCGGCGGGCCTGCACGGCAGGTCTACGCCGTGGCCGCCGCAGTGGTGATCTCCGGCCTGGCCCAGGTCTGGGTGCTGGGCCTGCAGCTTCGCCGCCTGGGGTATCGGTGGCGGTGGCGCTGGCTGCCGGGTCACCCCGGGGTGCGGACGGTCATGGTCACCATGGCCCCGGCCATGATCGGCATGGGCATCCTGCAGATCGAGCCGGTCATCGACGGACAGATCATCCTCTGGCTCAGCGCCGCCGGCCCGCACCGCACCGTGGAGCTGGCCGGAGGCACTTACGACTGCCCGCTGGACGAGGGCTCGCAGTCCAGCGTTTCCCAGGCCCAGCGGCTTTACCAGTTCCCGCTGGGCGTATTGGCCATCTCGCTGGCCACCGCGGTCTTCCCCGCCCTGGCCCGCCACGCGGCGGCCGGGGATCACGCGGCCATGCGCGCCGAGGTCGGGCGATCCGTGCGTCTGGCGGTCTTCGAGGGCCTTCCGGCCGGCGTGGGGCTGATCCTGCTGGCCGAGCCGATCACCCGCCTGCTGTTCGAGCACGGCCGGTTCACCGCCGCCAACACCGCGGCCACCGCCTGGGTGCTGCGCTTCTATGCCGCAGGCCTGTGGGCGTTCTGTGCCCAGCACATGCTGCTGCGCGGCTTCTACGCGATGCACGACACCCGCACGCCGCTGAAGATCTCGGTCGCGGCGGCGATCTCGCACATTCCCCTGAACCTGCTGCTGGTCTGGACCCCGCTGGGGGCCGGCTCCTTCGGGCTGACCGCCTCGGCGACGGCGGCAGCCAGCGTGTTCGTGCTCGCCTGGCTGCTGCGGGCCCGCTTGGGCGGGCGGTTGGACCTCAAGGCGATCCTGGCCGGCTTCCTGCGGGCGGCGGCGGCTTCCGCGGCCATGGCCCTGGCCGTCCGGGCGGTGCTGAGGCTCGGGGAGCCGTACTGGACGGCCGCCGCCGACGCCCTCTCGGGCCTGCTGGGCGGCTGGCTGTCGGCCCGCCTGCTGCGCAATGGTCTGGAAGTGCTGGTTCCGATGGCCGCCGGGGCGGCGGTCTTCCTGGCGGCCTCGGCCGCCCTGGGCTCGGCCGAGCTGCGCGAGCTGCTCGATCGTCGCAGAACCCGCCGGACAGCCGGGAAGGGGCAGGATTGAACCACAAGGACGCAAAGGAAGCGCGTCGTCGCAAAGTGCTGTCCCGGTCGGCGTACCGGATGGCCGCACACTGGTGATGCGAAGCGACGTAGCGGCCGGCGTGCCTGCCGGCCGGGCGCATGGGTCCGGGGCTTGGGCACCGGCCGTATCGCCCGGCGTCCCTGCCGGCCGCCGGTGTCGGCGTGCCATCGTCTCGCGGGGGATTGAATCGGAACGGCCTGCGCGTGGTCCGCCTGCTGCGCAATGGTCTGGAAGCGCTGGTTCCGATGGCCGCCGGGGCAGCGGTTTTCCTGGCGGCCTCGGCCGCCCTCGGCTCGACCGAGCTGCGCGAGCTGCTCGATCGTCGCAGAACCCGCCGGACAGCCGGGAAGGG
>CAZSYS010000054.1:16020-18447 GCA_964611365.1 uncultured Planctomycetales bacterium
GGGCAGCGGTTTTCCTGGCGGCCTCGGCCGCCCTCGGCTCGACCGAGCTGCGCGAACTGCTCGATCGTCGCAGGACCCGGCCGGCGGGAGCGTCGGTCCCGGACGATGCTCTCTGACCGGCGGCAGGCTTTCTCGATCGCGGCGCCCTCGAGCTGTTTGTTGCGGTCCGGAGAACCGGCTCAGAACCGCTGCCGGGCGGCGATCGGCATTCGCCGTCCGACGCCGAAGGCCCGCGTCGTGACCTTCAGCCCCAGTGCCGCCTGCTTGCGCTTGTATTCGTTGAGATCCACCATCCGGATCACCCGGCGGACCGTCTCGGCGTCAAAGCCCGCGGCGGTGATGTCCTCAGAGCTGCGCTCCTGTTCCACGTACAGGTCCAGGATGGCGTCCAGTACGTCGTAGGGGGGAAGCGAATCCTGGTCGGTCTGGTCGGGACGCAGCTCCGCCGACGGAGGCTTGGTGATCGAGCCGGACGGAATCACCTCACGCCCGGCCCGCCGGTTGATGTGCTCGGCCAGCCGGTACACCGTGGTCTTGGGCACGTCGCTGATCACCGCCAGCCCGCCGCACATGTCGCCGTAGAGCGTGCAGTAGCCCACCGCAAGCTCGCTCTTGTTGCCGGTGGTCAACAGCAGCCGGCCGAACTTGTTGGACAGCGCCATCAGGACGCTGCCGCGGATCCGGGCCTGGATGTTCTCCTCGGTGATGTCGGGAGGGCGGCCCTCGAAGTGCGGCCGCAGATGGTTCTCGAAGACCTCATGGATCGGGTGGATGGGGATGACCTCGAACCGGATGCCGAGGTTCGTCGCCAGCTGCTCGGCGTCGGTCAGGCTGTGGGGGCTGCTGTAGCGCGACGGCATGGCCACGCCGGTCACCGCTTCCCGGCCCAGCGCCTCGGCCGCGATGGCCGCGGTCACCGCCGAGTCGATGCCGCCCGAAAGCCCCAGGACCACCTCGCGAAAGCCGCACTTGCGCACGTAGTCCCGGGTTCCCAGCACCAGCGCGCGGAACACCGAGTCGATTTCGCCGGGATACGGCTCGACCCGGCCGGGCGCGTCCGCCGGCACATCGACCGTCAGCAGGTCCTCCTCGAACGCCCGGGCCCGGGCGATCAGCCGGCCGGAGGCGTCGAAGGCCGCCGAGGCCCCGTCGAACACCAGGTCGTCGTTGCCGCCCACCTGGTTGCAGAACAGGATCGCCACGCGGTGCCGCTCGGCCTGCCGGCCGAACAGGCGCAGCCGGAAGGTGTGCTTGTCCTGCCAGAACGGCGAGGCGCTGACGTTGACCAGCACGTCCACGCCCGCGGCCGCCAGCTGGGCGACCGGATCGCGGTGATACAGCCGCCGACCGACGGTCTGGGCGTCATTCCACAGGTCCTCGCAGATGCTCACGCCGATCCGCCGTCCGAGATGCTCGACCACGACCACTTCCGGCCCCGGCTCGAAGTAGCGATGCTCGTCGAAAACGTCGTAGGTCGGCAGCAGCGACTTGCAGGCGATCGAACGCACGACCCCCTCGACGCAGAAGGCCGCCGCGTTGCGCAGCTGCCGGCCCTCCGGCTCGTCGTTCGGCGAGACGAAGCCCACCAGGGCCGTAATGCCCCGGCAGACCGCCGCGATCCGGCCGACCGCCTCCACGTTGGCCTGCACGAACCGCGGCTTGAGCAGCAGATCCCGCGGCGGATAACCCGCCACCGCCAGCTCGGGAAAGACCGCCAGGTCCGCCCCGGCCTCGCGGGCCCGGCCGATGCCGGCGATGATCTGCTCGGTGTTGCCGATCACGTCGCCGACCACCGGGTTGGTCTGCACCAGAGCGAATCTCATGCCGTCCTCCCGATCGCCTGAGCCGCCGACAGGAACGTCACGCCGCGCCTCGCCCAGTCACGGCAGCAGGCCTCCTCCGCCGACGGGTCAATGCCCCGGATCGCATCGGCCACCACCTCGACCCGCAGGCCCCGATCCAGCAGGCCCTCCACCGCCGCCCGCACGCAGAACTCCGTGGCCACCCCGAACACGACCGCCCGGACCGGTCCGAGTGCTTCCATCAGCCGTCCGAAATGCCGGTTATCCCAGATGCTGAAGGTCCGCTTGGTGAAGACCAGCTGCGGACAACCTTCGGCCAGGGCCGCCCGCAGGTCCGCGGAGCCGTCGGCCGGGTCAACGATCCTCGAGCCCGGCAGCAGCGTGCCGTCCAGCTTGGCCTGGCCGGGCGTGCCGTGCACGCAGTGGGGGCCGAAGCGGGCGAACTCCGGGTCGTCCGGCGGGTGATCGTCGACCGAACTGAGCACCGGAATGCCGGCCGCCCCGGCCCCGGCCACCAGCCCGCGGACCGCCTGGTGGATCCCCTCGGCCCCGGGCACGTAAAGCCGCCCCTGCGGCAGCATGAAATCGTTCTGCGTGTCGATGTCCAGGAAAACGCAGTCCGGCG
>CAZSYS010000055.1:0-18156 GCA_964611365.1 uncultured Planctomycetales bacterium
AATGGAACGGCCGGATGCCCCCGGAGCGATTTACACAGGATTTGACACTACCTCCTGGGGAGCGACGGTCGGCGGTTGCGCGCCCCTGGGCGCTGTGCTCGGCGAGTTGCACACGCCGGGGCCTGAGCCAGAGATCACTGCCGATCTGGCCTATGTCGCTGACGGTCATCCGGCCCAGAAACTCGACCTTCTGTTGCCCGCCGAGCGCAGCCCGGAGCCGTTGCCGGTCGTCGTGTACCTGCACGGCGGCGGCTGGATGCGGGGCGACAAGCGGCAGGCAGTGACCCGGATGCGCAGCGTGGTGGAGGAGGGGTACGCGGTCGTCAGCGTCAACTACCGCCTCAGCGGCGACGCACCGTGGCCGGCCCAGCTCGACGACACCAAGGCGGCGCTGAGGTGGGTGCGCGCGAACGCTTCCGCCTACGGCCTGGACGCGGAGCGCCTGGCGGTGTTCGGCCTGTCCGCCGGCGGACATCTCGCGGCGATGCTGGCGTTGACCGGGGACGATCCGGCTTTTGAGGGGACGCTCGGCGAGCATCGGTCCGCCAGCACGCGGGTGACCGCTGCTGTGATTCTGTGCGGTCCCACGAACCTGACGACGCTGTCGGATCCGCCGGCGTCGATGGGCAGCTCGCGCCTGGAGAATTCGCCGTGGACCCCGGTCGGCAGGCTGCTGGGCGGCGCTTTGAAAGACCGCCGCGACCTGGCCGCTGCGGCATCGCCCGTGAACCACGCTTCGCCCGACGACCCGCCGGTGTTGCTCGTCCACGGCACCCATGACCGGCGCGTACCGCTCAGCCAGGCGGTGGAATTGAACGCACGGCTCCAGGCGCTGGGCGTCTCATCGACGCTGATTCGCGTGGACGGCGCAGGCCACATGGACCTTGTTACGCCGGAGGTATCCGAACAGATTGGCGCGTTCCTGAACGAGCACCTGGGGAACCGATAAACACCCACAGAGTCGGCCCGGGGGCGGGACGGCGGTCCGTCGCGCCGGGGCGAGCAAGCAATAGGGGTCGAAGCACTAGAGCAATAGGGGTTGACTCTTGATTCCTGCGCAATAGGGGTCGACTCTTGATTCCTGACACACCGATCATCTCCCGCGCGGCGGCAGGCCGTTTGCGGAGGTGGCGGGCACAGAACGCCCCGACCAACATCCGGCCTCGCGCCAACCGCTCCAGCCACCTCCGCCACAAGGCCGGCTTCCGGGCATCCGCCGACCGAGGCATCCGCGATCTCCTGCCCGTGCGCCCTCGCTTTCGCCGCGCGCACGCACGCAGGATAGCCAAGCCGTGAAGCAGGGTTCTGGTGGGCGTTTACGCCGCCGGAACGGTCGGCGACGGTCGCGCACCGCTGGAAAACCACCCGTGCGGCTCCCGCCGGCGCGTCAGGCGCTGGCGGTCCGGGGACGCAGGCGGTCGGGGCTCTCGGGCTGATCCGGCCGGTGCCGGTCGTCGGCGGGCCGGGGTCGTTCACGGCGGGGCGAGGCCGGATCGCCGGCGGCGGTGATCTCCTCGGTGGTGACCAGGCGGATGTTCTTGGCGGCCAGCTGGCGCAGGGCCAGGTCCGCGTCCGCGTGGCTCCAGAACCCGCAGGCATCCCAGACCACGGTCACGGACTTGTGCCGCACGAGCAGCCCCAGGGCCAGCCCGCGGATGGCGCGTTCCAGCCCGACGCCGACGATGATGAACTCTTCGGCCTCGAGGCTGGTGAGAAACCGATCGGCCTTGGGGTTGCCCAGGACCTCGCGGGCCCGCTTGCGGAAGATCAGCTGGCGGTATTTCTTGAGCAGGTCCGGGGGCAGCGACAGCGAGTTGTCGGCCTCGACCAGGCAGTGCGGGTTCAGCAGGGTGAAGTCGAGCTTGCGCTGGCCCGGCGTGCCGTCGATGCAGTGCATCGGGAAGCCCGTGGCCGGTTCGCTGGGCCGATGGGACTCGACCGCGGAGAACACCGGCAGTCCGGCGGCCCGGACCCAGGCGAAAAACGACCTGAGGTTCTCCAGCAGCGGCTGATGGTTGGCCACCTGCAGGATGGCCCCGGGCTGCAGGAAGTCGCGCTGCGTGCAGATGTCGACGACTACTCTTCGCCAGGAAATCGCCTTGGACCTTGCCCTCATGAGCGCCCCCCGGGATCTGCAAAAAGCTTCAACGCCGCGCCGCGTGCATCCCCCCTCTGCGTACGCCCGGGCGGAGGTGCGGGCGCCACGGCGCAGACGCGCTCATTCGGGAAAGCTGTCGTTCATATCATATCCGCCGCAAACCCGCCGGCGCGCGGAAAAAGCCGGAAAAAGCCCGGCCGGCGCCAGCTGCTGTTTTCGGACCCGACCAACGGCATTCACCCCGGCGTCCGGCCAGCGGGGTGCGGGGCCGAAAAAAAAGGCCCCGGTGGGGGGTCCGGGGCCCTTGGCCGGTCGCGGAACATGCCCGACCCGCACGACCCGGAGGGCCCGCAAGGGCCCGTCCTGGCCCGGAGCCGGCATGACCGCGTCCCGTTTCCGCTCCGGCCCCGTGGGGCGCGGCGCGGTGCCAACGGGGAAGCAACCGTAAAGAGTGTAGTACCGGCATCCAGGCCCGGCATCCGTCGGGTCCGAAAACCGCGTCGAGCCCGCCGGGGGGCGGAATCCGCTCCCGCGGCCACCGGCGGTCCGGTTCAGCCGCCCTGCGGCGGTGCGAAGGCCCGGTGCCGGCGGAGCAGCTGAATCAGCCGGGCCAGGTCCTCCGGGGGCGGAGCCTCCAGTTCCATGACCGCCTCGGAGATCGGATGGGTGAAGCGGATCCGGTAGGCATGCAGGGCCTGCTGGGTGGTCAGGGGGGTGGTGTCGCCTGATCCGGTAAGGGTCTTCTCGGAGACGATGTGCCCCCCGTAGAAGGTGTCGCCGGCCATGGGGTGGCCGATGTAGGACATGTGCACGCGAAGCTGGTGGGTTCGCCCGGTCCGGGGGTGCAGGTGCATCAGGGCGTATCCGCGGAAGCGCTCGGCCACCTCGTACTCGGTGACGGCCTCCTTGGCCAGCCGGCTGACCAGCGCCGGGTTGTTGTTCGGCACGATGTAGCGGTCCTTGATCGTCGGGCTGGCGGCCAGCGGGGCATTGATGACGTCGGCGTCCAGCCGCGGGTTGCCCTCGACCACGCCGAGGTAGGTCTTGCGGACCAGGCGGCGCTCGAACTGCAGCGACAGCCGCCAGTGGGCCTCGTCGGTCTTGGCCACGAGCATGATCCCGGTGGTATTTTTGTCCAGCCGGTGAACGATGCCCGGCCGGAACGGATCCTCCCCCCGGCTCAGCGAGGCGGCGTAGTGGGCCAGGCCGTTGGCGATGGTGCCGGTCTGCGTGGCCTTGGACGGATGAACGATGATCCCCTTGTGCTTGTTGATCGCCAGCAGATGATCGTCCTCGTAGACGATGTCCAGGGGGATCGGCTCGGGGATCAGGTCGTAGGGCTCGGGCGGCGGGATGACCAGGTCGATGCGGTCCTTGGCCTCGGGTTCGTAGCTGGGCTTGGCCGGCCGGCGGTTGACGGTCACCGCCCCCTGGCGGATGAGCCGCTGAATCATCGTCCGGCTCAGCCGCGGGAAACGGGCGTGGAGGTACTTGTCCAGGCGTCTTCCCGGCAGCCGGCGGCGGATGAAGAGCGTGACGTGCTGGGCCTCGTCGCTCTCGGTGTCCAGCCACCGGCCGGCCAGGGCCTCGTTGAGCTGGACGTCGTCGTCCTGATCGTGGAAATCGGCACCCATGCGGAACCCGGCACACCGAACCCCTGCAAGCGGCGCGGTGCCGCGGCCCCTGCAGGGTAGGCCGCGGGCCGCCCGGAGTCAAACCCCCGGGGCTGCGGCCGCGGTCTGCGGCGGGCTCAGCCGACCTCGCCCAGCCGGCGGCGCAGCTCGTCGCGCTCGCGCCGGGTGGCCTCGTGGTCGAACAACAGATACTTGACGAAGAGCTGCAGTTCGCCGACGGCGTGGTGGATGCGGGCGAAGTTGTCCTTCAGCTCGCGGTGGCGGCGGATGGTCTCCTCGAGCATGACCCGCAGCGACGCGCGGTGCTCCTCGGGCAGGGCCTCGATCCTCGCCCGGGCCTCGTCGATGCGTGCCTGAAACAGCGCGTCGTCCATGCGATGTCTTCCCCCGTCCGGCGCCCCGGCTCACCGGCCCGCGGCCGGCGCTCCGGACAACCGGGGCCGCGGCGGTCACGGTCGGCAACCTGTATTCTAACGACTTTATGCCCGGCGGCGCCGCGGAATCCACCCGCCGGCGTCCGGATTCCGCCGGATGGGGTACAAGCCCGGCTGCCGGGGGCCGGTGCGGCCGGTGCGGAGGTCCGGATAACCGGCGGACCGTCAGCGGGCCGCCGTCGCCCGGGCCATGGCGGGCATGTAGTACCGGGTGAGGTACTGCTTGACCTGGCGGTGGGCGTTGAAAAACGGGGGAATGCCGGCCAGGGCGTCTTTCATCATCGCGATCCAGGCCCGGGGCAGATCCTGGCGGTCCCGGCGGTAGAACGCCGGCACGACGTGCTTCTCGAGCACGCGGTAGAGGTCGGCGGCGTCGCGGCGGTCGGCGCGGGCGCTGCCGTCGTGATCGACCGGGCGCCCGATCGCCCAGCCGTTGCGGCCGTTGAAGGCCTCGGGCCACCAGCCGTCGAGGATGCTGAGGTTCAGCCCGCCGTGCAGCGCGCTTTTCATTCCGCTGGTGCCGCTGGCCTCCCGCGGGCGGCGCGGGTTGTTGAGCCAGACGTCCGCCCCGGCGACCAGCAGCCGGGCGATCTCCATGTCGTAGTTCTCCAGCAGGACCACGTGCCGGCGGAAACGCGGCATGGCGCTGAACCGTGCGATCTGCTGCACCAGGGCCTTGCCCTCGGCGTCGGCCGGGTGGGCCTTGCCGGCGAAGATGATCTGCACCGGCCGTCCGGATCCGGACAGGATGCCGGCCAGGCGCCGCGGGTCGGTGAAGATCAGCGCCGCCCGCTTGTAGCCGGCGAACCGCCGGGCGAACGCGATGGTCAGCGCGTCGGGATCCAGGATCCGGTCGGCCTCGGCGACCGGCAGGCGGAGGCGGCGGAATCGCTCGCGGATGCGGCGCCGGCAGGCCTCGATCAGTTCGACCTTCAGCAGGGCGTGCACCTCCCAGAGCCGCTGGTCGGGGATCCGGCGGACGCGGTTCCAGGCGCTCCGCAGGTCCTGCCGCTCCTCCCAGCCCAGCCCCAGGGTTTCATCCAGCAGCTCGCCCATCAGCGGATGCAGCCAGGTGCGCAGGTGAACGCCGTTGGTCACGTGCCCGATGGGCACGTTCTCCGCCCGGCGGACGGGATAGGCCGCCTGCCACATCTCCCGCGCGACCCGTCCGTGAAGGGCGGCCACGCCGTTGCACCAGCGGCAGGTGTGCAGGGCCAGCGGGGTCATGCCGAAGGCCTCGGACCTGCTCCCCGGGCGCACCCGGGCGAGGTCGTGGAAAGCCTCCCGGCCCAGGCCCAGCCGCCGCGCGTAGCCGGAGAGGTAACGGTCGACCAGCAGCGGATCGAACTCCTCGTTGCCGGCCGGAACCGGCGTGTGGGTGGTGAAGACGCTGGTGTCGCGCACGTGTCGAAGCGCCTGGCGGAAGCTCTCGCCCCGGCTTTCCATCCGCTCGGCGATGCGCTCGAGCGACAGCAGCGCGGCGTGGCCCTCGTTCAGGTGGCACACCCCGACGGGAATGCCCATGGCCCGCAGCGCCCGCCACCCGCCGATCCCCAGCAGGATCTCCTGCCGGATGCGCATGTCGCGGTCGCCGCTGTACAGCACGCTGACCAGCTGTCGGATTCTCGGGGCGTTGGCCGGCAGGTCGGTGTCCAGCAGAAACAGCGGCACCCGCCCCACATCCAGCCGCCACACCCGCACCTGGACCCGCTCGTCGCCGATGGCCAGCGGCACGCGCAGAGGCCGGCCGGACGCCGAGGCGACCTCGACCAGCGGCGCGGCCTCCACCGGCAGCGGCAGAAAATGGTCGGTCTGCCGGCCCTGCCGGTCGATTCGCTGGGTGACGTAACCGTGACGCCAGTAGATCCCGACGCCCACCAGCGGCACGCCCAGGTCGCTGGCGGACTTCAGATGGTCCCCCGCCAGGACGCCCAGCCCGCCGGCGTACAGCGGCAGCGAGGCGTGCAGCCCGTATTCCATGCAGAAATAGGCGATGAACGCGTCGGACTTGGGCCCGTAGCGGGCGCTGTACCACGTCCGGTCGCGGAGGTAGTCGCGCAGCCCGCGCTCGGCGGCCCGCAGCCGGCCGACCAGCGAGACGTCCGCCGCCAGACGGGCCAGACGGGCCGGGGTCAGCCGGGCGATCGTCGTCAGCGGATTGTTTCCGCAGGCGGCAAACGTCTTGGGGTCGGCGTCGCGAAGCAGCGCCGCAGCCTCCGGCGTCCAGGTCCACCAGAGGTTCCGGGCCAGGCGTCCCAGCGGGGCCAGCACCTTGTCGGCGCCGGGCAGTCCGTCCGTTGCGCGCGTGGGGCTTGACTTGGACATGTCGACTCCTGGGGGCAAGGGCCCGTCGCAGGCAGCCGCCGGAACAGCGGCCGGGCTCGCACGTTCCGCGACGCCGCCCCTTTCCGTCCACGGCGCGGCGACCCGAAGGCGGTATGATCTTATCCGGCCAGCCGCCAATGTCACGCCCCCCCGGCGGGAACACCCCAAAGGCATGCATTGCCGCGTATCCGGCCGGCCGACGGATGGACGCCCGCCCAGGCCCCGGACCGCCCGACCCGCCCGGCCGGTCCGCGACCGCCGGCCGCTTTGGAGCCCGGCGCCGCGTCGCGTAGAATGCCTGCCCGCGTGTCGATCATCGGCCCGCAAGCGAGGCGCCGCCGGGCATGGCAGAATTGCGACTGAGATTCACAGCGGCCACGCTCGACGGGGACCGGGAGATCACCGCCCGTTTCAATCAGCGGCTTCCGGAGGGGGACTGGCCGGTGGAGCGCTTCCGCCTGACCGGCGGCGACGGGCGGCGCATCGAGATCGTCTCGGTTTCCACGCTCAATCCCCGCCGGGGGCAGGCCGCGGCCTTCACGCTGACCACCGCCGCGCCCCTGGACTTCACGACCGAACAGTTCACGCTGGAAATCGAGGGGCTCGGCGCCCACGTGGTGCGGCCCTGGCGGGTGGTGCACGGCGACGAGCGCTACCACGATCCGGACGCCGAACTGGGAGCGACGTACTCGCCGCAGCGGACCGTCTTCCGCGTGTTCGCGCCGACGGCGCTGGCCGTGAAGGTCGTGGTCGCCGACCAGGCCGAGGGACCGGCCGGCGTAGCCGATCATCCCATGACCCGCGGGCCCAGGGGCGTCTGGGAAGCCGTCGTCGAAGGCGACCTGGCCGGGCGCTTCTATGCCTACAAGCTCTCCGGCCCGGGCTTCGTCGAGCACGCCGAGATCCGCGACATCTACGCGGTCTGCACGCAGAACCGGGCCCCCCGCTCCCTGATCGTGGACCTCCGCGCGACCGACCCCCCGGGCTTCCGCGAACATGACGGCGTGTCCCTGGCGTCGCCGGTGGACGCGGTGATCTGGGAGATCCACGTGCGCGACTTCAGCATCGCGCCGTCCTCGGGCATCCGGGCCAAGGGCCGCTACCTGGGGATGACCGAGGCCGGCACGCGGCTGCCGGCGGCCCCCGACGTGCGCACCGGCCTGGACCACCTGGTGGAAATGGGCGTCACCCACGTGCAGCTCATGCCCGTCCAGGACTTCGACAACGACGAATCCGCCCCGGCCTACGACTGGGGCTACATGCCGGTGAGCTTCAATTCCCCGGAGGGCTGGTACGCCGGCAGCATCGCCGGACCGGCGCGAATCCGCGAACTCAAGCAGCTCATCCAGGCCCTGCACGAGCGCGGCATCGGCGTAATCCTCGACGTGGTGTACAACCACACCTCCGAACGGGCGACGTTCGAACAGCTCGTGCCGGGCTACTACTACCGCATGACCGCCGACGGCCGGTTCCACAACGGCTCCGGCTGCGGCAACGAAATGCACACCGAAAACCCGATGGTCCGCAAGTTCATCATCGACTCGATGGGCTACTGGGTGCGCGAGTACCGGATCGACGGGTTCCGGATCGATCTCATGGGCCTGCACGACCTCGAGACCCTCCGCCGGGCACGCGATGCCCTGAGGGCGCTGCGCCCGGATCTGCTGATCTACGGCGAACCCTGGGCCGGCGGACCCACGCCGCTCAAGCCGGTCTCCGACCGCGCCCAGGTGCGCGGCACGGGCCTGGGAGCCTTCAACGACCGCTTCCGCGACGCGATCAAGGGCGGCCGCGACGACTACGAGCCGGGATACATCCAGGCCGGCCGCCACCCCGAGGGGATCGTGCACGGGCTGATGGGCTCGGTCCACGACTGGTCCATCCACCCCACCGACACGGTCAATTACTTCGAGACCCATGACAACCTGACCGCCTGGGACAAACTGCTGGTCAGCACCCCGGACGTGCCCGACGCCGTCCGCCGCCGGATGATGCGCCTGGCTTCGCTGATCCTGCTGACCAGCCAGGGCGCGATCCTGCTGCACGGCGGACAGGAGTTCTGCCGCCGCAAGAAGGGCTGCTCCAACAGCTACAACCAGCCGGACGCGGTCAACCAGATCAACTGGGGTCTCAAGGTGGCCTGCGCCGACGTCTGCGACTACGTGAAGTCCCTGATCGCCATCCGGCGGAGTCACCCGGCCTTCCGGCTGCGCACGCGGGAGGCGGTGGAGGGCCGCGTGGGCTTCGACCGGCCCCCGCACAACCAGGCGATCGTGCACTGGATCAACGCCCAGGGGCTGGCGGGCGAGACGGTCGAACAGCTTCGCGTACTGCTCAACGGCAGCGGACAGGATGTGACGTTCGACCTGCCGGCCGGAACCTGGAAGGTCCTGGCCGACGCCGACCGCGCCGATCCCGGCGGACTGCGCGAGGTCGCCGGGCAGGTGACCGCCCCGCCGCACAGCGGCCTGCTGCTGTGCCGGTAGCCGGCTCCCGCCGGAGGACGCGCCCCGGCCCGGACTTGTCCGGCGAGGCATTCGCAGGGAGGCGACGCTCATGCCCGTCGCGGAAAACGATTCATTCCGGTGGCTGCGGGACCGGCTGCGCCGGCCGGGCCGGCGCCCGGACTTTCTCCTGCCGGCGCTGTGGGACTGCTGGGGCTACAACGGCCCGAAACGCCGCGTCGGACGACAGGTCGGGGTCGATCCCTTCGCCTTTGCCGCCGGCTGCCTCGACTGGATCGCCGCCCATGCCGTCGTGCCGCAGGCGCGGACCGGCATAAGCCTGTCGCGGATCCTCGGCGTCCGCCGCGCCGGCCCCGGGCGGGTCCGCGCCGGCCGGAGGCCGCGCCGGGCCGGCGACTGGCTGACCCGCCAGACGGTCTACGGCCTGTTCGTCCGCTGCACCGCCGCCTGGGACCACGACGGCGACGGCCGGCTGCGCGACGGCCGCCGCACCGAGAACGGCACCTTCCTGAAAACCATCCTGCTGCTGCCCCTGCTGGCCCGCATGGGCATCACCACCCTGTACCTGCTGCCGGTCGTCAGCGTCAGCCGGCTCTTCCGCAAGGGCGAACTGGGATGCCCCTACGCCGCCGGCGACTTCTACGCCCTCGACGAGGGATACCACGACCGGCTGCTGGGCGACGACGCCGGCGACGTCACCGGCGAGTTCGCCGCCTTCGTGACCGCCGCCCATCTGCTGGGCATGCGCGTCATCCTGGACATCGCCCCGCGCACCGCCGCCCGCGACAACGTCTGGGTGCTGGAGCACCCCGAATGGTTCTACTGGATCGACGCCCGCGCCGCCCGGTCCTTCGGGGCCCCCAGGCTGCCGGACATCGACTACGGCAACCCGATCCCCGGACGCCTGCATGAGATCTACGCCGATCCCGGCGTCCGCCGCCACCTGCAGACCTTCCGCTTCCCGCCCGCCCGGACCAGCCCGGAGAAGTGGCAGGCCTTCGTTCGGCAGGCCCGCAGACGTCCCCCCGCCGATCTGGTCGCCGAAATCGCCCGGCACTTCGGCGTCCTCGTGCCGCCGGCCTTCTCCGACTGCATCAACGATACGCAGCCGCCCTGGACGGACGTGACCTACCTGCGGCTTCACCTCGACCACCCGCCGGAGTCCGCCGCCCAGCTGCCCGACCCCCGCCAGCAGCCGCCTTATGTGCTCTTCGACACCATCAAGGCCAACCTCTTCCCCGGCCGGCGCCCCAACCGCCCGCTGTGGCAGCGGCTGGCGGGCATCATCCCGTTCTACCAGCACCTGGGCATCGACGGCGCCCGCGTGGACATGGCCCATGCCCTGCCGACCGAACTGGAACGCATGATCCTCGACCGGCCCCGCCGGCTCGACCCCGACTTCGCCTTCGTGGCCGAGGAACTGGGCACCGCCAACCACGCCCGGGCCCGGCGGGCGGGCTACAACCTGATCATCGGCCCGGGATGGTACCGCCAGCCGCGAGGCCACGAGGGCCTGATGCACGAGCACCTCCGCGAGATCCGCCGGCTGCGCCTGCCGGTGTTCGCCGCCGCGGAAATGGCCGATACCCCGCGGGCGGTCGTCCGCCGCGGCGGCCGGCGCTTCGCCCGCCAGGCCGTGGCGGTCAACGGCTTCCTGCCCAACGCCGTGCCGCTGATTCACAGCGGCCTGGAAGTCTACGAGCGCCAGCCGATGAACCTGGGACTGGACAACGTTCCGCCCGGCCGCTTCGCCCTCCCCCGCAGCGACCCCCAGGCCGGCCGACTGGCCTTCTTCGATCCCTACGCCCTGCACTGGACCAACCCCGGCGCCCAAGGCATGGTGGATCTGATCGGCCGGACCTCCGAGGCCCGCCGGCGCTTCCTGGGCCTGCTGCTGCGGCGCCGCGGAAACTTCCTGCCGCGCGTCACCGCCTCCGCCCGCCACATCCTGGCCACCGGCTGGCGCGCCGGCCCGGGCCGCCGATGGCTGCTGATGATCGCCAACCTGGACTGCTTCGCCGCACACCGGGCGGAGCTGCGACTGCCCTTCGCAGTCGGCCCCGCCGAGCCGCGGGTCGAGCTGGCCCTGGCCGACTCCTCCAGGCCCCGGGCACACGGCCGGACACTGCGGCTGACCCTCGGTCCCGGCGCGGTGATCGTGCTGACCGCCGGTTTCACCGGAGCGGGCCTGCCGGCGAGGGATGAACCGTGAGCCGCCGATCGGTGCCGTTCCAGGTGGCGGATGTCTTCACCGCCCAGGCCTTCCAGGGCAATCCGGTCGGCGTGGTGCTCCAGGCCGCCGGCCTTCAGGACCGGGAGATGGGCTTCATCGCCGCCGAGCTTGGGTGCGGCCAGACCGCTTTCCTGGTGCCGGTCAGCCGTGGTGATGCGGCCGATCTGCGGATCCGCTGGTTCACGCCGACCTGCGAGCTGTCCATGAGCGGCCACGGCGCGATCGCCGCCGTGCATGTCCTGGATGAGACCGGGCTGCTGCCGCCGGCCGGACGCGGGCCCTGCGGCGAAATCGCGATTGAGACGGCCGCAGGCATGCTCTGGGCCCGGGTCGAGCGCTCCGGCGATCCCGGCGTCGGCGACCGGCCGCTGGTGTGGCTGGATCTCCCGGCCCCGGTGCTGACCGCGGCTCCGTTCACCCCGGACGTCTGGGCGGCGATGCTGCGGGCCTGCCCGGAGGACTTCTGCCGGGAGCCGGGCCCGGTACGCAGTCAGGACGGAGACCTGATCGTCTTCGTGAAGGACTTCATCACGCTCAACGCGCTGCGCCCGCGCCACGACGCGCTGGAGGCCTATACGCGGCCGCATCGTCTGCGCGGACTGTGTGCGGTGACCACCGCCACCCTCGATCCGTCGATCACCACCCAGTGCCGCTACTTCGCTGCGGGCATCGGCATCCCCGAGGATCCCGTCACCGGCGGCGTGCACGGTCCGATCGCCGCCCACCTCATCACCTGCGGCCGGGTCGGCCTGCACGGCGATCTGGCGGCCCTGACCTGCACGCAGGCCTCGCCGGCCGGCCGGGGCGGGCTGGTGCGGGTTCTCGCCCAGCGGCAGTCCGACGGGCACGTGGAGGTCCGCATCGGCGGCGAGTGCGTGACCACGATCCGCGGCGAACTGAGCATGTGACCCCCGCGACACCGGCGCGGGCCGTACCCGCGCCGCCCGGCGCCCGGCGGTCACAGTGCCGGCCGGGCCGGTGCCTCGCCGGGTTCTTCGCGGCAATCAGGCAAGTCGGGGCAGTCTTCGCAGCGGTAGTCGCGGGCGGCGCAGCGGTCCAGGCGATCCAGAATCAGCCGGGCGAGCATCTCGTCGGCTCCGATGGGGCCGGAGCAGTGCCACTTCAGGCCGGGATGGCGGGCCGCGGCCACGGCACACTGGGCGGGGATGTCGTGGCGGCTGTGACGGCCCGGAGCCACCAGGCAGGGAAAGACGAAGACGAACTCCGCCCCGTCGGCCACGGCGGCGTCGAAGGCCTGCGCGATCGAGGGCCCGGCCAGCTCCATGTGGGCAACATGGACGGGCTGGCCGCTCAGGCGCCGCAGGTGCCCGGCCAGCCGATCGAGCATGCGGTTGGCCTCCTCCAGGCGGCTGCCGTGGTCCACGATGATCAGCGCGCGTTTCACGGAAGGCTCGTGGCCTCGCCGGCCGCCGGAACACAGGTCCGGCCGGCCGGGGGCGTTTACTCCCACTCGATGGTGCTGGGCGGCTTGCTGGACACATCGTAGACCACGCGGTTGATGCCCCGCACCTCGTTCATGATCCGCGACGAGATCCGGGCCAGCAGCCCGTCGTCCAGCCGCACCCAGTCGGCGGTCATGAAATCGGTGGTCTCCACGCAGCGGATGGCCGCGACCTGCTGATCCTCGTAGCTGCGCCCGTCGCCCATCACGCCGACGGCCCGGACCGGCAGCAGCACGGCAAACGCCTGGGCGATCCTGGAATACCAGCCGGCCGCCCGGATCTCCTCGATCACGATCTCGTCGATGTCCTGCAGCAGCCGCACGCGCTGCGGGGTCACCTCGCCGACGATCCGAACCGCCAGGCCCGGACCCGGAAACGGGTGCCGCCAGACGATCTCCTCCGGCAGCCCCAGGCGCTGGCCGGCCACGCGGACTTCATCCTTGAACAGGTCGCGCAGCGGCTCGATCAACTCGAAGCCCAGCTCCGCCGGCAGCCCGCCGACGTTGTGATGCAGCTTGATGTTCGCCGCCTTGCCGGCCAGGCCATGCCCGGACTCGATCACATCCGGGTACAGCGTGCCCTGGGCCAGATAGCGGGCATGGGGGACGCCGGCGGCCTGGGCTTTGAAGACCTCGATGAACTCGTGGCCGATCCGGCGGCGCTTCTCCTGCGGATCGGTCACCCCGGCCAGCCGCTCCAGAAACCGCCTGCCGGCGTCGGCGACCCGCAGGTCGATCCGGAAGTGGTCCCGGAAGGTCGACTCGACCAGGTGCACCTCGTTCTTGCGCAGCAGCCCGTTGTCCACGAAGATGCAGACCAGCCGGTCGCCGATGGCCTCGTGCAGCAGAGCGGCCGTCACGCTGCTGTCCACCCCGCCGGACAGGCCGCAGATCACCCGCTCGGCCGGGCCGACGCGCCGGCGGATCGATTCCACCGTATCGCGGATGAAGTTGCCCATCTCCCAGCACCCGCCGCAGCCGCAGATATCGTACAGGAAGTTCCGCAGGATCTGCCCGCCGCAGGGCGTGTGGGTCACCTCGGGGTGGAACTGCACGCCGTACACCGGACGCGTCCGGTGCCGCACGGCCGCGATCGGACAGGTCGGCGTCCGGGCCAGCGGAGTAAACTCCGCCGGCAGCGACATCACCTGGTCGCCGTGGCTGTTCCAGGCACTGGTCCGCTCGGGAACGTGGGCCAGCAGGTCGGACCGGTCCAGCACCTCCAGCGGAGTCCGCCCGTATTCCCGCGCCGGAGCCCCGTGCACGTCGGCACCCAGCAGCCGGCAGGCCAGCTGCATCCCGTAGCAGATGCCCAGCACCGGAACCCCCAGCTCCAGCAGCGCCGGATCGCAGGTCGGGGCCCCCTGCTCATAGACGCTGGCCGGCCCGCCGGAGAAGATCAGGCCGCGAATGTCCATGCCGGCCAGCTCCGCGGGGCTGACCTGCGGCCCGCAGACCACGGAGAACACGCGGTTCTCGCGCACCCGCCGGGCGATGAGCTGCGAGTACTGGCTGCCGAAGTCCAGGATGGCGATCGTTTCCATCGCGGGGATTATAACCGTCCCCCCGCCGGTCCGCGCGGCCCGGGCCGCCCGCGCGAAGCCGGCGGCCCCCCCTCAGGCCGGGCGCCTGAGGCATGGATGCCTCCCGGGCCCCCACCGCTTCAGCCCCCGGGATGACGTGCCAGTGCTTCACGCCGCCCTTGACCGTCGCCGCGCGGGAGGTGATATCCGCAGCGCAGACACCGCTTGCGGCATGCCGGGCGGGTACTAAGATGGATGCGGCGCGCCGGTCGCACGCCCCGGGGGCGATGAGGCGGCCGGCACGCGGCCGGAGCCCGCCGTGATTCGCAACGCCGTCATGGCCGACGTGCCGGACATCCACCGGCTCATCACCGTTCACGCCGAACGGAATAAGATGCTGTTCCGCTCCCACGCGGATCTTTACGAGCATCTGCGCGACTTCCTGGTCTGCGTGCGCCCGGCGGACGGGAGCGAGCGCGTCGTGGGCTGCGCGGCCCTGGCCCTGGTCTGGCGGGACCTCGGCGAACTGCGCAGCCTGGCGGTCGATGAGGCCTCTCAGCGCCAGGGCATCGGCCGGCAGCTCGTCCGGGCAGCCCTGGACGAAGGACGGCGCCTCGGACTGCAGCGCGTCTTCGCCCTGACCCGCGAACAGGACTTCTTTCAGCGGCTGGGCTTCCGTGTGGTCCCGAAGGAAACCCTTCCCCATAAGGTCTGGACCGACTGCATCCATTGCCCCTTGCAGGACCATTGCGACGAAACCGCCATGGTCATAGACTTGCAGGCGTGAAGCACCACCACCCCAGCCCCGTATGGCGCCGGCTGAAGGCCGCAGGCATCGCCGTGGCGGCCCTGGCCGGCGGCGCCATCCTGCTCTATGCCAGCCTGACCCTCTCGGCCCGCGCCGGGGCAGCCGCCGAAACCCCGGCTGCCGACGCCGCTTCACCGGCCAGCGCCCCGTCCAGTGCCCCGGAATCCCCCGAACCGCGGACGCCGGACCATCGCGCGGCCGTCGCCCGGAGCATGGGCAGCATGCTCCTGCTGCTGAGCATGATGGCCTGGGCCGTCGGACTGATCGCCATCGCCTGGATCGTCTACGACATCCGCCATTCGCGCCCCAGGTGGATGACCCAGACCAGGTACCCGACCCGCCGGTGAGCCCCGCCGCCCCCGCCCGACGCCCGGGCTGACCCATCGTCCGAAGGTTCGCTCCCGCGGTCACCAGGGCGGCTCGGGAGCCCGGCCGGAACTGCCGGATGCCCCGGCCCGGCGGATGGCGGCGCAGAGGTCCGCGACCTCCCGGGCCGGCCGCACGTCATGCACCCGCACGCACTCCGCTCCGGCCAGCACCGCCGCGGCCACCGAAGCCAGCGTCCCGGCCAGCCGGTCCGCCGGACGGTCCAGCCCGAGAACCTCGCCGATGAATCGCTTGCGCGAAGGCCCGACCAGCAGCGGCAGCCCCGCCACGCGCAGCCCCGGCAGGTTCGCCAGGATCTGCAGATTGTGCTGCGTGGTCTTGCCGAAGCCGATGCCCGGATCCAGGATCAGCCGCTCGGCAGGCAGGCCGTGCCGCCGGGCCTCGGCCACCCGATCGGCCAGAAAGGCGGCAATCTCCCCGATCACGTCCTCGTAGCAGGGATCGACCTGCATCGTCTCGGGCGATCCCTGCATGTGCATCAGCACGACGCCGCAACCGTGCCGCGCCGCCACCTCCGCCATCGCCGGATCGTCCCGCAGAGCCGAGACGTCGTTGATCAGCGACGCACCAGCCTCGATCGCCGCCGAAGCCACGACCGCCGAGCGGGTGTCTATGGAAATCGCCGGCCCCCCCGGACCCAGCCGCCGGGCCAGGGCGGCGATGACCGGCTCGACCCGCCGCCGCTGCTCGTCCGGAGGCACCGGCCGGCTGCCGGGACGCGTGGACTCGCCGCCGACGTCGATCACGTCCGCGCCGTCGGCGGCCATGCGCTCCCCGGCGGCTACGGCCTCCTGCGGCGAGCGATAGGTCCCGCCGTCGCTGAACGAGTCGGGCGTCACGTTCAGCACGCCGAAAACAAACGGCCCCCCCCCGGCAACCAGGGGTCGACCGCCAAGCAGCAGCGGGCTTGCCTTCCGCATACGAATAAGTATGATACGCTCCGCAAGTGCCGAACCCCAGCCCGGTCCGCAGTGCCGGCGCGGATCTGCGGTGCGAAGGGTGACGGCGTGGCCTATCATCTCGGCTGAATCGCGGCGTCAACCGGCAGGTCGGTCGAGGGAAGTACGTCGCGGCAAGGAGTGTCTCATGAATCGCGTACGCATCCATCGAACGGCTCTGGCAGTGGCGTTCCTGGCGGCCGGGCTGGCGCTGACCTGCATCGGCACGTGCGCCCTGGTCGTCGGCGAAATCGACCCCAGCAGCATCGTCGGAACCTGAAACCGCGACGCTGCGCCGCGAGGGCGCAAGCAGCCCGCCCGCCGCAGCCTTCCGGAAACCTCTTCCGGGCCTGGCATGCACCAGCGGCAGTCCATCGCCGACCTGCCGGACCATGTAGTCTGCCGGTCGCATGAGGTCCGCTGGGGGGACATGCGTGTTGCGCCCGGTCCGCCGGCGCATCGGGCTTGGCCGGCGGGCCCGCGCGGACGCATGGCCGTCCGTTTCAGGGCCGAGGGGTTCAGCCCCCCCGCCGGTCCTGCGCCCGTCCGTCTGCGTCGCGGCCCCGCTGCCTGGCATTGCGGCGCTGCCTGGCGTTCGGGCCTGGACCCTTCCCGGGCGACCCGATATGTCCGAATAAACCGCCGATGCCGGCCGAACCCGGACCCCCCGCCCGCGGCCGCCGAGCCTAGGTCATTGCCCCAGAAACGCTTGCGCAAAAAAAGTTCTCCGCCGGCCTGAACCGGGAATTCCGGGCCCGATCGTGGTAGGATCTTGTGAAAGCGCCCTTCTCGGAGGAGGGGAACACCAGGTCGGTCGGAGGGCAGAAATGCGTCGCAAGGTTTGGGCATGGTCGGGTCTGTTGATCGGCGCGGCGCTGACCGCCGGATGCACCGGCTGGCCCGCGACCGGCCTGTTCGGCGAAGACCTCGCGACGTTGAACAACGCCGACCTTGCGGCGGATCTGTCCGGTAGCAGTTCACCGAACACCGACGTCCGGCCCGTCGGAGAGCCCAGCTGCCTTGGTACTGCGCTACCCTCCGACAGTGTCCACGCGGCCATGTTCGAGGCCCTCAACCGCTACCGCCGGGAAAACGGGCTTTCGCCGCTGATCTACTCGGGGAAACTCGAGCAGCTCGCCGACGCCCACGCCCGGGATCTCTGGGAGCGATCCTTCTTCGACCACATCAACCCCGACGGACTGGGACCCGGCGACCGGGCCCTGCAGGCCGGGTTCTGCCATGAGTACGTGGGCGAAAACATCGCCGCCGGACAGACCAGCGTCGAGAGCGTCATGCGGGCCTGGAAAAACAGCCCCAGCCACGACCGCAACATGCTGCTGTCCCAGTACGTCTACGTCGGAATGGGCTTCTCACGCGATCCCAACGGCCGACTCTACTGGGCCCAGGAGTTCGCCTTCGACGTGCCCTGACCACCGGCTCGAGCCGACTCCGACCCTCCCTCGCACCGATCCGATCCCCGGCCCGGGCTTCCCTGGATCGACTGCCCGCGCCAGGCAGATCCGGGCTCTTGCGGACCAGCTGCACGAACCAGATCCGCCCTGAATGGCATGATGCTGATACCCTGCCTTGCCACCGTGAAGATGATGTCTGCACCGTCGGGTGGCGATTCGGCCGATGGCCACCCTCCCTTGTCGCCGTGGAGATGACGATCGAGGCGGTGTCTCTCGACGGGTTCCGGGTGCCGCTCTCCCTTGTCCCCGCCAGGAGGATGCCATCGGCGGGGCCCGATCAGGAGGCTGTTGTACCTCTGGGCCTTCGTTTGCGATGTGGGGGCTCGTGTGCGACATGGGGGGTGTCTGCGACATGGGGGGGGCGACGTGGGGTTCGG
>CAZSYS010000056.1:0-18093 GCA_964611365.1 uncultured Planctomycetales bacterium
TGGCCGCGATCCGGCGGTAGCGTGCCAGGAAGAAACGCGTCCAGGCCAGACGGTCGTCGGTCCGGGCCCGGGGGTCCTCCTTCCAGCGCCGGGCAGCCTGCTGCAGTTGCTCCGGTGTGAAGGGCAGCTCGTCGAAAAGCCGGAGCATCTCCGCGGCGGCCCGCGGGTCGCCGGCACCGTGGACCGCCCGCCAGGCACGTCCCAGATCTTCGTGCACGTCGATGGCCATCGCGTGCAGCACGACCGGCAGAACGTCGAAATAACTCGGGGTGCCCGGCGGCATCGGCCTGGCCACCTCGTAGGGATTCTCGCGATCGACCATGCGCCCGGCGTGCCGGGCGTAGAGGTCGGGCCGGATCGGCGACCGCCGGAGCTCAAACCGCCGGGGGCCGTCCGGATCCCCGACGGGCAGGTTCCACAGCAACTGGGCCTCCTCGGTCAGCAGGAAACGCACGAATCGCCCGGCGGTCTCCCGGTGCGGAGCTCCCCGCAGCACGGCCACCGGATCGGCGTTGACCACCGTCTGCCCCACCGGAGCGACGTAGGCCAGCCGGTCGCCGCCGACCACCTGGGACTGGAACCGTCCGTAGAAATCGATGGACATGCCCGCGGCGGTTTCGCCGATGGAGGCGTCCACCGGCACCTGGCTGGAGGACCAGGCGAAGTAACGGGCGTTGGCGCAGATCCGCCGCAGCGTGGACCATCCCTCCTCCCAGCCCAGACGCCCCAGGATCGCATCATACGTCACCAGCACCGAGCCGGAGTGCGCCGGGTCGGTCAGCCCGATCCACCGGAAGTAGCGCGGATCGGCCAGGTCCCTCCAGACCGACGGCTCCGGCAGCCCCAGCGACGCGGTGACCTCCCGGTTGTAGACGATGCCGAAACTGGTCAGGACTACCCCCCACCAGTGCCCCTCGGGGTAGTACAGCGGCTGGCCGGCCAGCCTGGGCTCGGGATAAACCGTGCGGCGGATCTCCTCCTCGATGTCGATCGGCTGCGTGATCGAAACCTGTCTCACGCGGCCGTCCGGGGCGGTCACGGTTACGCCCTTCTTGAGCTTCTTGTCGAACAGATAGTCGCCGCCGCCGAAAACGACATCGTACCCGGCCCCCTCCTCCTCCCGCCCGGCCGCCGCCAGCGCCTGGTACTGGCTGGTCAGCAGCCGCAACACGTCGCTGGACCCCCCGATCACCCGCCAGTCGATGCGCACCGGCCGGCCGAAACGGCGCTGGTGCCAGGCGGCGAAGGCCCGGCCGATCTCCTGGCGGATGCCCTCGTTATGCGGGGTGATGATCACCAGCGGCAGGGCCCCCTGCTCGACCGAGGCGTGCTCCCGCGGTGCCAGAACCACCGGCAATCCGATCACGGCCACCAGGCCCAGCAGCGGCAGAAGACGGACAAACTGCGAATGCATCGGCCCCAAACCCGCCGTCCCGGCCGCACGTCTCCCCGGGCGACCTCCGGCCCCCACACTGAAACCTCGCCCGCCTTCCGGACAACCGCCCTGCCGGACCGAATGCCCGCAGGACCCTCCCCCTCCCCCCGCGCCGGGCGGGCGGATTATAAGCGCCGCCGGGCCACCCCGCTATGCAGCCCGGGGCCGAATCGCTACACTGTCGCGGCGATGGTTCCGATCACGCTCCGCCAGGTCACCAGGCAGTACGGCCCGCACGTCGTCGTCGATCACGTCGATCTGGAGGTCGAGGCCGGCGAGCTCTTCTTCCTGCTGGGGCCCTCCGGCTGCGGCAAGACGACCCTGCTGCGGATGATTGCCGGACTGGTCGAGCCCTCCGCCGGCACCATCCTGCTGGGCGACCGCGACGTCACCGGCCTGCCGACCGGCCAGCGCAATACGGCCATGGTCTTCCAGAATTACGCCCTCTGGCCGCACATGACCGTGGCCGAGAATGTGGCTTTCGGACTGGATGTCCGGCGGCTCGGCGCCGCCGAGAAGAAGCAGCGCGTGGAGGACGCCCTGGCCGCGGTGCGGATGGAGGGATTCGAGGCCCGCAAGCCGGCCCAGCTCTCCGGCGGGCAGCAGCAACGCGTGGCCCTG
This sequence comes from uncultured Planctomycetales bacterium, assembly GCA_964611365.1. GTDB lineage: Bacteria > Planctomycetota > Phycisphaerae > UBA1845 > PWPN01 > CALLOB01. The sequence continues at coordinate 2,057 of CAZSYS010000056.1, forward strand.
GCCCGGGCCCTGGCCGTGCAACCGGCCGTGCTGCTGCTGGACGAACCGCTCAGCAACCTCGACGCCAAGCTGCGGCTCGAGCTGCGCGGCGAGATCCGCCGCATCTGCAACGAATCCCGGCTCACGGCCGTGTACGTCACCCACGACCAGGAAGAGGCCCTGTCCATGGCCGACCGCATGGCCGTCATTGACCAGGGCCGCATCTGCCAGGTGGGCACTCCCAAGGACCTCTATGCCCGGCCGGCCACCCGCTTCGTGGCCGACTTCCTCGGGCAGACCAATTTCCTGCCCGCGCGAACGGTCGGCCTGGAAGCCGGACGGCTGCTGCTGAATACCCCGATCGGGCGGCTGCGTTCCACCAGTTGCCCGCCGGGAATCCCCGCCGACATCGAAGTCACCTGTTCGATCCGACTGGAGGCTGTCCGATTCATCGATGCCCAAGCCCAGGCGGACAACCGTCTGGAGGGTCGCGTGATCGAAACCGTCTATCGGGGCTTCATGGCCCAACATACTGTGGCAGTCGGCGATGCCTTCACTCTTCGACTCAACGAATTCAAGCCGCGACTGAACACCGCGGTCAACGGGCCGGTCCAACTCGGCTTCGATGCCGAGGATGTCGTCGTTCTGCTGCGCTGACCCAGGCTCCAACCGGACGAAGGCGGCACCGGACACGGATTTCACAGGTCGGGGCGAAAAAAAATGCAGCCTGCAGGCTTTATTTCTTGTACGAACGGCTACCGAACTGCTAGAATCTTCTGGCCGGGACGCAAACCAGGTTCTGACCGTACTCGCAGGCCAGGTTTGCAGCGCTTGCAGGTCGAATCGCAGGCCGGACTGTGAAGATTCGGTGAAGGCCGGCCAGGGCTATTGCGGCCTGCGGCCAGAACGCTACAACATGTGATTTTTGTGGCCCTGAGATGCGGTCAGGGCGGGCTTTTTCGGCAAGAGCTTTATCTCGCGTCGGCGTCCGGCGGAGACAGCCGGCGGCAGCCAGGCCTGCAGGTCGAAGCCCGCAAGCCCGGCAGGCAGCAACGCAAGACCGGCAGACACAAACCGTCCCCATGGCGCGGTGGAGGAGCGGGTCAAGGAGCCCCGGGCAGGCAGAAGGGCCCGGTGAGCCGGCGGTTGGCCCAAGGGCATGATCGGCAGGATGCTTTATCGCGACGGCCAGCTGCGCCCGGCGGTGGCGTACGCCATCGTCTGCGCCGTGGTGGTCGTGGCGGGTTACATGGTCTACACCGCCTGGGCCGGCAGCGGCTCATCCAGGCCGGCGGCGATGATGTGCATGACGCCGGACTGCGGCTACAAGCGTTCCGAACGCCTGCAGGTCGGCGAGACGTTCCCGGCGCCGTGCCCCAGGTGCGGGAAGAACTCGCTGGTGCCGGCTTTTGTCTGCAAGGAGTGCGGGACGGTCAACGTCTGGAACGAGGACCGCGGCCTCAGTCCACCGACCAGGTGTACCAAGTGCGGCAGGGAAGTCTATCACGGGAGGTAGCTCATGCGCCGGCGCCGTGCCTTCACGCTGATCGAGGTTCTGGTGGTGGTGGCGATCATCTCGCTGCTGGTCAGCATCCTGATGCCGTCGCTGGCCAAGGCCCGCGAGCAGGCCCGTCAGGTGGTCTGTGCCGCCCGAATGCAGCAGATCAGCCGCGCGGAATCGGCCTATGAGAGCACCAACGGCGGCTGGTTCGTGGGCTCGCCGCTGACCACCGGCTACTTCCTCGCCAGGAACAACACCTGGAATCCCTCCCTGCAGGGTTTCTATCGCTTTGCCGTCGAGTGGTTCGACTTCGCCACCCCGCTGATCCGGGAGATGCGCGGGCCTTCGGCCGTTCCGAACCCCAACGGAGATCCGAATTCCGACGCCCGCAAGAAGATGTTTCTCAAGGTGACCGAGGAGCCCTTCCACTGTCCCTCCAACAACGAAGTCACGCCCGCCTGGCCCTCGAGCACCGGCTTCCCGGTCATCCGGGCGCCCAGCTACCTGAGCATGTCCACGATCATGCGCGGCGGTCCGGATATGTACGCCCGGGCCGGGTCGGCCTTCCCGAAGGTCGAACCCTACAAGGTTGCCCAGTCGCCGGCCTGGGAACTCAAACCGCCGGATCCCTACATGCCGCGCGCCGAGCGGATCGGCCGGCCTTCGATGAAGGTCTTTATCGCCGACGGACTGAGGTTCTACGACGGCACGCAGATGGACTACAGCACCTACCCCACGGGGCACAAGGGCATGATGTGCGGGGACCCGCCGTCGGCCTACTCGACCGACCTTACCGAGGCCCGCGAGTACATGCTCGCCCGACAGTACTCCTACCGCCACGGCCGGAACAACCGCATCAACGCGGTGTTCTTCGACGGACACGTCGAGTCGCTCTTCGCCGACGCCAAGAGCGGCCCGGACAAGCCCTACACCGGCACGGCCGTGCATCCCAGGCACTACTACCCGAGCAATACGGTGATCAACGATTCGTCCAAGCTGCACGTGCGGATTGAAAAAGGAACCAAGCTGCCGTAACCGGGCGCCCGCCGAAACCGGCCCGACCGGAGATCGACAGCGATCAGGCCATCGGAAGTCAGGAGTCGGGAAACAGCTCCCGCGGGCCGGCATGCGGATGATCGGGACCGGGAGCCCAGGCACAGGGCGCACGGGGGGAGGAGTCCGAATCGCCGCCGGTGACCGCGGGGAACGCCGGCGCACGCCCGCTGCACCGGAAAACAACCCATGAATACGCGGTATGCCCACACGCTGCTGGCAACCGTATTGTGCCTGTGCGCCTTCGAGGCGCCGGTCCTCGGCGAAGCCGTCCTCGTGCTCGACTGGAACATCCTGACCTACGACAACCCCGGCAGCGCCGAGTACGAGGCCCTGGTGAGGATCGTCCAGGCCCTCAACCCCAAGGTGATCCTGTTCCAGGAGGCCAACAACGCCGCCGGCCGGACGGCCTTCATGGCCGCCTTCAGCACCCAGTACCCGTATTCCTTCCTGGGAGCCCCGGCCAGCGACAACCCCCGCAACCAGATCCTCAGCGCCTATCCCATCACCCTCAGCGGCCAGATCTTCACCGCCGACCCCTGGGGGGGCAGCTTCGAACGGCCGACCATCTGGGCGGATCTGGATGTCCTGTCGGCACGCCCGGGGCCGGAGCTGCGGGTCTACTCGGCCCATTACAAGTCCGGCTCCGACAGTCGCGACTCCACGCTGAGACTCAACCAGGCCACCGACGACGCCAACCACATCGCCGCCTTCGTGACCTCCAACCCCCAGGGCCAAGTGTACTACGCCGGTGATCTCAACTGCGAGGTCGGCAGCGCGCCCATCACCACCCTTCTGCAGGCCCAGACGACCCTGGCCCGCCAGGTCATGCTCGATCCCAACAACGGCTCGGCCATGACCCGCTGGCCCAGCGGCAAGACCATCGACCACGCCTTCTACTCGGCCACCCTCGCCGGCAGGCTGCTGAACCCCTTCATCTTCCACACCAACACGTTTCCGCCGGGCACCGTGCCCCCGCCGGCCCTGGCCAATGACTCGCATACTGCCAGCGACCACCTCGCGCTGGTGGTGACGATCGACATCTACAGCATCCCCGCCGATCTGAACCAGGACGGCGACGTCGACGACCTCGACTACGAGGTCTTCGCCTCCTGTCTGGCCGCCCCCGGCGTCACCGTCTCGGGAGAATGCTCCAAGGCGGATCTCGACTACGACACCGACGTGGACCAGGCTGATTTCGGCCTCTTGCAGAAGTGCTTCAGCGGCCGCAACATCCCGGCGGATCCGGCCTGCGCGCAATGACCGCCGCCCGGCCCGACCCGCCACGGGCAGCCCGCAGGATCAGCTCTCAATCCAGACACGCGGGCCGTCGGGGCCGCGCCGGACCAGCGTGTGCCGGCCGTCGAGCGACTCGTCGCCGTCGGGAAAGTCGGACCGGGCGTGCACGCCGCGGGACTCGCGCCGGACCTCGGCGGAGGCGGCCACCAGCCGCGCCACGGTCAGCATGTTCTGGACCTCCCAGCCGGCGCGGTCGTCGAACAGCTTGTCCATCACGTAGTGGCTCCAGAAGCCGATGATCTCCAGCGTCTCCTGCAGCCGGGGACCGACCCGCTGGATGCCGACGTTGCGCCACATGACGCTTCGCAGCGAGTTTCGAACGTCCTCCAGGTCCAGCATCGTCCTGGCCGAGGGGGCGATGTCGCTGCGGATGTCCATCGGGCCCGGCGCCGATCGATCCTGCAACGCGCTCTCGGCCGCCAGCCGCCCGGCCACCGCTCCGAACACCAGCCCTTCCAGGAGGGAGTTGCTGGCCAGCCGGTTGGCGCCGTGCACGCCGGTGCTGGCGACCTCGCCGCAGGCCAGCAGGCCCGGCATCGCGGTCCGGGCGTCCAGATCCACCTGCACGCCGCCGATCATGTAGTGCGCGGCCGGGCGAACCGGAATCCGGTCGCGCTCGATCTCGATCTCGAACTCCTCGCAAAGCCGGGTGATGCCCGGGAAACGCTTGCGGAACCGCTCAGCGTTCAGGTGCCGCACGTCCAGGTACATGCAGGTCGCGTCCTGGCGGGCCATCTCCGCGAGAATCGCCCGGCTGACCACGTCGCGAGGGGCCAGTTCCGCGTCCGGATGGTACCGGGGCATGAACCGCCGGCCCTGCCGGTCCACGAGGTGGGCGCCTTCGCCCCTGACCGCCTCGCTGATCAGGGCCCGCGTTGCCCCGGCCACGTAGAGCGTGGTCGGATGAAACTGCACCATCTCCATGTCACGCAAGGTCAGTCCCGCCCGATAGGCCATCGCGTGGCCGTCGCCCGTGGCCACCTCGGGATTGGTCGATTCGCGGTACAGCTGGCCGCAGCCGCCGGCGGCCAGGATGGTCTGCCGGGCCCAGATCAGCTGGTGACCGAAGTGGCGGTGGAACGTCGTCACGCCCCGACACCGCCCGCCGATCTCGATCAGGTCCACGGTGAAGCATTCCTCGAAGATCCGCAGCCTGGACCTGCCGCGGGCCACCCGGATCAGCGTATCGGCCACTTCACGCCCGGTGGCATCGCCCAGGGCATGCACGATCCGGGCGGCCGAATGCCCCGCCTCCAGGCCCATCAACAGATCCTCGGCCCGGCGGTCGAAGATCGCACCCCAGCCCACCAGCTCCCGGATGCGATCCGGGCCCTCCCGAACCAGCCGCTCCACCGCCGCCCGGTCGCACAGGCCGCAACCGACACGCAACGTGTCCTCAATGTGCGACTCGAAAGAGTCCTGGGGGGACATCACCGCGGCGATCCCGCCCTGGGCCATCGCGGTGTTGGAGTCGATGATCCGGCCCTTGGTCACCAGGATCACCGAGGCCCGCTCGGCCGCCTCGATCGCCGCCCGCAACCCGGCCACGCCGCTGCCAATCACCAGCACGTCCGCGAACAGGTTGGGGACCCGGCCGACATCAAAACCCGTCAGATACCTTCTCGTATCGCATGTCTCTGTCATTTCAGAGGATATGGTAGGTCCGCCCATCGGGGGATTCAAGCTGCGGCGCTTATGGCCCGCCGCCGACAAGCCGATAACAACGTATCGTCCGCGCGCAGCAAAGGCATGCGCCGCCGCAGGGTCTGCGTCTGCGCGCATCGGTCGAACGGGCCTGGAATCCGCGTCCAGGGGATGCTCCGGTGGCGTATCGTCTGCCTTTGACCGTCCCGATGATCGGCCTTCTTGCTCTCGCGCCGGGCCGGACCCCGGCACAGCCCCCCGCTGATCTGTCCGCAGTCGTCGATCGAACACCGATTTCCGCCCGCCGCATCGTCGCTCACTTCGATTTCGACGAACAGTCCCTGGGGAATGACGGATCGGTTCCCCGTGCCTGGCGTCCTATCCGCACGGACGGTTTTCCGGCCTACCTCGAGGGGCGTTTCGACGAATCCCTGGGACGTTCGGCTCCCCCCAGTTTCCGGCTGGACCTGGACGGCGGGTCGGTCGCCTACCAGTACGAAGGCCGGGACATCGGGGTCCGCTCCAACAGCGACTACCTGGTCGTGGCCTGGGTTCGCACCCAGGGATTGGAAACGGCCCGGGCTTACATCACGGCTTGTTTCCTAGACCGCAAGGGCCAGAAGCTGGCCGGAACCGAGCTGCGCAGCAGCTTGGCCGGCGGCTCGGCGGATGACGACTGGCAGGCCTTGGCGATCGGCCTGCATGATCCGCCGGAAAACGCCCGCTACATCGGCATTACGCTCTGGCTGACACAGCAGGAGATCTGGGACAGCCGGCCTTTTCCGCCCCACTTCATTCACCGCGAAGACATTCAGGCCACCGCCTGGTTTGACGACGTGACGGTTTTTCGTCTCCCCAGGGTTTCACTCACGACCGCCAATCCCGGCAACGTGTTCGGCCCGGCTGAACCGGTGGAGATCCGTGCGGAAGTGGCCGACCCGGACGGGCTGGTCCTCGCGGCCAGTCTGCAGATCGAGTCGGCGGACGGACGTTTTCGTGAAAGCCGGCCGGTGGACATCGGGGCTCAGGGCCAGGGGGGCACGCGGGTCGTCTACGACCGGCTTGCCGTGGGCCTGTACCGGGTGGAGCTCAAGGTCGAGACCGGCGAGGTGCCGCTGGCCTGGAGAACGCTGCGTCTGGCCAGGTTGCCCGAGTCGTTCAGCCCTCCGGTGGCGATCGGCAAGGGCTTCGGCCTCATTCTGGACGACGCCGCCCCGGGGTTGCTTGCCGCCCAGCGACAGTTGTTGCGGCATCTGCGGACCGAGGCGGTGAAGCTGCCGGTGTGGCGTGCCCAGCAGGCCGCCGTGGCCGGGCTTCCGCCGGACACCGCCCCGCTGGACGCGTACATGGAAGCCATCGTGGATGCCGGAGCCGACCCGGTGGGCGTGCTGGTGGACGACCCGTCCTCGGCGGCCACGGGGAACCTGGCGGCCGTGCAGTCGATGATGGACATCCTGAGCGAGGATCCTCTGGTCTGGAAGCCGATGATTGCCCACCTCTGGGGACGATACGCGGGCCTGATCCACGTCTGGCAGGTCGGCCGCGACGAAGACGAATCGACCGCGATCGACTACCGACTGGGCAACGTGATCGAGCGTCTGGCGGTCGAGATGGCCGGAATCATGAGCGGCGCCCATCTGGCATCGAACCACTCCCTGCGGCGGTCCGCCGATCCGCCCAAGGCCGCCGATCACCGCGTCGTCGAAATCCCCGCCGACGTGCCGCTGACGGATCTGGCCGGCTGCCTGGAGCCGGTCATTGCATCGGTCCGGCCGGGGCACGCCTGGGTGACGCTGCGGGCCCACGAGGTCGCCGTCTATCCCCGGGAAGTCCGGCTGGCCGAACTGGCCCGGCGGATGGTGGAAGCCCGGTTTCTGGGGGCCGGGGTGGTCTTCGCCTCGGCGCCCTGGGAAGCCGAGGCCGGCATCCTGTCGGTGCGTGCGGACCCGACGGAGGACTACCTGGTCATCCGGACGGTCTCCGACGTGCTGGGCGGGGCCCGTCCGGTGTCGCGCATGACCCTGGGATCCGGCGCCCAGTGTCTGGTGTTCGACCGGAATGGCCGGGCACTGGCGTTCGTCTGGGACGAGTACGCCCCGCCCGAGGGCCGCGAGCAGCTGCTGTACCTCGGCGAGGACGCCGAGCAGATCGACCTGTGGGGCAACCGCATGCAGATGGTTCCGGCCGGCCGGCACCACCGGGTGCGGATCGGACCGCTGCCGACCTTCATCGTGAACACGCCGACCTGGCTGCTGGAGTTCCGGCGGGAGTTCACCGTTTCGCCGGCGCTGGTCGAGGCCAGTTTCGAGTCCGAACGGCGCGAGATCCGCTTCCGCAACACCTTCCACGAGCCGATCAGCGGGCTGGTGCGGCTGCTGGGGCCGGAGGGATGGGACGTGCGGCCCTCGAAGTTCAGCTTTGCGCTGCAGCCGGGCGAGGAGTTCCGTCAGACGGTGGCCATCCGTTTTCCGGCGAACGCCGAGGCGGAGGTCCGCGCGCTGGTGGGCGATTTCGCCCTGGACGCCGACCGCCGCTACCAGATCGTCACGCCGGCCTGGTTTGAGCTGGGGCTGGCGGACATCGACCTGGACACCTTCGCGTATCGCCACGGCGACCAGGCGGTGGTCCGCGTGGCGATGACCAACCGCACGCCGTCGGTGCTCAACTTCGACGCCTATGTCATCGCTCCGGGGCGGCAGCGGAGCGAGCGGCTGTTCGCTTACGTGCAGTCGGGGCAGAGCGTCGGCAAGGAGTTCGTCCTGGAGCGGGCCGCGGAGCTCAGCGGACGCGAGATCCGCATCGGCCTGCGGGAGCGGACCGGATCGCGGATGTGGAACCGCGTGCTGCGCCTGCCCTGAGCCCGCCGGAGCGCCGCCCGCGCCGCCCCGCCCTGCCGCGCCGGGTTCCCGGCGACCCGCCGATACCCGGGAGAAGACCGCTTGCTGGCGCCGTCGGCCGGTCTACAATGCCGCCATGGCGCGGCAGGGTGGGTTCCGGGACTGGCTGGTCTACGTCCTCGTACGACTGGCCGCCATGGTCTTCCAGATCTTCCCGATCGACTGGAATCTCGCCACGGCCCGCCTCCTGGCCCGCGCCTGGGCCCGGGTCATGCCCCGGCACCAACGCCGGGCGATCGAGCATCTGCGGCTGGCCTACGGTGCCAGCCTGACCGACGCCGAGATCCGGCGGCTGGCGATGGCCTCCATGGAGCAGCTGACCATGCTGGCCATGGAGACGCTGTTCGTCACCCGGCTGCTCAGCGAGTGGACCTGGCCCCGCTACGTGCGGCTGCGGCACATCGACCGCGGCCTGAGGGTGCTGCTTCGCGGGCGCGGGGCGATTCTGGTGACCGGCCACTACGGCAGCTGGGAGATCTGCGGTTTCATGCTGGCGACGCTGGGTTTTCCGGTGGTCGCGGTGATGCGCCCCCTGGACAACCCCTATCTCAACCGTTATCTGCTGGAAGTGCGCGCCCGGCGCGGGCTGCGCCTGCTGTACAAGAAGGGAGCCTCGCGCAGCGCCGACGACGTTCTGGCCTCCGGCGGAACGCTGGCCTTCATCGCCGACCAGAACGCCGGCCACAAGGGGCTCTTCGTGGACTTCTTCGGTGTCCGGGCCTCGACGTACAAGTCGATCGGCCTGCTGGCGATCCGCCATCATGTGCCGGTGGTGGTGGGCTACGCCCGGCGGCTGAGTCCGCGCTTCGAGTACGAGGTCGGCGTGCACCGCGTCATCGAGCCTTCCGACTGGGCCGGACGGCCGGATGAGCTGCTCTGGCTGACGCAGGAGTTCACCCGGGGCATCGAGGAGATGGTCCGCGAGCATCCCGAGCAGTACCTGTGGATCCACCGCCGCTGGAAATCCCGCCCGCGCGACGAGCGGCACAGCCCGGCGGTCGATGCGACCACCGGCACGGCGGCCGGTGGCCGGGGCCGACCGGACGACAATCCCTCCCCCGGTCCGGAAGAACCACCGACAGTTTGACTTCACCCCGCGGCGGTCTTACGATTCCCCGGGTCGTCTCCCCCGACGCAGGGCGGGGAGCATGCGGGATCATGCAACGGAGGACAACGGCATGGCGGGCAAGAACACCCTCGAGTTCACTCAGGACAACTTCAAGACGCAGGTGATCGGGTCGTCCCAGCCGGTCCTGGTGGATTTCTGGGCCGAATGGTGCCCCCCGTGCAAGGCCCTCGGTCCGACCATCGACGAGATCGCCGACGCGTACAACGGGCGGGCCAAGGTCGGCAAAGTGAATACCGACATCAACCAGTCGCTGGCGGCCGAGTACGGCATCCAGAACATTCCCACGATCATCATTTTCAAGAACGGCGAGATCCGCGAGCGCCTGGTCGGCCTCAAGACCCGCAAGGAACTCGAGGCGGCGCTGGAATCCGCGATGAGGGCCTGAGCCGAAAACCGACCGCCCTTCGTCGCCCGAACGCATTCGACGGTGCACAGGCATCCCGGAGCCGCCGCGCCGGCAGCCGGGCACCTCGCGTTCCGACGGCACAGCCTCACGCGGTCGGGATCATCCGGCCTCTCCCGACAGCGGCTTCGACGGCCCCGGGACCCGGCGCGGTCGTGACTGAGCGACGAGAAACCATGCGGCCCGCGGCCTTCAAGCATCCCGGCCTTGCCCTGATCGCGACCCTGGCCTGTTCCGCGCCGCTCCGGCAGGTGGCCGACGCCGCCCCGCCGGCCTCGCGGCGCATCGACCTGGCCGAGTTCGCGACCGCCGTGCGCTTCGAGGGTGAATCCCCCGCGATGATCACCGCCACCGCCCTGGAACGCGGCGTGGACGGCTGGGAGGTCTACACCCTGCCCGACGGGACGCGCGCGATCGGTCTGGAGTGGGACAATCCCCGCGACCTGGCCGAGGTCAACATCGAATTCCGCCACGCCATCGCCCACCGCGACCGCATCCGCGTGCAGTACTGGTCCGCAACCGGCGGTCCGGCAGGGGCTTCGCCGGGGGTCGAGGACGCCTTCCACGGCCGCTGGGTCACCGCCCGGGCCGACTGGTGGGCCGGCGACCGGGACGTGTCGTTCGCGTTCCTCCGCGGCGAACCGGACGCGCCGGCCATGTCCGCGGACGACCCCCTGGTGATTCGCACCCGGCGGCTGCGGTTCCTGTGCGGCACCGACGACCTGCCCCCGGTGCGCTACCTGCGGGCGTACGGCCCCGACGAAGCCGTGGAGGCGACCTTCTATGTGCGCTTCGGACCTCAGGCCCGCGGCCGGACGACTCTGGACGTTGCGGCGGTCAACGGCCTGCTGAGAAGCCGGGAAACCTCGACGCTGCTCAAGACCGCCCGCATCACCGGCGATCGGGCGGAACTGACCGTGCGTTTTTCGCCCGACGAAGAGGGCTTCTCCCGAACAGTGGTGACTCTCCGCGACGCGTCGGATCGGGCCGTCGGCTTCTCCTTCCTCCCGGCCGAGGCGCTGCGCCGGGGCACCATCAGCGTGCCGGGGCTGGAAGCGGTGATCTCGGCGACCGATCCGAACAGGCCCGGGGCAGATCGCCCGGACACGGCACCGGCCAGCCGGACGGCCTGCGGCGGGCAGGCCCCCCGGAGTGCCGAAACGGCCTGGAACGAGTCCGCATCCGCCGCAGGCACCACCACCGGGCCCCAGGACGCGACCGCCTCCGGTCCGCCGGGGTTCCTGCGTGTGCCCGACGCGAACCTGATGCGTCTTGCGGCCGCCTGGCGGGAACGCGTCGCCGCCCGCGACGGCGATGATCTCTACACGCTGGCCGGCTGCTGGACGACCTGGAGCCTGGACCTTTTCGGCCTTCACGACGAGGCACGGAGGCTGATCGAAGGCATGACCGCCGGCAGCGAAGCGGCCATGCCGCAGGGCCGCTTCATCGACCACGAAGGCTTTCTGCCACGCGCGGCCCGCTCCGGGGCGGGCGCGACCGCGCTGGAGCATGCGATGCTCCTGTGGACGATGGCACAGCATCACGCCTTCACCGCCGACCGCGCCTGGACGGGCCGACGGTCCGACCTGCTGGTGGCGGCCTGCGACTGGCTGCTGCGCCAGCGGCGCGAGCAGGTCGGTCGCCCGTCGGGTTCGGAAATCGACGACTGCTGCCGCGGCCTGCTTCCACCCGGCGCCCTGACTGCCGGCGGGAGCTGGCATGAGTGGGTGGCGGCCGACGCCTGGGCCCTGCGGGCGATGTGCGCCGCCGCCGACGCCCTGGCGGACCTCGAGCACCCGCAGACCGGCCGGATCGCCGCCGCGGCCGCGGACTACCGCTCCGATCTGCGGACCGCCTGCCGCGAGGCCCTGATCCGAACGCCCGTGACCTGCATGCCCGACGGGACCTTCGCCCGGGCCATGCCCGCGCGTTATCGGGCGATGCGGCTGGACGACGACGGCATGCTGGGGGGGCTGGCCGCGGCGGTCCAGCTGGCCGACTGCGGAATCGAGATCGAAAACCCGGCGGAATGGCAGGGAGCCCGGCCCGGGGCCGGCCTTCCGCCCGCGCCGGCGGCAATGTGGACCGCGCTTGCCCTGGCCGGCGCCGGGGAGCAGGCATCGGCGGCACGCCTGCTGCTGGGTGCGGTTCGCTCAGACCCGACGGCAGGACCCGGCGAAAGCCGAAGCGCCGCGCCGGCTTTTGCGGTCGACGGGCCGGCAAACCTCCCGTCAGCCGTGGGTGAGGCGGCGTTGCTCATCTGGACGCGGCGGGCGCTGCTGGAGGAACGCGGAGCGGTGATCCACGTCCTGGAATCCGTCCCGCCGGAGTGGCTGCAACCCGGCAGTCGCATTCTGCTGGAGTCCGGGGCGACGCGGTTCGGGCCGATCCGTCTGGAGGCGGACTGCACCGAAGCCGGAGCCACGATCCGCTGGAAGCGAATCGCCGCCGGTTCGACGGTCCGCCCTGCGCCGGCCCGCATTCGCTTGCAGCTCGGAGCCTTCGGACGCTTCCGCGGCCTCGAGATCGACGGACGGCCATGGCCGCCCGAGCGGCCCGTTCCCCGCTTCGTGGACGTGAACGGAGCTTGCGAGGAAGGGCTGATCTTCCTGCGGCGGTGAACGCAGACCTCCGAAAGCGGCGGGAGCGGCCCACCCCGTCGAGGCGGGTCGCTCCCTCGCATATTCGACCGTCCGGCCGCAACCGCCGGCGAGGCGGTTACCAGGCGTCGTAGGTCCGTGTGCCGGACTCGTCCTGCAGGTTGGAGTTGGCGATGATCTTGCCGGTGTTCTTGTTGTAGACCCAGCCGGTCGCTCCGCCGACCGTCGGGCCGGTGGTCACGACGGCGATATCGTTCTTGCCGGCGTTCGGTCCGACCGTCAGCGGCGGGATCCGCAGCAGGTAGGGACCGTACAGGTGGGTGGTGGTCTTGGTATCGGACGTCGCCCCCGACCGGTCGCTGTACTTGGTCAGCTGATCGACGATTTCGTCGCCCGGAAAGCTGCCGGCGTGTTCGGCGGCATACATCTCGATCGCGCTGCGCATGATCGCGAGGTTCTGCCCGAGTGCGGACTCGTCGGCGCCCTTGGCCCCGCGGCCCACACGCGGCAGGGCAATGGCGGAGATGATAGCCAGGATCACGATGACGATGACCAGCTCGACCAGACTGAAGCCGGGAAGTTGTTTCCGTTGCATGTCTTGTCCTTCTGTCCTTGCGCGCCTCTGGCGGCTCCTGTGGGACGTGGCGTCGAGCCGCTTTCCGCCGGTCCATGCCTCCCGCCACGAATGAGGCTTCATGCTCTACATCGCCCCGACCCGAGGGGCACTTTAGATCGCCGGGAGGTTCCGGCGGCCGCGATGGGCCGCCGCCCGCCTGCCGCGGTATGACCGCGTCGCCACAATTCTACGATTTGCCGGGTCTGGGAAGCTCCAGAACCACGCGTTCCCGGCCGCGGGTAAACACCGCCCGATAATCCTCGACCCTCTCGAGGCGAAAACCGTCCAGTTCGTCGCCCGGGGCCAGCAGCCGCTCGTCGATCAGCGCCCGGGCCTGGCCGCCCCGGAGTACGGTACCCCTGAGCCGATGTGCGGCCCGAAAGAGCTCGGCGGCCGCGACCGGTTCGGGGGCGCCGGGCCGGCCGTCCTCGCCGTCGCCGGCGTTCGGGGCCGCCTGCGGCTCGCAGGCCCGGCGAATCGCATCGGTGACCGCGAAACCGTCACGGAACCCCGGTCGGGAGCCGGCCGGAAGCGGGGATTCCAGCGGCTTCTCGAAGACCGCCGCCAGCGGAGGACCCCTGTCGGTCGCCGACGACGGCGTTGGGGCGGCTGTCGCGCTGGCCGCGTCGGCCCGGGCCGAAGCCGGGCCTCGCCGCGGATGCAGCCGGTCGATCAGCAGACCGGTCACGGCCGCGGCCAGCAGCAGGCCGTATACCAGCTTTTTGCGAGCGCCGAGGCGGTTGGTCATAGGCTCGCTCCCCCGGACGAGGCCGGCGGATCCGGCCTGAGGAGGTGCAGTTTCAGGGTGCACTCGAACTCACAGAGGCTTGCGGGCCCGCCGGCGGGGCCCTGGGTCTGGCGGATCGAGAAGTGCGTCATGTCCATCCTGGGCACACCGGTTTCGACCAGCGAGAACCAGTTGCGCAGCGCCGGGAAGGCAGAGGTGCCCTGGACGGTGAACGCCCGGGTTTCGTAGCCTTCCGCGCGGTGCGCGCCGATGGGCTGCCAGCGGCCCAGAATCACGCCGCACTCCGATGCCAGTCGGGCCAGCCGGTCCAGTGCCTGATCGCCGGAATCCCCGCTGTCGGTCGCGGGCTGATGGTCGGCCAGATACGCCTGCGCGGTGCGGATCCTTTCCATCCTGGTCAGGCAGGTCTTCTGGAGGTCGGTCAGTGCCTGAGCCATCTCCCGCTCGGTCCGGCGGGTCGATTCACGCTGCAGGACGGTGGTCAGCGGACCGTGAAGGCAGAGAACATACGCAGCCAGGACGGCCAGCGGAGCCAGCAGCGCCGCGACGGCTGTCAGGTCGAGTCGGTCCAGGCTGATGCGGTTCGACGACATCCTCTCACCACTGCGTCCGGATCGTGAAACCCACGGCCTGCCCGGACAGGAAAGGCCGCCGCTGGGTGGAATCCAGCGCGCAGCTTCCCAGGGAGCCCTGAAGCTTGAGCTGACGCAGGAACAGGGCGACGGATTCGTGGTCGGTGGCCAGTCCGCCGATGAGCAGTCCGGCGGCGGTGTCGGGGGGCTCGCGCTCGGTTCCCGTCCGACCGGCGGCCGGCCGGGCGGCGGCGGTCCGCTCTGCGGCCGGTTCGGCGGGCAGCTTCCCGACGGCCGGAATCGATTCGACACGCGTCAGCAGGACCGTCTCGGGCAGGGCTCTGCTGACGAGGTCCAGAATCTCGCTCCAGCGATGCTTGCGGGTCAGGTGCCGCAGAAGCACGACCTCGCGGTCCAGGCGGTTCTCCTGGGCGGTGAGCCGGGCCAGCCGCTCGTGAAGCTGCACCAGGTCCTGCCGCTGGCGGCTGATGCGGCGCTGCGCGTCGCGGGTGTCCGCGGCCATGTGATTCAGGGCGGCGCCGAGGACGACCTGCACGACCGCCGCGGCCGTGGCGGCGGCGACCAGCACGCGCACATGTCTGCGCCGCCGGCACGCCTGCCGGTAGGCGCCGGGAACAAGGTTCAGCCGGGAGTTCACGGCATCACCTCCCCCAGCGCCAGGCCCAGCGCCGTGGTCAGTTCGATGACGGCGTCCGCGGAGAGGTCGGCCGGCCTGCGGGGCCCGTCGAGCGCGGCCCAGGCGTCCGCGCCGACCACCTCGATGCCCAGCATCGCGGCCAGCTGGGCGCAGAATCCGGGCATGACCGCCCCGCCGCCGCAGACCTCCACGAGGGTGACCCGCTTGTCCGGGTACAGCTCCATGGCATAGTCGAACGAGCGCTTGATCTCCTCGCTGATGCCGCGCACCGCCGGCCGCAGGGCTCCCAGCAGAATGGCCGCCAGCCGGCCTTCGTCGAGCAGCGCGTCGGCGGACAGAACCGGCCGGTAGCCGGCTTCGGTGGCCGCGATGCCGTAGCGCCGCTTGTAGCGTTCGGCGATCTGGGGCTCGACGCCGAGCTCGGAGGCGATGCGCCGTGTGAAGTGTTCGCCTCCCCGCTGGATGCACCGCACGTAGACCGGCACTTCGCCCAGTCCGATATACAGCCTGGAGTACTGCCACCCCACGTCGAGCACGCCCCAGATGCAGTCATCGACCGCCCCGCCGAGAAGCCGGCGGCGCGCCCGGAGCACGACCGCCGGGGCCGCGTCGATTCGCGTGCAGGCGCAGCCGCAGGCCTCCACCCAGTCGATCAGCCTCTGCACCGTGGCCGCCGGGGCCACCGCGACCATGAGGTTCGGGCAGTCGCCCTGCCCCGGAGGCAGCGGCCATGCGTCGAGCTGGGCCTCCTGGACGGGCGTGCGGGCGTGCCGGGCGACCTCGTGCCGGACGGCGGCGAGCATCCGCTCGTGCTCCAGCGCCAGCAGGGCCTCCGGGACACGCAGCGGACAGAACTCCACGTCCGGGGGATTGAGGCAGAGCACGGCCTCGCGGCCCAGGAACCCCTGGCGCCGCAGGTCGATCGGATCGCGCCCCCC
>CAZSYS010000057.1:0-18061 GCA_964611365.1 uncultured Planctomycetales bacterium
GCGTTCCTGGGCCGGGGCGTCGAACAGGCCGCCGCCGCCGGGGCCGTCGCAGCCCTGGAGGCCGGCGGCGATGACGAGCAGGGCGGCGGGCCGGAGGGCCCGTGGCCGGCGACGCGGGTGGATCCGTGCCCCGGGGGTCATCTTGCACACCTCGTCGGGCGGGTGCGGCCGGCCAGCGCCCGGGCCTGCGCGGTCAGCAGCTGCCGGATGCCGCGACCTGCCGCCGCCAGCATACGGTCGAGGTCGGCGCGTGAGAAGGGGGGCCCCTCGGCACATCCCTGGACCTCGACGAAGCGACCCGAGGCAGTCATGGCGATGTTGAGGTCGGCGTCGGCCCGGGAATCCTCGGCGTAATCCAGGTCCAGCAGGACCCGTCCGTCGACCAGTCCGACGCTGACCGCGGCCACGGGCTCACGCAGGCAGGACCGGGGATCCGGCTCGCCCGGGGGCAGGGTCCGCAGGGCGTCGGCCAGGGCGACGCAGGCTCCGGTGATGGCCGCCGTGCGGGTGCCTCCGTCGGCTTCGAGCACGTCACAATCGATCCAGACAGTTCTCTCACCGAGGCGATCGAGTTCGACCACCGACCGCAGCACCCTTCCGATGAGCCGCTGGATCTCGGTGACGCGGCCGTCGATGCGCAGACGGTTGCGGGGTCGGCGCTGCCCGGTCGATCCCGGGAGCATGTCGTACTCGGCGGTGACCCAGCCGCGTCCCCGGCCGCGCATCCATTCCGGGACGGTCTCCTCGACGGTAGCCGAGCAGATCACGGTCGTGCGGCCCATGCGGATCAGCGCGGAGCCGGGGGCGGCGCGAAGGTAGCCCCGGCGGATTGTCACGGGTCTGAGTTCCAGCGGTCTGCGTCCGTCGGCGCGACGTGTCGGCATGGAGCCGGCGCGGGGCCCGGGCGGCCGGCGGGGCCGGGGGGGTCTGGCCGGCGCCCGGCGCCGGCTCGACGGCTCCTCAGCAGGGCCTCGGGCGGTCGAGGAGCACCTCCAGCAGGGCCCGCTGGGTGTGCAGGCGGTTGGCGGCCTGCGGGAAGATGATCGACTGGGGCCCGTCCACGACTTCCGGTGTGATCTCCAGGTTGCGGCGCGCCGGCAGGCAGTGCATCACCACGGCCGTGGGTCGGGCGGCCTTGAGCAGGGCGGTGTTGACCTGGTAGCCCGCGAAATCCCGGTCGCGCCGGTCGCTCTCGTGCTCCTGGCCCATGCTGGTCCACACATCGGTGTAGACGATGTCGGCGTCGCGCACCGCCTCGAACGGGTCGGTGGTCAGAAGGATCTCGGCGCCGTAGCGCCGGCCGCACTGCCGGGCCATCTGGACCTCGCCCTCCTCCATGCCGTAGCCCTCCGGGGAGGCGATGCTGAAGGAGATGCCCATGCGGGGGCAGGCGTTGGCCAGGGAGCGGGCGACGTTGTTGGCGTCGCCGACATAGGCCAGCTTCAGGCCGTCGGTGCGGCCGAAATGTTCCCGGACGGTGGCGACGTCGGCCAGTGCCTGGCAGGGATGGGCCCAGTCGCTCAGGCCGTTGATCACCGGCACGCGGCTGTGGGCGGCCAGTTCGACGACGGTCTGGTGGCTGAAGACCCGGGCCATGATTCCGTCGCACATGGACGAGATGACGCGGGCGACGTCCTGGGACGGCTCGCGGCGGGCCAGGCCGATGTGGTGGTCGTCGAGATGGACGGCGTGGCCGCCGAGCTGGGCCATGGCGGCCTCGAAGCCGAGCCGGGTCCGCAGGGACGATTTCTGGAAGATCATCGCCAGCACCCGTCCGGCCAGCATCGGGCGGAGCTCGCCGGCCAGGAACTGCCGCTTGCGGAGGATGGCGAAATCGACCAGCGCCCGCAGGGTCTCGGCCTCCAGGTCGCGGACGGACAGGAAGTGGTTGAGGCTGCGCAGAACCTCGGGCACGTCGCTGTTCATGTGGTCACCAGCCTGCTCTCGCATTCCCGGATCGCCTGGTCGAGGATGTCGAACGCCTCGTCGATCTCGGGCTCGCTGATGGTCATGGCCGGCAGCATCCGCAGGACGGTCTGCTGCGTACAGTTGATCCGCAGGCCGCGCTCGAGGGCGGCCTTGACGATCTCGGCGCCGGGCAGGGACAGCTCGATCCCGATCATCAGCCCCCGCCCGCGGACGGCCTCGATGAAACCGAACCGGTCGGCCAGCGCCCGGGCCTTCCGCAGAATATACTCGCCGACGGTGCGGGCCCGCTCCAGCAGGTTCTCCTCGGCAATGGCCTGGAGGGTGGCGACGGCCGCGGCCACCACCAGCGGGTTGGCGCCGTAGGTGGTGGCGTGCGAGCCGGGCGTCAGCGCCGCGGCCACGTCGGGCCGGGCGACCATGGCTCCGATCGGAGCGCCGTTGCCCAGGGCCTTGGCCAGGGTCATGATGTCCGGCTCGATCCCGGAATGCTGGTAGCCGAACCACCGTCCGGTGCGTCCGCACCCGGTCTGCACCTCGTCCAGGATCAGGAGCAGGCCGTGTTCGTCGCACAGGTCGCGCAGGGCCGGCAGGTAGCCGTCGTCGGGAATGACCACGCCGCCCTCGCCCTGGATCGGCTCGACCATCACCGCGGCGGTGTCGTCGGCGATCGCGGCCCGGACCGCATCGGCGTCGTTGAACGGCACGTGCACGAATCCCGGCACCAGCGGGGTGTGGCCCTCGTGAATGCGCGACTGGCCGGTCGCGGACATGGCCGCATACGTCCGGCCGTGGAAGCTCCGCTCCATGGTGATGATCCGGTAGCGTGACGGGCCGGCGACGCGCCGGGCCAGCTTGATGGCCGCCTCGTTGGCTTCGGCGCCGCTGTTGCAGAAGAAGCTGCACCCCCCGAAGCCGAGTTCCTGCAGCATCTGCGCGAGCCGCCCCTGTTCGACGGTGTAGAAGGTGTTATCGACGTGAATCAGCCGCCCGGCCTGCTCGCGGATCGCCTCCACCACCCGCGGGTGGCAGTGCCCCAGCAGGCTGCAGCCCCAGCCGGGAAACAGATCCAGATAGCTGCGGCCGTCGCTGTCCCACATGCGGGAACCGGCGGCCCGCACGATGACCACCGGCATCCGCCCGTAGTTTCCGATCACGCAGCGTCCGTACTGGTCGATCACTTCCTGTCGCGTCATGGCATGCTCCACCGTGCCGGCCGGTCGCGCCGGCCGGACAGAATCCGTCATTGTAACCCCCCGCGGGCACGCCGCCAATCTCCGCGCGTCCGCGGGCCGGGCTCCATGAGCGGTGCCAGCCGCCGCCGCACATGCCCCGGACCGCTGGCCGGCGGGAGGCCGACAGGGCGGGGCCCGCGACGCCGGCAGGCGGGGGCCCGGCCGTTTGGCTTGACAATCCTTGTGCGGGGGCTAACGTCTAGACCCGACATGCGCCGCCTGGTCCGCGAGGCGGGCGCCTTTCCCGCAAGCCGGTCCGGCGCCGCCCCCGGGCGCGGTCGAAGGCCCCCGGGAATTCGGAGCGACCGCCCCGTGAGGTTGGGGCCGGGGCACGTGACCACGGGGTGACTGCGAGGCATCAACGATGGCCAAGAAAAAGAGAGCCGCATCCCACTTCGTGCAGGGCATGGGGATCCTGAACCTGCTCAGCGACCGGCACTGGATCACGATCTTCTCGGCGCTGGCCGCGGACCGGTCGCCCGAGGCGCAGGCCCTGCTGCGAAGCCTGATGGCCCGCACCAAGCACGGCCGGCAGCTGCGGCTGCTTCAGCTGATCGAGCAGAAGCGTCCCCGCGTGTCGGAAATGCAGAAGCTGATGAAGGTCAGCCGGCGCACGATCTTCCGCGACCTGATCGGGCTGGAGGAGTACGGCGTCAAGCTGTCCATCGACGGCGGCTTCCGCTACGGCATCGAGCGGATTCCCGACGACTTCAAGCGGTTCATCTGAGCGGGGCGACCGCGGGGGCCGGCGGGGGGCATTCAGACGCCGGCCAGGGCGGGGTGATTCTCGAGTTCCGCCACGCCGGCGGTTTCCGGCATCCGGCCCTCGGCCTGCATCTCCACGGAGGCGATCCGGTCCTCGCCCCCCGGCAGCTGGCGTGCGGCTAGCAGCACCTCGTCGAGCGAGTCGGCCTGAACCCACCACTCGCGCCCGTCGGTGAAGCGGACCCTGAACATGGACATGGCCTTTCCCCGGTCTGGCGATTCCTCAGGCGGGTACCTGTTCAGCCTGCCGGGTCCGGCTCCTGTCCGCGGAAGGCGGCTTTTCGCTCGCCACGGCGGCAACCGTCGCCCGCCGGGGACGGCCTTGCGATGCCGGCAAGCCGCCGGAACAGGCCTCTGACGCGCTTGCGCAGGCTGCGCATGTACTCACGAGAAGTCTAAGATTCGCCCAGGCGCGGGGGCAAGCAGGGCGGCCGGTCCGGCCGGTCCGGGAGCGGGCCCGCGGCCGGGTGCCGATAATCACTCCGCCAGCGTCGCGCGGGGGAGGCCCGCGGCCCGAGTGCGATCGGCCGCCGGGCAACCGTCGGGAGGCTGACGTTCATGCCCGCTGACGTTCCGACGCTGGTGCTGATGCCCGGCCTGGACGGCACCGGCACGGCCTTCGGCCCGCTGCTGGAGCGACTGGGGCCGGCGGTGCCCGTGGTGGTCCTGCGTTATCCGCCGGACCGCCTGATGTCCATCGAGGAACACGCCGCCTGCGCGGAGGCCGGGCTGCCGCGGGGACCGTTCGTGCTGCTGGCCGAGTCCTTCTCCGGGCTGGTCGCGCTGACGCTGTTGCGGGAGCCCCGGCCGCAGCTGCGGGGGATCATCTGGTGCGCGGCCTTCGCCGGCCCGCCGCGTCGCCTGCTGCCCTGGGTCGGGGGAATCGTCGCCCGGGCGGGGAAGCGGATCGCGGAGGCGCCCGACTGGGTAATGAGGCACTTCTTCGCCGGCGCGGACGCCACGGACGGGCAGCTGCGGCTGCTTCGCGAGGCGGGACGGGCGGTGCGCCCGGAGGTCATCGCCCACCGGCTGCGCCTGGTATGCCGCCGGCGGACGTTCCGGGTGCGGCGCGATGTCTGCCCCTCCTGTTACCTGCAGGCCTCGGCGGACCGGCTGGTGCCTCCGGCCTGCGCCCGCTGGTTCGCGCGGCGGTTCGACCGCTTTGTGCTGCGGCGGATCGATGGCCCGCACGCCCTGCTGCAGACACGCCCCGGGCCCTGTGCCGCGGTGGTCAAGGCCTGCCTGGCGGACTTTGCGGCCGGCGACTGAAGGCGTGCCCCGCCACGCGAGCCTTCCGTCCGGCGGGATGGGCGGTTATAGTATGGCCCCGCCACGCGGGCACGCAAGCTCGTATCCGGAGCAGCCGATGGCGAGACGACCTTCACCCGCGGTCATCCCGCGGCGCCGCCTGCTGCAGGCGGCCGGCCTGGGCGCCGCCTGGCCGGCCTGGCGACAGGTCTTCGGGCAGGCCTCCCGTCCCGGCACGATCATCGATTTCGAGGAGAAGCTGGCCGCGATGCGGGCCGGGTTTTACCGCCGGCCGCCCGTGGACATCATCCAGACGGGCTTCCGGCCGGTGGGGGGCCGCGTGGCGGATTTCGGAACCGCCGCGCACGAGGGGCGGTACCATTTTTTCTACATCGAGCGGCGGCTGCAGGAAGGCACGCCGTTCTATCCCGGCCACGAGGCCTATTTCGGCCACGCGTCCACGGCCGACCTGTTCGAGTGGGAGGTCCACGAGCCGGTGATGTGGGTCCGGCCGGGCACGTGGGAGGGGGCCCATGTCTGGGCGCCGTGCGTGATCCGCCACGGGGAGGAGTACCTGATGGCCTACACCGGCGTGAGCGCGGTCCTGTCGCAGGACATCGGGCTGGCGTTCAGCCGGGACCTGTTCAACTGGCGTCGCTGCCCGTACAACCCGATCTCGCCCTGCAGGGACCGGCCGTGGGCGTTCTGGCGGACCGATGGCATCGCCAGCTGCCGGGACCCGGACCTGTTCAGGCACGACGGGCGGCTCTGGATGACCTACACGGCCAATACGCGCGAGGGGGCCACCTGCATCGCCCTGTGCAGCACGACGGACCTGCGAAGCTGGGAGGATCACGGTCCGATCGTCGTCGGACCGTCCGACGGATATGAGCCGCGTCTGGAGGGCGGCCACCCGCAGGGCAGCTTCGAATCAGCGAAGATGTTCCATAAGCGGGGGCGGTGGTTTCTGACCCTCAAGGCGGCGGTCCGCGACACGAAAATCCGATGCTGGATCATCGAAAGCGACCGCCTGGACCGTTTCGACTTCAAGGCCGGCCGGGAGTTCTGGTCCGGCTCGGCGGGCGTGGAGGTGGTCCGCGAGCGGGGGGACCGTTCGCTGCTGGCGTCGTTCGGCGACGGGCATATCCGGTTCGGCGAGACGGACTGGTCGGCCGACCGGCCGGTGGGGCGGTTCATCACTTCGGCCGAGGAGCTCCGCGCCTGGACGACCTGACCCGCCGCGGCGGGGAGGCAGGTCGCTCGGCGCCGGACCAAGGAGGCAAGCCATGTGCATCCGGAAGGAGGCCCGCATCGCGGGCATGACCTGGGCTCTGATGGTGACCGCGGGGCCGCTTGTGCCGGCCGGGGCCGCATCGACGGAAGCCGCGCCGCTGGACATCGGCAGCCGCCGTCAGGTCTTCATCGACCGCCGTTTCCTGGCCGAGGCCGCCGGGGTCGAGCTGGAGGTTCACGCCCCGCGCAAGACCGGCGAGTGGACCATCCGGTCCGAGCACCCGTGGGAAGCCGGAGGCGTCGGGCCGTACAGCAACGTGCTGCACGACGGTACCACCTATCATGCCTGGTACCACGTGATGGACGACGTCCAGTGGGACCAGGGCCACGGCCGCGGCTCGATCTGCTACGCCACCTCCGCCGACGGCATTACCTGGCACAAGCCGGAACTGGGCATCGTCGAGTACGCCGGCAGCCGTCGAAACAACATCGTGGTCGGCCACGGCGCCGCGGGGCTGACCATGGGGCAGGACGGCGGACTGGTGTTTATCGATCCGAAGGCTCCGGCGGCCGAGCGATTCAGGATGTTCTGCCGGTTCGGGGCGATCGGGCCGGGGCTGCACATCCTTTCCTCGCCGGACGGCATCCGCTGGCAGGTGACCCACAAGAGCATCATCACCTTCCGCGAGGAGGGCAAACGCCATCACCTGGACTCGCAGAACATCCTGTTCTGGGACGACCGCATCCAGCGTTACGTGGCCTACTGCCGGCGCAATCTGTTCGGTGAAGGCGTTCAGGGCCGGGCCGTGGCCCGGGCGGAGTCTCCGGAGCTCGGCGGCTTTCCCGTCGCCCAGGACATGCAGGTGGTGATCGGCCCCGAGCCCGGCGACCGGTGGGTGGACTACTACTCCAGTTCGGCCATCAAGTACCCCTGGGCCCAGGACGCCTACTACATGTTCCCGCAGGCCTACTTCCATTACCTGGGCGGCCAGATGCCCGAGTTCCGCCGGGAAACGCCGATCAACGCCGGCCCGCTGCACACCCAGTTCGCCGCCAGCCGCGACGGCATCATCTGGGAGCGCTTTGACCGCCGGCCTTTTGTTCCGCTGGGCATGAAAGGGGAGTTCGACTGGGCTTCGGCGCGGGTGATTCACGGGCTGGTGCCTTCGGTCGACGGGCGGGAGATGTACATGTATTACCGCGCCAGCGACTGGCTCCACGGCTGGGACCGCAACGAGAACAACAAGCGGCTGCTCAGCGAGGCCGGGCTCGGGGCGGACCGCAACATCGCGGTGCTCAGCCGGCTGGTGCTGCGGCGCGACGGCTTCGTGTCGGTGCACGCCCCGTGGACCGGCGGCAGCTTCACGACCGAGCCGCTGGTGTTCGCCGGAAACCGGCTGGTCCTCAACGTCGACACCTCGGCCGAGGGGACGCTGCGGGTCGGCCTGCTGAACGCCGACGGCACGCCCATCGAGGGCTTCGGCCCCGGCGACTGCGAGCTGATTCACACCGCCAACCAGATCGACCGGCCGGTGCGCTGGTCCGGCGGCAGCGACCTCAAGGCCCTGGCCGGCAGACCGGTCCGGCTGCGTTTCGAGATGAAAAGCTGTCACCTGTACGCCTTTCAGTTCAGGGACGAGTGAGCCATGCGATCGGATCCTGCGATGACCCGTGCCCGGTCTTCGGCCGGGGTTTACGCCCGGGCGTGGAAGATTCTGCTGCTGCCGGCACTGCCGGCGCTGCTGTTGCCGGGGGTTCGGCCGGACGCGGCCGCCGGGCAGACCACGGTTCCGGGACAGACCACGGCTCCAGGGCAGACTGCGTTTGCGGAGCAGACCACCGCTGCGGCGGACATCGGCCAGATCCTGCAGCGCGAAGTGCTTCGGACCCGTCCGGACTACATCGCCTTTGTTCCCGGCAGCGTGGACGGATCCACGCACGACTGCCACAACGAGCATTTCCTGGTCTTTGACGGTCCGGACGGTTCGCTGATGGCCGTGTGGACCCAGAATGTCAACGCTCCGACCGGTCCGCCGGGCAACCGCGTGGTGTTCGCGCGGTCGGCCGACGAGGGCCGGACCTGGAGCCCGCCGGTTCACGTGGTCGGGCCGCGCGGACCCGACGACCCGGCACACATGGCCAGCTGGGGCTTTCCGCTGGTCTCCCGGCGGGGGCGGATCTACGTCCTGTGCACCCGCAACCAGGGCACCCAGGGCTGGATCAAGATGCACACCGGCATCATGGAGGGCACGTACAGCGATGACCTCGGATCGACCTGGTCGCCGCCGCAGGCCGTGCCGCTGCCCCGGAGCCCCTACGACGACCCGTCGGGCAAAATCCCCGGCGAGTGGATCGTCTGGCAGTTGCCGATGCGCGATCTGCAGGGGCGGTGGTTCGTCGGATACACGCGCTGGGTGCACGTATCCGCCGCCCGGCTCAAGAAGGTCGAGAACTGGACCCAGATCGAGTCGGTCTGCGAGTTCATGCGCTTCGAGAACGTGGATGACCACCCCGATCCGAAGGACCTGCAGGTGACCTTCTCGGCCTGGGGCGACCAGGCCCTGCGCGTGCCGCACTTCAGGTACCCGCTGCTGAGCGTCGCCCAGGAACCCAGCCTGGTGCGGCTTCCGGACGACCGCCTGTTCTGCGTCATGCGCACCAACAGCGGGTACATCTGGTACAGCCTCTCGGCCGACGACGGGCGGACCTGGTGCAACCCTCGCCCGCTGCTGCGCCGCGACCACGGACTGCCGATCCTGCAGCCGGTGGGCTGCTGTCCGATCTACCGGCTGAGCGACGGGCGATACGCCCTGTTCCACCACAACAACCGCGGCGACATCGACCGCACGCCCGAGGCCACCCACGGGCCGCGCCGGCCGTGCTTTGTCGCCCTGGGCGAGTTCCGGCCGGGAGCCGATCAGCCGATCTGGTTCAGCGATTCCAGGCCGTTCATGGACACCGGGGGCGTGGGGCCCGACGGCCGCAGGCCCGAAGAGTCGCCCTGGCGGGTCAACGTCGATGTGGGTCTGTACTCCAGTTTCACGACCCGCGGCGGACGCGACGTGTTCTGGCACAGCGACCGCAAGTTTTTCCTGGTGGGCAAGGTGGTTTCACCGGAGTTCCTGGCGGACCTGGCTGTGCCCCGGTGATCCGCCCGGCCGAAGAGAGACGTATATATGACACGAATGGCATTCTGCACACGTCGGGCCACCGGATGGCTGCCGGCGGCCTGGATCGTCCTGCCGGCGGCCTGGATGCTCATCCCGCAGGCCGCTGCCCGCGGCGACCAGACGGAGTTGCCGCTCCGGCCGGTTCCGGCCGCGGGTCAGGCCGGCACCGCGACGAACGGGCCGCGTCTGATCCTCCATCTGCCGGCCGCGGAAAAACGCTGCGGAACGTCGATGGTGATCTGTCCGGGAGGAGGGTACCGCAACCTCGCCCTGGATCACGAGGGCCGACAGGTGGCCGAATGGCTCGACCGCAGCGGGGTCGCGGCGTTCGTCCTGGTCTACCGCCACCGCGGGAGCGGGTTCGGCCACCCGGCTCCGCTGGAGGACGTAAGGCGGGCGGTCCGCCTGGTGCGCCACCGCGCCGGTGAGTGGGGCCTGTCGGAGAATCGCATCGGTGTCCTGGGGTTCTCGGCCGGCGGGCATCTGGCCTCTACGGCGGGAACCCGTTTCGACGAGGGCGTCCCGGCCGCGGACGATCCGGTCGAACGCCGTTCGAGCCGGCCGGACTTCCTGGTGCTGGTCTACCCGGTGATCAGCATGACCGAGCCCTGGCTGCACCGGGGCTCGCGCAACAGTCTTCTGGGGGAGCCGCCGGACCCGGCCGCGGCCCTGGCTCTGTCGAGCGAGAAGCAGGTCACGCCGCGGACTCCGCCGGCCTTTCTGGTGCACAGCACGGATGACGTGGGGGTGCCGGTCGAGAACAGCCTGGCGTTCTATGCCGCCCTGCGCCGGGCGGCGGTTCCGGCCGAGCTTCACGTGTTTCAGAAGGGCGGCCACGGCTACGGTCTGGGCCGGTCCGAGGACGGCACGGACGCCTGGCCCGGGCTGTGCGAGGCCTGGCTGCGCGGAAGGGGATTGCTGCCACCCCGGCCGGCGGCCGGACGTCCATGATCGGCCGCGGGGCGCCGCCAGGCCGCGTCTCGCGGCGTGCGTGGACTGTTCCGCAGGGGCACCCCCGCGCGGCTTGAGCCACGGCCGGCGGCGGCTATAATGCCGGGCGTTTGATGGTGAGCGGAGCGTGCGATGCGCAGGCTGGCGATGCAGACGATTGCGGCTTTGACCGGGGCGGCGGCGGTGTTCGCCCAGGAGTACGAGGTCCCGGAGCTGTCGATCACCGAAGCCGGCGGTTCGGCGATGGACTGGCTCTTCATGGCCGGCTTCGTGATCGGGTGCATGGTGGTGGCGTTCCTGCCGTGCAAACGCTCGAACCTGCAGTGACCGGGCTGGTGCCGCCGGCGGGCCGGGCCCGAGAGGAGCACGGGGATGAACAAGGGCGCGGTGATCACCCTGCTGCTGGTCCTGAACGCGGCTCTGGCGGCGATTCTGGTGCTGGGCGCGTATTCGCCGCCGGCCGCGATGGCGCAGGGGATCGGCCGCAGCGGCGAGTTCATCCTGGTGGCGGCGGAAGCGGAGATGAACAACGACGCCCTCTACCTGGTGGATCTGCGGACCATGCAGATGCATGCGTTCCGCACCACCATGCCGGGCGTCGAGCCGACGGCGATCGGTTTGGTCGGCTCGCGCGACCTGGCCCGGGATTTCCGTCGCTGAGCGTGGAGGCGGACGGCCCGCGTCGCCGGGCCGCGAGGACGACCGATGATGACCGGCAAGGACCTGGCGATCGCCACGATGAGCATCACGGCCACGATTCTGCTGACCGGCGTGGCGCTGCTGCAGGCCATGGGGCCGGCGCCCGCGCTGGCCGCCGGGCAGACCGCCAACTCGGGCGATTTCATCGTCACGACCTGCAATCTCAACGCCGCCGCCGAGCTGGTGGTGATCGTGGACGCGGCGCTGCAGCGCATGAACGTGTACGGCTTCAACACCGCCGTCGGCCAGGTGGAGCTCATCCAGCAGATCGACCTGGCCCCGCTGCAACGCATGCCCGCCGAGCCTCCCCGGCGTTCCAAGTAACCCGCTGCACAGGATCCCGAGGTTGATGAACCGCGAGCAAGTCCACGCCTGCGCCGGGCAGATCCTGCGGGGCCGCCCGCTGGAGCGTGCGGAGGCTGCGGCCCTGGCGGAGATGCCGGCGGAGCTGCTGCCGGAGCTCTTCGCCGCCGCCAGCCGCATCCGCGAGCACCATCGCGGGCGACTGGCTCGCTGCTGCAGCATCGTGGCCGCCCGGGTGGGGGCCTGCGGGGAGGACTGTGCGTTCTGCAGCCAGTCGGGGCACTACCGGACGGCCGGCTGCCGGCCCGGCGAACTCACCGCCGAGCAGGTCCTCCAGGCCTGCGAGGCCGCGGCGTCCGACGGCGCCGAGGCGTTCGGCGTGGTCAACAGCGGCTATGCCCCCGACGACGGGGACATCGAGCGGTGGGGGAGGGTCATCCGGGCGATACGCGACCGCGGGGCGGTGCGGGCCTGCGCCTCAATGGGCTGCCTGGACGCCGAGCAGGCCCGGCGCCTGGCCGAGTGGGGCACCGCCTGCTACAACCACAACCTGCAGACCTCGCGGCGGTTCTTTCCGCGGATCGTGACCACCCACAGCTACGACGACCGCCTGGCGACGCTCCGGCACGTCCGGCAGGCGGGCATGATGGTGTGCAGCGGGGCGCTGTTCGGCATGGGAGAGACCTGGGCCGACCGGCTCGACCTGCTGCTGGAGCTCCGCGAGCTGGGGCCGGACATCGTGCCGCTGAATTTCCTGATACCCATCCCCGGGACGCCGCTGGAACACCAGGCCCGCCTGCCGGCGCTGGAATGCCTGCGGATCATCGCCCTGACGCGGCTGATCCTGCCGGACAAGGAGATCAAGGTGGCCGGGGGGCGGGAAGCCTGCCTGGGCGACCTGCAGAGCTGGATCTTCCTGGCCGGGGCCGACAGCTTCCTGATCGGCAACTATCTGACCACCCCCGGGCGATCGCCGGCGGAGGACCGCCGCATGGTCCGGGATCTGGGGCTGACGCTGGCTCGCCCGGCGCAACCGCGGGGGGGGACGGATCAGGACCTGCCACCGGCCGCTGCGCCGGCTGCACACCCGTGCTGCGGTCGCAACCAGCCTGTCTGAAGCGAGGCGGCGACCTGGCGGGAATCGAGCTCGCATGCCCGAAGGTGTCGTGGTCACCGGTGTCGGAATCGTCTCGCCGGCAGGGGCGGGGGCCCTGCAGTCCTGGAAAGCCCTTCTGGACGGCGTGCGGGCGGTCGGGCCGCTGGAGCTCGATACCGCCGCCGGCAGGCCACCCTGGATCGGCGCTGCCGTGCCCGCATATCAGCCTCCGGCGGGCATGTCTCAGCGGGACCGGGTCTGCCAGCTCGCCGTAACCGCGGCCGAGGAGGCGGTAGCCCGCGCCGGGCTGGGCGCGGAGGCCGTCGGGAATCTGGCGCCTGATCGCGTGGCGGCCTGCGTGGGCACCAGCAAGGGGGGTATCCTGACACTCTCGGCCGTTCTGGAGTCCCTGGGGCATCACCCGGCTCGACAGCGGGGGGCCGCCCGGCGGCCGGGTCTGTCCGCCGACCTGGCCGGGCTGCTGCCGGATGCTCCGCCAGACGGTCCGGCCCGTGCCGTGGCCGAACGATTCGGTTTGCGGGGCGGCGCCCCGGCCCATGTGGCCGCGTGCGCAACCGGCACCTGGTCGATCATTCGCGGGGCTCAGCTCATCGCCGAGGGTCGCGCGGACCGGGTGCTGTGCGGCGGCAGCGACGCCTCGCTGGCCCCGCTGTGGCTGGCGGCTTTTGATCGCATGGGTGTTCTGGCCCGGCCACATCGGGATCTGGGACCCGCCTGGGCCTGCCGGCCCTTCGATGCCACGCGGGAAGGCTTTGTTCCCGGTGAGGGGGCTGCGATTCTGGTCCTGGAAAGCCGGCGGGGGGCCGATGCCCGAGGTGGACCGGTGCTGGCCGGGATCTCCGGCTGGGCCTGCGCCACCGACCCGGCCGGCCTCACGGCCGCATCGGCCGACGCAGCATCGCTTGAGTACGCTCTTCGAACCGCCTGCCGGCGGGCTGGGGTGCATCCGGGCGATATTCAATCCATTCACGCCCACGGCACGGGCACGGAGTCCAACGATGCATGTGAGGCCCTGGCGATCGCCGCGTTGCTGGGCCCCCGGGCGGCCGGCGTACCGGTTCTGTCGATCAAGGGTGCCGTCGGGCACCTTCTGGGCGCGGCCGGGGCGGTGGAGACGGCGGTGGCATGCCTGGCCGTCGCGGAGCGCCGGCAACCCGGGCTGAGCACGCTTCTGGAGCCGGATCCCCGCCTGCCGCGGCGGTGCTGGCCGCGGGAGGCGGTCGAACTGGAGGGCGGAGCGGTTCTGAAGATCTCCATGGGCTTCGGGGGTCACATCGCGGTGCTGGTGATCTCCGGCGGTCCGGGCGTCGGCGGATCAGGAAGCCGTGCCCGCCGCTGAACATGCGGCCAGATCGCACGGCGGATGCCGCGGGCTGTGGCTCCAAGCCGGTGCCGGCGGAGGTTCAACCGGGTGCAGGCTGGGCGGGCGGCGGATGGCCCACTGGATCTCCTGGCCGCTGGCGGCATCGATGATCGGCATTCTCGCCGGCTGCACCCCGTTCCAGGGCTCGATCGGTCCGCGCCGGAGGCGCCAGGCCCAGCCGATCAGCCTGGGCAGGGTCATCAGCAGGCCGATCTGCCCGGCGATCTGAAAGATCACCCGCTTGGCCGACACGGCATCGTTGCGGAAGCAGAACATCGCCCGGACGGTGTTCAACGGGTTGTAGAAACGGGCATAGGCCCGCAGGATGTTCAGCTGGCGCTGCCAGGGCTGCGGATGCATCGAGGCGCTGATGTGGTTGCCGTCGTAGAAAGCCTCGGGGACCGGCCTGCCGCCGACCCTGCGGAAGATGGCTCCCGACTCGGCGGCCGGCTCGAAGTCGCGGGTTCCGACCGCCGGCCCCAGGTACGTGCACTGATACGAGACGGCTCCGTGCCGGAAGAGGTAGTCGGCCTGATTGAGCAGGCCGGAGAGATCTTTGCCCCGGCTGCGGAGAGGCTGGCGGTCGCTGTGGATCAGCATGGCCATCGGTTCGATGCCGAGCTTCCGGAGGAGGGCGAACAGTTCGGCGGTCTTGCCGGCATCCTGGCCCTTGTTCACCAGTTCGCCGGTGATGTCCTCGATGCCGAACCAGATGCCGCGCAGGCCGGCCCGGCGGCAAAGAGGCAGAAGATCGCGGTGGCGGTAGACGTCGGACTGGGTGGCCTCGGTGTAGATGTGGACGGTCTCGCCCAGGGGCACGCCGCGCGTGCGTTCGGCGGCCAGCGTGGTGATGACGCTCAGCAGGGTGGCGCGGTCGTTGAAGAAATTGTCGTCGGTGCCGAAGAACACTCTGATGCCGAACGTCTCGTGCAGGTGCCGGATCTCATCGGTGAGCCGCCGGGCGCTCTTGTGCCGCCAGGTGCGCTGGTTCAGGGCCGGGATGCCGCAGAAGGAGCAGTTGAACCGGCATCCCTGGGTGGAGACGATCGAGGCCATGGGCGAGCGTGAGGCCACCCTGCGCGGATCCAGCGGCAGGCTCCGCAGGCCCGGGCCCCGGTGGGGGGGCTCCAGCATCCGGAAACCGGCGTCCGGCACCGGCAGCTCGTCGAGGTTTTTCAGCAGCCGCTGAACGCCGGTATGAACCGCGACCGGCCGGCCGCCGGCGCGATGGGGGTCGGGATAGACGAGGCCGGGGACCGGGCACAGCGCATGCGAGCGCGCGGCGCGGTCGAACGTCCGGCGAAGCGGTTCGTCGCCCTCGCGGACCCCGACCATGGCCAGGAGGAGATCCAGGAGCACGAAGACCTCCCCGGTGACGGCGCAGTCGGCACCGACGCCGGGCTCCGGTCCGATCTCCAGGAAGTCCGTCGGCTCGTAGGCCGCCTTGGGGCCGCCCGCGAGGATGAGCGGCCGGGCGTCGCCGAGACGGTGGGCGTCGCGGATCAGGTCATAGGCCGGCTCGGCGTGGACCTGCATCGCGGAGATGAGCAGGAGATCCAGCGGCCTTCCGGCCAGTCGGGCGCTGCTCGGGCGGAATCGCGGGTTCCACTGCTGCAGGACGATCCGCACGTGCGTGAAGCCGGCGGCATTCAGCACATCGCCGAGGGTGCGGACCGAGCAGGGGGCCATGCGCTTGTCGGTGTACCAGTAGGGCAGCATGCGCGTGCGGAAGTCGAAGGCGTAGACGATGCCGACGCGGAGCTCTCGCCCCAGGCCGCTGCGCCGCAGCAGGCCGATCGCACGCTGCATGGAGCCGTCGGGAAGGCAGGCGTCATCCGGCCTGCGGCGGGGCAGTTCCATCCGTCGTGCCTCCATGCTTGTACCCGGGCTCATCGGCTCTCCGGCCGGCGGGCCCCGGATCGATCATCGCGGCCGCCGGAGGATGCCCCTGCGGCGGGGATGATTCTTCGGGGGGCATCCCATCGCCCCCGGGGCCGTCTGTCTCGATGATCACGGCATGCGCGCCGGTGCTGCGGGCGATCGCCCTTCGCTTGCGCTTGGCGGCGGCCTTCTCGGCCTTTTTTCGCTGACGTTCGCGCTTCTGCTGCTCGCGCTCACGCTTGACCTGTGTGGGACGGCTTCGATGCGTCATCAAGTCTCCTCGATTAGCGCCCGGCGGGCGGTCCCCTCAGAGGGCATGTCCGCCGGCCAGCGCGAATCGAGGCCCGGACACCGTCTTCCTGACGCCCAGCGTCATGTGGGCCATGTCGCGCGCAACCGCCTCATCAAGAAGCAGGACGGTCCGGCCTCCGTGCACGATGACCGTGTCCGCGGGGCGGACCTGATCCAGTCGCAGCTTCCAGCCTGCGGCGCCCCGTGTGAACCGCATGGCCATGTCTTCGGCGACATTCTTGCGCTTCAGCCGGCGGAGCAATCGGATGCCGGCTCCTGGTGTCACGGTCAGCATGCCTGTTCCTCCCATGCTTCCTGGCCACCCGACCTGGATTCGCGGGTCGGTGCCTGTTGCCGGCTGCGCACGGCCGGCGTCCCGGCGTCGCGGTCCCGCAGTCAGCCCTGAGCCTGCCCGGATCCGATTCCGTCCGGTAGGTCGCCTGCGCCTTCCCGGGGTGCCCGGGCAGCAGGCACATGCCCGCTGCATCGCGACGCGGCCAACAAAAAACCGGCGCAGCGGACCCCACAAAGGATTCCGCGGCGCCGGCGTACTATTCAACGGGCCCACCAGGCGCTGCCCGGTTTGCCCTTCGGCTAGTCATCCGACTGCCGGTCCAACCGTGACCGTCCGGTCAATCCGCCGTTCGGCCTGTTGTCCGACTGGCTATATGATAGTCTCCCTCGGCCGCCGAATGCAAGTCGGCCCCCGCGGAACGGTGGCCGGCCGGAACGGCCTTCCCGAATGAGGACGCCATGCGCACCCAGGGCCAGATTGAAGCCGCCATTTGCGAGGGGATGACTCGCTTCGAGCAGGAGTACATGGGACGAGGTCCCACGGGCATCCACGCCCACCTGATCGGCGACCTCGTGGTCATCCGGCTCCAGGGGGTTCTGACCGCAGCCGAGCAGCAACTGGTCAAGTCGCTGTCGCCCGAGCGAGGCCGCGACCTGCTCAAGCAGGTTCGAATTCAACTGATCGAGACGGCCAGGCCGGTCCTGCAGGCCCTGGTTCAGGAAGTCACCGGTGTCAGCATGCTGAGCCTTCATCACGACATCAGCACGACGACCGGAGAAGAACTGGTGGTCTTCACGCTGTCGAGCCGACCGGCGTTCCGCGAAACCTCGGGCAAGCCGGCCGGCTGATCGCCAGACGACCGGGTTGGGGCGCGGCCGCCATCTGGCGTGCGGGCAGTCTGTCGGGGTGTGGCGGCCCGGGCGATTCCCGGCCATGCTCAACGCAACATAACATGCATTATCGGACGTCGGCAGGGGGGTTCAAAAATCGACACTGACCCAGCGGACCGGGTCGTGCTTCAGCCGGTTTTCCGTCAGCGCAGGCCACCGGTTTGCAAATGCTTGCCCGCCTTGGATGATTTCCCGACCATCCGAGCAGTCAGCCCTGCTCGCCCGACACGCCTCGGCGCCGGGCTTGACCGGTTTGTCTTCTCAAAGCCGGTCACCCCCCTTGCCGGACAGGCGGCTTAACCCTGGCGGACAGCCTTCGCCAGGACCAGACCCACCAGGATGGCCCGTCGTCCCGGCCCGGTCAGCTCGTAGAGATCCCGCCGCTTGGGTCCGATGAGGCCGGCGGATCGCAGCTCGCGGAGGTGATGGTAAAGCGGTCCGCCGTCCAGGCCGGTTCGAGCCACCAGGGCCTTGTGTGTGGCCGGTCCGCCCAGGAGGTACATCAGGATGGTCGTCCTGGCCGTGTGGGCCAGCCCGGCGGCCACGCATGCCAGACGCTCCGGGGCCGACTGCTGGCCGATCCGCCTGACGGCGGCGTCCAGAGTCGGTCCCGAGCCGGCCGTGGCGACATTCAGGGTCTCCGCCGTCGGTGTTCCCAGCACCCGGATCTCGAGCCGCACGGAGAGCCGTGCAC
>CAZSYS010000058.1:0-17854 GCA_964611365.1 uncultured Planctomycetales bacterium
CCGGAGACCCCGCCGGCGACGGCCGGGCCGGCCCGCGAAGTCATCGAGGAACTGGTCGCCGGGACCCGCCGGCCTGCCGGGGGTACCCTGCCGGAAGAACCGTCCCCGCCGCAGGCCGCCGAGGCGGACACCGGCGTCATCGACGACCTCGTTCGCCGGGCCCAGGGCCGCCGGGCCCCCGGGGAGTAGCGCGCCATGCAGGGCATCTGGGCCATCGCCCGTCTCATGGTCGCCGAGAGCATCCGCCGGCGGATCGCGATCCTGTTCATCGCCGTGCAGCTGGGCCTGCTGGCGGTGCTGCCGTTCGTGGTGGACGGCGACGGGGTCACCCTGCGCAGCCGGGTGCAGAGCTGCCTGGCCTATGCCCTCGGCGCGGTCGGGCTGCTGCTGAGCCTGCTGACCGTGTTTCTCTCCTGCGCGGCGGTGGCCGACGAGATCCGCAACAAGACCGTCTTCACCGTGGTCAGCAAGCCGCTGTCCCGCTGGAAGCTGGTGGCCGGCAAGTGGCTGGGGATCATGCTGCTGAACGCCGCTCTGCTGGGGGTCACGCTGCTGGCCGTCTCGGCGGCGGTGTGGTACCTCGCCCGCCAGCCGACCAGCGTGCCGGGCGACCGCGAGGCCCTGCAGTTCGAGGTCCTCAGCGTGCGGCACGGCACCCAGCCCAGCCCGCCGGACTTCGAGGCCCTGGCCGAGGAGGAGATCCGCCGCCTCCGGCAGGAGAACCGCCTGCAGGACGTGTCGCCCGACGGCGTCGAGACCGTACGGCGCAACCTGGTGGACAATTACCGTGCCGGCTGGCGGTCGATTCCGCCGGGGCAGGCGCGGCAGTTCATCTTCCGCAACCTGCGGGTCGATCGCGAGCAGGAGGGTTACCTGCACCTGCGCTTCAAGCCCACGCACACCGGCGGGCTTTCGGACGTCGCCGCCCTGGTGCGGCTGTACTGCGGCGACCCCGAAGACCCCGACACCCAGATGGTCCCGGTCGAGCTGGAGTGCCTGGTGGACCGCTTCCAGACGGTCCCGATCCCCCTGGCCGCGGTCAACCGCGAAGGCGTGCTGTACGTGCTGATCGCTCTGGCGGACCGCGGTTTCACCGTCACCTTCGAGGGCTCCGACAGCCTGGAGCTGCTGTACGGGATCGGGCAGTTCCACTGGAACCTGTTCTGCTGCCTGGCGATTCTGTGGTGCCGGCTGGCCTTCCTGGCGGCCGGGGGGCTGGCCGCCTCCTGCTTCGTCTCCTTCCCGGTGGCGTGCATGGCGTTGATGCTGGTGCTTTTCGCGTCCGCCAGCGGGGGCTTCCTGATGGACGCCATGGAGTGGGTGGAGCCGGGCACGAGCGGCAAAGCCGACCCGATGTGGGTCCTGGGCCCGCCGCTGCGGTGGATCGGACGGACGTTCGTGCGGCTGGTGCCGGATTTCTCGCGGTATGACGCGGCGGGCAACGTGGCCTCCGGGCGGCTGATCCCGCTGGTGTGGACGTTCCAGGCGGTCGCGTACCTGGTGCTGGTGCGCGGCCTGATTCTGGGCGTGGTCGCCTCGGTCATCCTGACGCTGCGCGAGGTGGCCAGGCCCACGGCCTGAAGCCGCGCGGCCGGCGCGGGGATCGATCCGGCCGGCGGCGGGTGTTCCGCGCGGTGCGGGGCGACGGCGGCGAGGCGAGGTGAGGACGGCGTGCCCGAGATGCGCGACCACAGCGCGTTCGTGATTGCCCGGGTCCGGGCCCGGAGATCCTCCACCCTGATCCAGCTGGCGGCCCTGGCGGGCGCGGCGGCCTGCGTGGCCGGTGCGGCCATGCTCCAGGGCCCGATCAACCGCCAGCGCAGGGATCTGCAGCTGGTCCTGCAGTCCAACATCTACGCCGAGCTGCCGCCCAAGTACGCCTGGATCAGCGCCGCCGGCGGCACCTTCCGCGGCCTGGCCGCCGATTACCTCTGGGTGCGGGCCGACCGGCTCAAGGAGGAGGGCAAGTACTACGAGTCGCACCAGCTGGCCAAGTGGATCTGCACGCTGCAGCCGCGCTTCGCGGCGGTGTGGAGCTTCCAGTCCTGGAACATGGCCTACAACATCTCGGTGGCGACCCACACCGGCCAGGAGCGCTGGCAGTGGGTCTACAACGGCATCCGCCTGCTGCGCGACGAGGGCATTCCCAACAACGAGAAGGTCGTCTCCCTGTACCACCAGCTGGCCTGGACGTGGTTCCACAAGGTCGGGGACATGATGGACGACTTCCAGATGTACTACAAGCGCACCTGGGCGTCGACGATGGAGACGCTGCTGGGGCCGCCGCCGGCCGGCGTGCCGGACGCCGAGGCCGCGGACTTCCTGCGGCCGGTGGCCGAGGCCCCGGCGACGCTGGAGGAGCTTCTGGCCGTCCGCCCCGGCGTCGCGCCGCTGGTGGAGGAACTCGCCCGCCTGGGCGTGGACGTCCGGGCCGCCACCACGGCGCAGCGTGTCTTCCACCCCCTGGAGCTGTCGTTTTTCCGCCCCTACGCGAAATACCTGCAGGAACGCGAGATGGCCGCCTTCACCGCGGCGCCTCCCGGCGGCGGCGAGCGTCCCGGGCTGGCGGGGTTCTTCGACCGCGCCCCGCCGGAGGACTTTCAGCCGCTGCTGGCCTGGCTGCGGGCCAAGGTGCTCCGCGAGCAGTACAAGATGGACCCGGCCTTCATGCACCAGCTGCCCCGGCGGATGGGCACCGAGTCGCCCGTGCCCATCGACTGGCGCACGCCCTGGTCGCAGGCGATCTACTGGGGCCTGTACGGCACCGACAAGGTCCGCACCCTGCGGAACCTCGACCCGTTCGACCTGCTCAACACCGACCGGATCATTTTGTTCTCGCTGCCGACCATCGCCCGCCACGGGCGCTACATCTTCCGCAACAACGTGGACGTGCCGCACGAATCGTTCCTGGCGATGATGCCGGACTTCGCCTACATCGAGCCGATGCACCGCAAGTACATCGAGATGGGCCCGATGTACGCCGACCCGGAGACCGGCGAGAAGGTCGAGAACCGCACCGCCGAGATTCTCCGCAGCGGGCACATCAACTTCCTCGAGACCGCCATCGTGGCCCTGTATCTGGCCGGACGCGAGGAGGAGGCCGTGCAG
The DNA here is from genome assembly GCA_964611365.1 of uncultured Planctomycetales bacterium. Taxonomy (GTDB): domain Bacteria; phylum Planctomycetota; class Phycisphaerae; order UBA1845; family PWPN01; genus CALLOB01. The sequence continues at coordinate 3,109 of CAZSYS010000058.1, forward strand.
TACTGGGACTACCTCGCGGTCCACTATCCCGATCAGTTCACCGGGAAGACGAACGAGCGCTACCAGGTGCCCTTCCGCGTTTTCATCCAGGATCTGATCGACGAGCACGCCGGGAGCATGCGCGAGACGACCATGTTCCTGCACTCGCTGTTCTATGACGCCTACCTCTCGCTGGCCGCCGGCCACGGCAACGACTTCCGCAACCGCATGCGCAGCGCATTTGAGCTCTATGAGAGCTACATGCGCGAGAACCGCGACGACCGCGAGGCCCGCCGCACGCTTCCGCCGTTCGAGCAGATGCGGGCCGACGCCCTGGTGAACGTTCTGAGCTCGCCGGCCATGCCGCTGCCGATGCGGCTGACGGTCTGGGCCCGCGAGCAGGAGGAGATCCGCCGGCGGGCCTACGACGCCGCCCTGCCGGTGATCACCGAGCATTGCCGGGCCGCCGGGCTGGACGTCGCCCGGGCGTTCCCCGAGCCCCCGGGCATGGAGGAATTCCGGGCCGCCAAAGTCGCCACCCGGCCGGAGGACGTGGCCCGCGAGGCCATCCGGCAGAAGCAGGAGGAGGAGGACCGCCTGCGGCGCGAGGGCAAGCTGCGGCCCGGGCAGTGAGCCTGGGGTCGGGCGCCGCCGGGGACCCTGGCGGTCCCGCGCGGCCTTGGTCTGCCGGCCGGACGCCGCTAACCTGTTGGATGTGCCGCGTTCCCGGCCCCGCCGACCGGCATGAGGAGGTGCCTGTGTCCCGGATCCGTCGCCGCAGCCTGCTGAAATCCGCCGTCGCCGCCGCCGGGTGGTCCGCCGCCTCCCGGGGGGCCGACGGGCCGCGCCTGCCGGTGGCGGTGACCACGCCGCGCCGCGGGCCCAACGAGGAGATCCGGGTGGCCTGCATCGGCATCCGCGGCCAGGGCGGCACGCACGTCCGGCACCACGCCCAGGCCCGGCAGGTTCGCGTCGCCGTGCTCTGTGACGTCGACGAGAGCCAGTTCGAGCCCCGCCTGAAGGATCTGGAGAAGCTCGAACGCCCCGCAGCGGCGGTCGAAACCGACCTGCGCCGGGTGCTGGACGACAGGAGCATCGACTGCGTCTCGATCGCCACGCCCAACCACTGGCACGCCCTGGCGACCGTCTGGGCCTGCCAGGCGGGCAAGGACGTCTATGTCGAGAAGCCCCTGTCGCACAACATCTTCGAGGGCCGCAAGGCCGTCGAGGCCGCCCGCCGCTGCGGCCGCATCGTCCAGCACGGCACGCAGGGGCGATCGGCCGGCGACGTGCGCGAGGCGATCCGGATGCTGCGGGAGGGCGTGATCGGCGAGGTCTACATGGCCCGGGTCCTGTGCTACCGGAACCGCGGCTCCATCGGCATCGAGCCTGACGAACCCGCGCCGCCCCCCGGGGTGCACTACGACCTGTGGCTCGGGCCGGCGCCGGTGCGCCCCTTCAACCGCAACCGCTTCCACTACAACTGGCACTGGCACTGGGACTACGGCAACGGCGACATCGGCAACCAGGGCGTGCACCAGGTGGACATCGCCCGCTGGGGACTGGGCCAGACCCTGCCGGTGCGCGTGGCCAGCATGGGCGGGCGCTACACCTACGTCGACCAGGGCGAGACGCCCAACACCCAGGTGGCCACCCTGCAGTTCGAGAACGGGGCCCTGATGGTCATCGAGGTCCGCGGCCGGCCGACCCACAACGAGTGGGGCTGCACGGTCGGCAACCTCTTCTACGGCTCCAAGGGATACATGGCCATCCGCGGCACCGAAGGGCCGGTGGAGATTGTTGTGGACGGCAAGCCCGGGCCCGCCTGCAAGGGCGAGGGCGTGCATCACATCCACAACTTCCACGCCGCCGTGCGCAGCGGAAATCCGCAGGACCTGAACGCCGATATCGAGGAAGGGCACTACTCCAGCGCCCTGTGCCACCTGGCCAACATCGCCCAGCGGCTGGGGCGCAGCCTGCGGTTCGACCCGCGAACCGAGCGCTTCGTCGGCGACGCCGAGGCCGATGCCATGCTCACCCGGAACTACCGCGAGCCGTTCGTGGTCCCGCAGGTGGTGTGATCGCCACGATCCGCCCCCCCGGTTCCCGACATGGACCGGAAGGTCGACAATCCATGGTCGCACGCCTGCTGCTGCTGTTTACCGTCGTGCCGCTGGTCGAGCTGTACCTGCTGATCCGGCTCGGCCGGGCGACCGGCGCGGGCACCGCCATCGCGGTGGTGATCGGCACGGGCCTGCTGGGGGCCGCCCTGGCCCGTCGCGAGGGCCTGCGCTGCTGGCTGGAGATCCAGCGCCGCCTGGCGGCAGGGCAGATGCCGGCCGATGCCCTCATCGACGCCCTGCTGGTGCTGGCCGCCGGGGTCATGCTGATCACCCCCGGCCTGCTGACCGATGCCGCCGGGCTTCTTCTGCTGCTGCCGCCGACCCGGGCATGGGTGCGTGCCCGCCTGAAACGCTGGTTCCGGTCGCGTTTGGTCATCGTGGATTTCCTGGATGCCCGGCCCCGGTCGCCGGGAGGCCCGGACGTGATCGATGTCGAGGCGACGGAGGTACGCGACCCGGACGACCGGCGGTGAAACCGCCTGCCCGCGCGCCGGCCGCCGCGGCTCAGTCGACTGCCGGCCCGGCCTGCCGGAGCACCACCCACTCGCCCGTAGGCCGTCGCTCCAGATGCAGGAACTCGTGCCGGCGGCTCAGTTCCATGCCCTGCCCGTCGATCCGCAGGATGATGCGCTTGTGAGCCGACAGCGGAAGGTGGGCCACGTGCACGCGGATCCGTCTGACGTTCTGCGTGTTCACCTCGATCAGGTTCTGCTCGGGGAACACGCCGGTGGCCGAGGCCGCGGGCCGGCCTTCGTCGATCTGGAGGATGCGCAGCCAGCCGGGCTGGTCGTCGTCGGGCGAGGAAACATTCAGCCGCACGGGGTAGGGGGGAGTCGGATCGTAAGTGCTCGCCGGCAGGGTGCTTGCCGGACGGGAGGCGGGCCGGTCGGTCTGCTTTGCGGGCGGCTGCGCAGCCGCGGGGCCCGGCAGGCTCCCGTTTTCCGCCGGGGCGCCGGCGGAAAGCGCCGGCCTCTGCCTGAGCGGCTCATCCTGCGGCGAGCGCGAGCAACCGCCGGTGCCCGGACCGGCCAGCCCTGCCCAGGCGGCCACCAGCGTCAGGGTCGTCCGCCGGATTCCGGTCCGCATCGATGGCATGGCGTTTCTTCCGTCGGGCACGGACCCCTCGAAACCACGCGGTCATCATACGCCCCTGCAGGTCCGGACGCCACAGCTTCGCCTTGGTTGCGGCCGGAGAGACGTTCTGATAGCGTTTTTTTTCTGCGCCGGGCCTTGCCGGCCGGGAGGAGCCTCTGGATGCCATTGCGCCGCGAAGCGATCCGCAGCACGACCATCCTGGTGGTCCGCCGCGACGGCCGGACGGCCATTGGCGGCGACGGGCAGGTGACGCTGGGGCAGACGGCCCTCAAGCACGACGCCTGCAAGATCCGCCGGCTGTCCGGCGGGAAGGTGCTGTGCGGGTTCGCCGGGTCGGCGGCCGACTCGTTCGCCCTGCTGGAGCGTTTTGAGAAGAAGCTCGAGGAATTCAAGGGCAACATGCGGCGGGCGGCCATCGAGCTGGCCAAGGACTGGCGGACCGACCGCCTGCTGCGGCGTCTGGAGTCGCTGCTGGCCGCGGCCGACGCCCAGACCTCGCTGATCGTCAGCGGGGACGGCAACGTGATCGAACCGGGCGACGGGGTCATCGGCATCGGCTCGGGCGGCATGTACGCGGCGGCGGCGGCCCGGGCGCTGCTGCGGCACTCGGCGATTCCGGCCGACGACATCGTCCGCGAATCGCTGAAGATCGCCGCGGAGATCTGCGTGTACACCAACGACCGGCTGACGGTGGAGGTGCTCTGAAGCCGGTCGAGGATGATGCCTGCATTCAGGCACAGGCCGCGGGGATCCGGGCCGCCCGGCGGCGGCGGGTCTGCCCGGCCCGCGCCGGAGTTCGAACCGTCCGATGTCCGACCTGACGCCCAGACAGATCGTCGCCGAGCTGGACCGCTACATCATCGGCCAGGACCAGGCCAAGCGCGCCGTGGCCGTGGCGGTGCGCAACCGCTGGCGGCGCCTGCGGCTGCCGGAAAACCTCCGGGCCGACGTCGGCCCGAAGAACATCATGATGATCGGGCCCACCGGCGTCGGCAAGACCGAGATCGCCCGCCGCCTGGCCCGGCTGGTCAACGCTCCGTTCATCAAGGTGGAGGCCACCCGCTACACCGAGGTGGGCTACCACGGGCGCGATGTCGAGAGCATGGTGCGCGACCTGGTGGAGCAGGCCGTCCGCATGGTCCGGCAGGAGCAGACCGAGGTGGTCCGCGCCCAGGCCGAGCGGCTCGCCGAGGAGCGGCTGCTGGACGCCCTCGTTCCGGCCGCGGACCGGTCGCATGCCGACGAGGAGTCCGGCGGCGAGGCGGCGCCGCAGCGGCAGCGTTCCCGCGAAAAGCTGCGGGCTCTGCTGCACGACGGGCAGCTGGACGACCGGGAGGTCGAGATCACCGCCGAGGACCGGCCCGTGCCCGTCGGGATGATGGCCGCCATCGGCGTGGATCAGCTCGACCCGGACATCCAGAGCTTCTTCGAGCGGCTCATGCCCCAGCAGAACCGCAGCCGCCGCGTGCCCGTGCGCGAGGCCCGCCGGATGCTGTTCGAGCAGGCCTGCGAGCAGCTGATCGACCGCGAAAAGCTGCATCGCCAGGCCGTGCGCCGGGCGGAGGAAACCGGCATCATCTTCCTCGACGAGATCGACAAGATCGCCGCCGGCGGCAGGGAGCACGGTCCGGACGTCTCCCGGCAGGGCGTGCAGCGCGACCTGCTGCCGGTGGTGGAGGGCTGCACGGTGAACACGCGCTACGGGCCGGTCCGCACCGACCACATCCTGTTCATCGCCGCCGGCGCGTTCCACGGCAGTCGCCCCAGCGACCTGATGCCCGAGCTGCAGGGCCGGTTCCCCATCCGGGTCGAGCTGGGCGACCTGACCCGCGAGGATTTCATCCGCATCCTCACCCAGCCGCAGAATGCCCTGACGCGCCAGCAGATCGCCCTGCTGGCCACCGAGGGCGTGCAGCTGGATTTCACCGACGAGGCCATCGAGGCCATGGCCGGGATCGCCGAGCAGGTCAACCGCAACACGATGAACATCGGCGCCCGCCGGCTGTACACCATCGTGGAGAAGGTGCTGGAGGACCTGTCGTTCGAGGCCCCGGAACGCGCCGGAGAATCCGTGGTGATCGACGCGGCGACCGTGCGCCGGCGGCTGGCGGCGATCTGCGCCGACGAGGACGTCAGCCGGTACATCCTCTAGACCGGCCCGTCGACGATGCTTTCTACGGCAGACTGACCGGCCAGACCTGCAGGACGTGCCGTCCGCCGCGGGGCAGTTCAAAGGGGCCGGGGAACGGGCTGGGGCCCCGGGGCCGGCCGAAATAGTCGACGTCCAACCGGTAAGGCGAGCCGTCGGGCTTCTCGAAGGGCAGATCCGGCACCGTGGCCCTGCCCAGCAGCCCGGTGGTGACCAGCGGCCGCTGCCGGCCCTGGCCCCCCCAGTCCTGTCCCAGGGTAATGTGGAGTTCGGCTCCGCCGCCGGGCTGGACGTTCAGCTTGATCTCCGGGTCGAAGCCGGCCTGGACCAGCGGCTCGGCCTCCGCCCGGGCGACGGGGGCCTGCCCGAGATAGACGTTGCCGGCCATGCGCACCGGCTGGGGAGTCCGGTCATAGGCCTCGAAACCGGCGGTGTTCAGGAAGATGTTGTTGTAGAAGCGGTTGTCGCCGCCGGGGATGTTGCGCAGCCCGGCGATTTTCGTGGAATGGGGCGCATGGAAGGGGGTCTGGCGGTTCAGTTCCGCATGCACGGCGAAGCGGCCGGCGAACAGGTTGTGGGCGTAGGCCCCGCCCTCGGACACGTCCAGCAGCGACACCGGCGAGAGCATGATGTTGTGGTCCACCAGGAACGGGCCGTGGTTGACCTCGACGAAGAGATCCTCCCAGGGACCATTGTCGTGCAGTACGTTGCGGTGCACGCGGGTTCCCTGGGTCATCCAGTCCAGCCAGATGCCGCGGCAGGTGTGGTAGATGTGGTTGCCGGCGATCTCGGCGTCGATCGCGGCGTGGAACTTGATGCCGGCCATTTCGGCGCCGGTAAACAGGCGGCGGACGTGGATGTCGTGGATTTCGTTGCCGGTGACGGTGGAGAAGGCCGCGCCCATGCTGCCGACGATGCCGGCCTGTTCGCAGTGGGCGATAAGGTTGCGGCGGACGATGTGCCCGCCGATGTTCTCCTTCGACCAGCCGCGGGCCAGGGCCCGCTCGATGGTTTTGACGTAGCCCTCGGCGGTGTTCTGCGAGGTATTGTCGAACTCGTCGCCGTGCTTGCCCAGGGTGATGCCCGTGCAGGTCGAGTAGCGGATGTCGTTGTCCTCGATGATCCAGCCCCTGCTCCAGTGGGTGCCGATCAGGCCGATCTGTTCGGCCGTCGGCGGAGCCCAGGGCGTGGCCGCGTGCATCAGGGTCAGGCCGCGGACGGTGATGTAGTTCACACCGGGGACCGTCGGGTAGAACACCGCCTGCCGAACGTTGATTTCCACGTCGGCCCGGTTGGGATCGACGCCTTTGAACTGGGCCCAGAGGGTGGTGGTATCGCCCTCCACCCGGCCGAACCACAGCGGCTGCTCACCGGCCGGGGCCAGGACCTTCTCGAGGGAGTCTGCCTCGGTGAGCCAGTGCCCGTCGAGATACACCACCCCGGTATGGTGCTCGCGGCCGCACCTGTTGAACCAGTCGCCGCGGATGACGTCGGCGTAGGGATTGAACTTGCCGAAGAAGCTGTTGGGAATGGCGACTTTCCAGGTGTCGCCGCCGGCCGGCTCCCAGCCGCGGATCGGCTCGGAGCCCTTGAGGACCGGCTTCTCGCCCGGCGCAGCCCGGTAGACGATGCGCCGGTCGTCGCCGGTGCCGCCGCGCGGGGGATCGACCCGCTCGCGGTACACGCCGCCGTGGATGACGACTTCATCGCCGGGCTGGGCGACCCTCGCGGCCGCGGAGATCGTCCGTAGCGGGCGGGCGGTGCTGCCATCGGCGGCATCGTCGCCGCCGGGGGACACGTGCCATTCCCGGGCTGACAGGCTTGAACAGGCTCCGATGACCGCCGCCAGAAGGATGAATCTCTGCATGCCGGTTCTCCTGTTATGTTGGTTGAGGCGCCCCTGACCGTGCGACGGGGCAGCATCCGCCGGTCCGGCCCGGAAGGACCGGTTTTGCGACACTTTAGACCAGGCCCGTCGGTTGTTCCAGACCGGTGGCGCCCCCCGGCCACGCTTTCGCCCCGGCCGGGGGGCCGGCATGCGGCCGGTCTGGTATGCCGTCGGCGGGTGTGTTAAACTGGCTGCGCCGTTGAAACGGCGGGGCCTGCCGGGCACCCGGCGGGCGTTTTTTTTCGGCGATCTCTGGCATGGCTCGAGTTTCCATCGAAACGATCCGTTCGTGCGGCGTGGTCGGGGCCGGAGGGGCGGGTTTCCCGTCGCATGTGAAGTTCGCGGCCAGGGCCGACACCGTCATCCTCAACGCCGCCGAGTGCGAACCGCTGCTCCACAAGGACAAGGAGATGCTCCGGGCCTTTCCCGAGGAGGTCCTGGACGGGCTGGACCTGGTCCGCGAGCTGGTCGGGGCGGCCGAGTCGGTGGTGGGCATCAAGGGCAAATACCACGACGTCATCGAGATGCTGCGTCCGAAGCTGCGGCCGGGGATGCGGATCGTGGAACTGGCCGACAGCTACCCCACGGGCGATGAGTTCATCCTGGTGTACGACGTCACCGGGAGGATCATCCCGCCGGGCCGGATTCCGCTGGCCGTCGGGGCGGTGGTGACCAACGTCGAGACGGTCTACAACGCCGTGCGCGGCGTGCCGGTGATCGAGAAGTTCCTGACCGTCGCCGGCGCGGTCCATCATCCGGTGACGGTGCGGGTGCCGGTGGGCGTGACCTTCGCCGAGGCGATCGAGCTGGCCGGCGGTGCGACCGTGCCCGATCCGGCGGTCCTGGTCGGCGGGGTCATGATGGGCCAGTTGTGCCGGGACCTGAGCCGGCCGGTCACCAAGACCACCGGCGGCCTGATCGTGCTGCCGGGCGACCACCCGCTGGTCCGCAGGTATGCGGCCGAGTGGAAGGCCATCGCCCGGATCGGGGCCAGTGCCTGCGACCAGTGCTCGTTCTGCACGGAGTTCTGCCCGCGCTATCTGCTGGGTCATCCGATCGAGCCGCACAAGGCCATGCGGTCTCTGGGCTTCAACCTCGTCGGCGAGGCCAACACCCTCGGGACGCAGTTCTGCTGCGAGTGCAACATCTGCACGATGATCGCCTGTCCGGAGGACCTGGATCCCAAGAACGTCTGCACCCGGAACAAGCGCCGGCTGGCCCGCGAGGGCCGCAAGTGGGAGGTGGCGGCGGATCCGGACCGGGCCCGGCTGCACCTGAACAACCGGCGGGTGCCGATCGCGCGGCTGATCCGCAAGCTGGGCCTGTCGGACTACACGAACAAGGGGCCGATGCTGGACGCGACGGTTTCGCCGGCCCGGGTCACGCTGCCGCTGCGGCAGCACCTGGGGGCTCCGGCCGAACCGGTGGTCCGCGCCGGCCAGGCGGTGAAGGCCGGGGACGTGGTCGCCGAGCCTCCGGCCGGACAGCTGGGAGCGCGGATTCACGCCAGCATCGACGGACGGGTGACCTCGATCGCCGGCGAGGTGGTGGTGGAGCGGGGCTAGCGGGCCTGCGGCCGCCGTCGCGGCCGGGATCGTCGGGACGACAACATGCTTGAAGCCATCGGAATGATCGAACTGTCCAGCGTCGGCATCGGTTTTGCGGTGCAGGACGCGATGCTCAAGGCCGCCGCCGTTCGGCTGGTGCTGGGGCGCACGATCTGCTCGGGCAAGTACATCAACGTGGTCAGCGGCGCGGTGGCCGACGTCCAGGCGAGCATGAACGCCGGACTGGCGGCCGCGCCGGACGGCGTGATCGACCAGATGCTCATCCCCAACGTCCACCCGACGGTGTTTCCGGCGCTGGGGCAGTCGGTGCAGCTGCCGGACGAGAGGTTCGGGGCCATCGGCGTGGTCGAATCCTACTCCGCCTCCAGCATCCTCGAGGCTGCCGACGCCGCCGCCAAGGCCGCGGCCATCACCCTCTACCGCATCCACGTGGCCATGGCCCTGGGCGGCAAGGGATTCATGCTCATGGCCGGGACGGTGGCCGACTGCCGGACCGGCGTGGACACCGCCGCCGAGGTGATCCGGGCCAAGGGACTGCTGGTCTCGGCGGTGGTCATTCCCGGACCCAGCCGCGAGCTCTTCCAGGAATACATCTGAGCGGGCCGGGGCGCGTGCCCGCCGGCCGGTCAGTCGCGCTTCAGCGGCTGCACGCCCGGCGGCAGCCCGATGTATTTGAGCACGATCTTGTAGACCTCGTTGCACCTGGTGAACAGCAGCCGCCCCTGCTCCCTGGCGCTGGTGATGAACAGGCGGTAGTGGTATCGCCAGTTGGGGCGGTCCTTGAGGCGCGGGTCGAAGCCCATGGCCTTCTGGGCCTTTTCGGAGAGCTTGCGGATGTTCCAGCGCACAGTGGCGTAGCCGGCGCACAGCGCGTCGGCCATCAGCCAGTCCATGCCCGCCTCCTCCTTGGAGCAGTCCCACCGGAAGTCGGCCAGCATGTCGATCAGCAGGCTTTCCAGCAGCCCCTGACGCTGGCACATCAGCGGCAGGGCGAAGCGGCCGTCGTCGTCCCACTTGCGCTGGCTGACCGACAGCCCCATCTGCCCGCGACCGGGCGTGATGAGGAACGTCGGACTGACGCGGACGGTGATCTGCCGCTCCATCCGCTTGTTGGGCACCAGGATCATGTGGAACACCCGCTGATCGGCCTCCTCCAGCTGCCGCAGGGTTTCCAGGACCGCGGCCCGGTGGTGGTGATCGGCCCGGCCGGGCACGAAGTGCTCGCGCAGCACGAACGGCGGGAACGGCTCCTTGAGCCGCGCCGCCAGCCGGGCCATCCGCCGGATGAACCGGGCCTCGCGGCGGGCGACCTGCTCGGGGGTCAGCACCCGGGCCTGGTCGACGAGCCGGACCTGGGCCTCCTCGGCCTGCTGGCGGACCTTGGGCAGCACCCGTTGCTCGATGGTTTCCGACCCGTTCCGCAGGCGGGCGATGTTGGCCCGCAGCAGGCCGCACTCCTGCAGCACCTCGGCCAGCAGGCCCCGGGCCCGGGGGTTGAACTTCAGCGTCTCGACCAGTTCCTGTTTGGTGGCAGCCTGCTTCTCCTGAGCCTCGATGGCGGCCTGCAGTTCCCTGAGGCGGGCCTCGATCATCCGGCACCGCGAGCTGGAAACCACCGCCTGGCGCCAGGTCCGGTCCGCCCGCCATTCCGGCGTGCCGCGGCCGTTGAGGTCCAGGTCCTCGTCGGGACTGACCGGGATCCGGCCGCGAACGATGTCGGCGATGTACTCGTCGGCGTAGAGCACGTGGGTGGCCGACGGATGCAGATCGCGCGTGCGAACGTCCTCGGTGCAGTCGCGCAGGATCCAGGCCAGCGACTCCGGCGGAATCAGCCCCGGATGACGGCAGACCAGGCCGTAACGCAGGAAGGCCCGCAGCACCGGCGCCTCCGCGGGGGTCGCGCGGTCCTGGGCGTGCAGCCAGGCGGCGCCCTCGTACAGCCCCCAGAACAGCTCGGTCAGCTGCGGCTCGATGACCTGCAGCTCGCGCCGCGCGGCCTGGAGGTCCAACTCGATCTGCGGGTCCGGCGGCGCCGCGGAGCCGGCGGACGTCCCGCCGAAGACTCCCAGAAACCCGCGGGCGGGCTTCGGCTCGTCCACCGCGGCGGCGCGCTGCTCCTCCAGCCGTTGACGGGCGTCGCTGATGTACTGCCCCAGACCCAGGGCATAGTAGGTCCAGCCGATGAGCCGGTCGGCGTCCAGGCCGTGGGCGCGGCAGAGCTTCAGCAGCGGCTCGTCCTGCGCGGCCGGCAGAGCCGCCGGCGGAATGAACGCGTCCAGGCCCGCCCGCTTGAGCAGCAGGTTGGTCTGGATCACGCCGGTCGTCAGGACCTGCTCGTAGAGCCGGTGCTGATCGGCAATCGGCTGGCGGGTCCTGGGATCGACGGCCGGCACGGCGTCGTGGATGACCGGCGAGGCCATCCGGGCGGTGAGCCTGCGGAGCGTCTCCTGCATCGACTCGACCGGAGGGGTCTTCTGGAACTCCCGGGTCTGCCGGGCCAGTTCGTCGCGGATTTCCCGCGCGAAAACCGCCGATCCGAGTTGCCGGCGCCGGGCGTCCAGCTCCAGGAGCCTGCGCCATACGCTGATGCGCATGCTCAGAATCCGCAGCAGCGTCTCCGGCAGCGTTCCCTGCCAGGGACCGGGGATCGAGGACTCCTCCAGATCCTCGGACTGAGCCTCGGCCTCCGCGGCCAGTTCCTGTTCAATGGCCGCCAGGCCGGCGGGGCTGTCGTGCTCCGCAACCTGCAGGGTTTCTCCGCCGTCGCCGAGGGGCCCGGCGGCCGGAGGTTCCGCGTCGTTGGTCGGGGGTTCCAGGAGTGTCGTGCTCGGCGGCGGGGCGGAGGTCCGCACGTCGACCGAGGCATTCTCCGAGTTCCCGGGCCCGGACCCGCTTGCCGGGTCCGGCGGGTCGTACTGCCCCTGGCCGGGGGGACAGGCGTTCCCGGCGGCGCCTTCCGGCCCGGTCGCCGACGGGATGTCATCCGGATCGACCATGCGGTTGCGACCTGCCCCGACGGGATTCAGCCTTTCCCTCTACGCCGATCGACGCGGCGCCCGGCAACGAATCCCCCCCATGCGGGTGCGGCGCCCACGTCCGGGTACCGCAGCGGCCCCGGTACAAGATCCCTGGCCGGCGCGCGGCCTGTCCGCCGTCACCGCCCCGGGGCGGATGCGTACACTATGGCTTCATCGTTCAGATGCGGTCCACGGACCAGTTACCGGCGGCGGTTCGGCCGCGCGAACTGCCCGAATCCGCCGCGGCGGGCCGGGCCCACGTCTTTCCCGCGTCTTTATCGGTCCCCGGGGGCGGCGGCGGGGGACCCGGCCGGGGGTTCGGCTGCCTGTTGGAGCCGCACGGCGGCCATGGCGTTGCGGCCGAGGGACAGCTCGATCCGCCCTTCGGTCAGGGGCAGCGGTTCGCGGTCGCGCTCCACCAGGTCGCAGCGATGTGCCGCGGCCAGGCCGGGGATGGACGTGCGGATGGTGACCCGGGCATCCCGGCCGGCCAGTTCGCGGACCCGCACGATCAGCCCCCGCCCGTCGTCGGCCGGCTTGAAAGCCGTCAGAGCGACGTGATCGGGCTCGACGGCCACGAGGCTTCCCTCCGGCGGCAGCGTCCGGCCGGCGGAGGCCGGCGGTACGACCACGGCGCGCATCGGCGCGGCCGCGGACTCGCCGAAGCCCGACGCGGCGTCCGGCCCGATCGTCCGGTCGCTGGTCAGGCAGAAGCGGAAGACGAACTCGCCGTCCTGCCCGGCCTTGTAGTTGGTGAACCAGTAGTTGTTCATCGCGTAGGCGAAGATCGTGCCGTTGGTGATGGGCAGCTCGGTCAGCCAGTTGCCGGGGGTCATCTGGCAGAAGGTCGCCAGGGGGGTGTCCAGCGGCGACCATGCGACCGCGGCGTCGGCCGTCGAGACGGTGACCCAGCGCTGCACGGCGAACCAGTCGCGGCAGGCTCCGGGCATCTGGTCCTCGTTGGGCCTCACGCTGGCCCCGCCGATCTCGTAGCGGAACCGCGGATCAGCTCCGGCCACCGGAAAGGCGACGTACAGGGCCTCCTTGTCGCAGGTCATCCGCTTATTCATCCGCAGGACGATGTCCACGCGGCGTATGCGCTCGTGCAGCACGACCTCGGTCTCGACGCGATCGAACATCGCCAGCTTGCAGGCGGTCCGGGCGCTGCTGAACAGCGGGCCGGCGGCTCCGCGCTCCACGCGCCCCTCGGCCGGGAGGTGGATCTTGAGCTTGTTGGGGTTGGGGCAGTCCCACTGCGTCTGGCCGGGCTGTTCCTCGCCCCCGCTGACGTAGATCGGCAGGGCGAAGCGGTAGGGGCCGGCGTCATCGACCAGCTCCCGGTTCAGCAGCTTGTCCCGCAGGGAGGCGATGGCTCCGGTGCCGGGATCGAAGGCCACGCGGTAGAAGTCGTTCTCCAGCACCTGGCTGTCGAAGCGCGGGGGCGGAGCCGGGGGTGCCTCGGCGCCTGTGACCACCTGGTAGACCCGGTATCCGGCAGGGGGCACGTCCTGGGCCAGAAATGCGACGGTCACGTCCCGCAGCAGGTCCTCGCGGATCACCTGCTGGGGCGGGGGGCCATGGGGGCCGACGATCAGGCTGCCGCGCGGCACGTCGACCTCCACCGGGCCGGTGCGGACGGCGCCGGAGGGGTTGAACACCAGCACCGAGCCCTCCTCCGCCCGAACAGCCGCGGCCAGGTGCAGCAGGCCCTCATTCAGCAGCCGGCGGCACTCGTCGGCCGCCCGCACGGCGTAGTCGGCCTTGACCGCCCACTGGCGCTGCACGAAGTCCAGCGTCGGCTGGCTGATGCTGTTGTGGGCCCCCCAGGTGTGCTCGTCGTACAGCAGCACGTTGTCCCAGACGGCGTCAAAGCGCCGGCGGGGCTGATCCGCCGGCGCCACCCGGCCCAGGGCTTCCAGCGCCGCCCAGGCGGCCTCGGCGGCGATCACCTCCTGGTGCGTGGCGCGGTTGACGGCCGTTTCGGCGGCGCTGGAGGCGGCCCCGTCCTCCCACCAGCTGCCGCCGCAGCCGCGGACCGTCGGGATCCGGTCGGCGAAGTGCTCCTCGATGTACCTGAAGAACGCGTCGTTGGAGCACAGGATCACCTTCGGATAGGCGTACACCCGGCTGTATTCGGTGACCGCCCGGGCGATCTCCTGGCCGATCCGCTCGTTGTCCCCGTACGCGCCGTGCAGCAGGATCGCGTCGTAGGGGTAGTCGCTGCGCGTGTTCCACCAGTGGAGGTCGGCCTCGACCGCGGTCTGCATGTCGCTCAGGGCGTGGCGCAGCCCGATCCGCGCGGCCTCGGCGTAACCGGGACTGAACCAGGTCAGCACCCGCTGTCCGTCGGGGGCCTCCCACCAGAAGGGGCACTTGTGATGGATGTTGCTCTTGAGCAGCGGGGCGCGGATGCCGTTGACGCCCACGCTCATGCAGCGGATCCCCGCACCCGCCAGGATGCCCGGCAGCGACCAGACGTGCGAAGGCGCGTCGGTGAGGGTGAAACTCGCGAAGGGCAGCCGGTGTTCGCGGTGGAGCCGGGCGGTGTAGTACAGGTTGCGGATCAGCTCCTCCTCGGTGCACAGGCCGGTGAGCATGTTCAGGTAGCCGGCTTCCACGCCCAGCCGGCCGCCCCGCACCTGCTCGTAGAACCGCTCGTGCCGGTGGACCGGCCGGTCGCGGAGCCACATCTGCGCCGCCCACGAGGACTCCAGGTTGAAGTGCCACAGCGGGAAGGCCTCGGCGGTCTCCAGCGAGAGGTCGGTGTTGCGGTTATGGTCGGCGATCACCCGGCTCTGGATCTGGGTGTAACCGATGTCGGTGTGCACCGCCGGGGCGACATAAAGCCGCCATTTCCTGACCGGCTCCTGGGTGAGGCTGGCGGTCTGCGTCCGGCCGCCGGCCTCGACCGTCACGGTCAGCTGCCT
>CAZSYS010000059.1:0-17669 GCA_964611365.1 uncultured Planctomycetales bacterium
CTCGACCGGCGCGCCGACCTTCCAGTGGCGGGCCAACGGGGCTGACCTGACCGACGGCGTCTACCCGTGGGGAACGGTGTCGGGAGCCAACTCGGCCTCGATGCTGATCACCGAACTGAAGTGCGGCTACACCACCAGCATCTCGGTGGTGGTCAGCGACAACTGCGGCGCGGCGGCCGAGAAGTTCGTCGGGGCCCGCTACCAGCCCGGCTACCCGGTTACCCCGATCACCGTCGGGAGGGCCGAGAACTGCGGCAACGGCATCGACGACGACTGCGACCTGCTGGTGGACTGCGACGACACCGGCACCTGCGGCAGCGACCCGCTGTGCGAGGTCTTCCCGACCTGCAATGAGCCCTACGCCGACTGGGACCTCGACGGCGACGTGGATATGGACGACTTCGCCTTCCTGCAGGGCTGCCTCTGGGTGGAAGGTGAGGGACGCCTGGCCAGGGGCTTCGATCCGGCCTGCGACTGCTTCGACCGCAACCGCGACGGCTGGATCAACGTCGACGACATCGCCCGGTTCGAGGCATGCGGCAGCGGCCCCGGCGTCCTGGCCGACACCGCCTGCGACGACCTGCCCGACGGCGTCGGCAAGGTGGTGATCAACGAGTTCGCCTACGACATGGTCAACACCGCCGGCACCGAGATCCCGGATGAGCTCGAGTTCGTCGAGATCTACAACCGGAGCAGCCAGACGATCGACATCTCCGGCTGGCTCCTGCGGGCCTCCGACGTGGCCCCGCCGGGCGATGACAACCGCGACTTCCTGGTGCCCGGCACCCGCGGCAGCGGGACGACCCTGCTGGCCCCGGGCGGCTATTACGTCTTCACCTCGCCCAACGTGCCGGTTCCGGCCAAGAACCCGCCGTCGCTGAACTGGCAGACCATCGATCCGGCCACCGACATCTGGGAGAACGGGCCGGACGTCCTGCAGCTGCTGGACGCCAACCGCACGGTGGTCGACACGGTGGTCTACGACCGCCGCTCCGGAGCGGTCGGCAGCGAGCTGGAAGGCTCGATCTGGGGCGAGCTGCAGACCGTGGCCGGGGCCGCCCAGCAGTCGGTGAGCCGGTGGCTCGACGGCCTGGACACCGACAACAACGGACGCGACTTCGGCATGCGGGCCTGGACGCCGGGCACCAGCAACCTGGGTGCCGGATCGCTGGTCAGCGCCTACGTGGTGCCGGACCTCGATGCACTGACCGTCGGCAGCTACGTGGCCGGGCTGGACCCGTCGTTCTGGGGCGCCGTGGTCATCAATCCGACCGACAACACCACGGTGGTCGAGGGCAGCGTGGTCAACCCCAACGTCATCCCGGCCTCCCCGCAGGGCGGCAACGCCGCGGTCTGCTGGGACTTCAAGACCGGCGGCGGCAACATCGTCGTCTCCCGTGACACCATGAACGGCGACGGCAAGTTCGATCTCTATGCTTACATCGACCCGTCGTTCGCCGACTGGGGAACCAACACCGGCGCCGAGTCCACCACCTACGGGATCATGGGGACCGTCGACCCGGTCCACGCGATCGCCGATCCCGACGGGGCGCTGTACGGCGACGCCGCCACCAGCAGCGGCATCACCGGCCTGGCCTGGATCTGCAACAAGGTCAAGTCCGACACCACCAGCTACTGCCGGCTCTACCTGGTGGACGCCGGGCCCGGCGGCGACAGCAGCAACGGCGTCAACACGCCCAGCAACTGGGTGGTCCTGACCACGATCGACATGACCGCCCTGGGCGCCGGCTGGTATCGCCTGAGCATCGACTACGACGCCGATACCGGAGCCGTCACCGCCGTGGGGCCGTCCGGAACGGTCAACTTCGCCAGTACGACCGGCCTGACCGGAGGCTTCTACGTCGGTTACCGCGAGACCGTGACCGGCATTACGGCCTTCCTGCGGCCGGCGACGTTCGACTCGGTGCCCTGACGCCGTACGGCGGCCAACCGGCCGGCACCTCCCGGCCGGACCCGACGCCGCGACGGAACGGACACCCTTGATCTTCGGCGGCCCGGATTCCTCCAGGAGTCCGGGCCGCTGTCTTTGCGGGGATGCCCCCCGCTTCTCCCGGGCGGCCCGCACGGACGGCAATCCCGGCGGGAATTGACCTGTCAGGCGCCTTGCCCCATCGCCGCCAGCGTTGCGGCCGCGACGACCTTCCGGGCCGAATCCAGCGGTCCGTCAAGCGTCGCCCCGGCCGCCCGTCTGTGGCCGCCGCCGCCGAAACCGCGGGCCACCGCCGCCACGTCGATGTCGCAGCCGGCCACCTCCGGCGACTTGCTGCGGAAGTTGACCCGCACCCGCCTGTCAGGCTGCTCAACCAGCAGGACCGACGCGACCACCCCCTCGGCCGACAGCGGCTCGTTGACCAGGTCCTCGCTGTCGCCGGGCTCGGCGCCGGCCTGCCGGAACATCTCCTGCGTCAGGCTCATCACCGCCAGCCGCCCGCCGGCCGGCAGCTCCAGCGTGCTCAAGGCCAGCGCCGTCAGCCGCAGCCGGGCGGCCCGGAAGGAGGCGTACAGCCGGGCGTGAAGCACATCCGGTCGCACGCCCAGGTCCAGCAGCCGGGCCGCCGCCGAAAACGTCCGGGCATCGACACCGGAATACCTGAACCAGCCGGTGTCGCTGGCCATGCCGGCCAGCAGGGCCTCGGCGCCCGCCGGATCGATCCGCGCGGAGCAGGCGGTCAGCCACTCGAACACCAGCAGGCAGGCCGAGGAGGCCGCCGGGTCGATCAGCGCACAGCACGGCGCCCCGCCGGACACGTCGTCGCGCGTCGCGTGGTGGTCCACCACGATTCTCGGCAGCCCGCTGGACCTCAGCAGCTCCGCCGCCGGCTCCAGCTGAGCCCAGCTGCAGGTGTCCACGATGAGGATGCCGTCAAACCCCTCGGCCGGTTCCGCCGAACCGCCGGGCCGGGCTTCCGCACCCAGGTCCTCGACCAGGAAGCGGTAGCGGTGGGGAACCGCGTCGAAGATCCGCGGTACCGCCTGCCGGCCGTCGGCCCGGATCACACGGGTCAGCGCCGCCATGGCCCCCAGGGCGTCGCCGTCCGGCCGGACGTGGCTGAGGATCAACGTCCGACGCCAGCCGGCCAGCATTTCCGTCGCTTGCCTGATCGCCTCGCGGTTCATATGCTTGCCGGCCGATCATACCCGCCGCCGGGGCGGCTGTCGCAGTGCCTGGTCGCCGCCGGTCGCCGGCGATCGCCGCCCCGCCGCCCGCCACGCGATCCCGCCGCCGGCCGGTCGTGCTTCAGGAGGCCTGGGATGCAGACCCCTGTTCGCGTGTTGTTTATCTGCACGGGCAACTGCTGCCGGTCGCAGATGGCCGAAGCCCTGCTGCGCCATATGGCCCCGGAGGGCTTCCGGGCCTATAGCGCCGGCTTCAGGCCGGCGGGGTTCGTGCACCCGCTGGTCGTGGAAACCCTTGCCCGAAGAGGGATTAGCGTTCAGGGCCAGTACTCCAAGCACTGGGATGTCTACGCCGGGCAGGAGTTCGACATCATCGTTACACTATGCGATCAGGCCGGCATGGACCCCATGCCCGCCTGGCCCGGCCGGCCGGTGATCGTCCACTGGCCGCTGAAGGACCCGGCCTTCCACCCCGGTACCGAGGATGAGTGCCTGATAATCGCCTCCGAGGTGGCCGACGTCCTGCGGCGACGGCTGCAACGGCTGATCTCGCTTGATCTCCACCGAATGAGCCACGAACAGGCCGACGCGGCAGTGCGGGAGCTCGCCAGTGCGTGACGGTTTTTCGTCCGACAGCGGAAAAGCGCCGATCTTCAGCCCACCGCCGAGCCGAATGCCGGCTGAGTCCTCGTAACGATCCAACGAGTGCCCGGGACCGTCGCATTCCTGGCCCTGCCGTCGGCTCGTTCCCCGTAAGGGCACGACCGCAGGTCGAACCTTCAGTCCAACCCCGACCCGGTCCGCCGGGCACGGGAGGCGTCACATCCTCCTGAACTTCGCCGGGCGAAACGGGGGTGATTGCCGATCCCCCGGTCGGACCATAACATACCGCCACACGTCCGCGGGCCCGTCTGTGGCCGATGCGTCCGGCGCGACGCGCCTTGGACGGTCCGCGAAGGAGGACACGGCAGCTTCACCGAGTGAGGGAGGTCACGATGGCCAACGGACAGTCGCTTCCGAGTTATCTGGCATCCGCCAGGCCGAATCCCGCCGGCAACCGGGCCCCGTGGTACATGAACACCGCCCCGGCCTACTTCGGCATCTTCATGTGGATCGCCTTCTACGACAAACTGGGCGGAGCCCTCAAGCTCGGCGGCCTGGACGTCGCGCTCGGCGGCCTGGTCGTCGCCGCCGTGGTCTGCCACTACCTGTTCCACTACGTCTTCGGGCTGCTGGGCATGAAGACCGGCTACCCGCTGTACGTGGTCGGCAGTTCGACCTTCGGCACCACCGGCGGCTTCCTGTTTCCGGGCATCTTCATGGGCCTGCTGCAGATCGGCTGGTACAGCGTGGGCACCTTTTACGCCGCCAAGCTTATGCTGATGGCCTTCAGCGCCGAGACCGAGGGCATCAGCGCCCTCTTCGTGGTGGTCTGCATCGCCTGGGGCTACATCTTCGCCCTGCTGGGTGCTTTCGGCATCCGGTACGTGGCCATGATCTCCTCGTACCTGCCGTGGGTGGCGGTGGCCATGCTGGGCATCGCCGGCGTTTGCGCCCTGCCCCACGTGGCCAGCTTCCGCTTCACTCCGGCCCCGGAAGGCCCCGGCGTGCTGGCCGGCGCCTGCCTGGTGCTGCAGATGGTCGTGGGCTTCTTCGCGACTGCCGGTGCCGCGGGCGTCGATTTCGGCACCAACAGCCGAGACGAGAGCGACGTGAACATGGCCGGGCTGACTGGCGTGACGCTGTCGATTCTTCTGGCCGGCGGGCTGGCCCTGATCATCGTTGCCGGGGCTCTGGGCATCGATCCGACGACGGCTCCGGAGGTCGGCCGGGCCCTGCCGCTGGTCAGCCCCGGGCTGGCCAAGGTCATGTTCCTGCTCCTGGCCATCGGCTCGATGGCCCCGGCGTGCTTCTGCTCGAGCATCATCGGCAACAGCCTCTCGACGATGATCCCGACGATGGGCCGCGTGCCGCTGACGCTGGGAGGGGCGACCATCGGCATCATCCTGGCGGCCACCGGCGTGGCCGGAAACCTGGGGGCGTTCTTCGGGCTGATCGGCTCGTCCTTCGGGCCGATCTGCGGGGCGATCGTGGCCGACTATCTGCTGTCCGGCCGCAAGTGGGCAGGCCCGCGGGCGGGGGTGAATCTGGCCGGCTACGGGGCGTGGGTGGTCGGGTTCCTGGTCGGCATCTCCAGCAACCCGATGCTCGGGTCCGGCGCGGTTCTGGCCGATTGGCATCCGACCAGCGTCTATTCGTTCATTGTCGGCTTCGTGGTCTACGCCGTGCTGGCGACCGCGGGGCTCCAGGGTCCAACGGTGGAGTACCCCGGCGCCGCCAGGTGACCCGTCGCCTGGCGTCCCCGGCTCTCCCGGCGGCCGGTGCGCTCCGGGCAGATGGGCGAGGCTTCGTGCCCGGGTCGTTGTTTCAGTATCACTGTACGGCGGAGGGATCACGCCGCGACCGGGCAAGAGAACCGGCACTTGGCGGGCTTTTGTGGTCCAGCCCCCGGCCCGGTCCGGCCGATGGGGTTGAAAGTCGTCGGTCCGCTGGTATATTCGCGGTTCTCGACGCGGGTGTAGCTCAGTGGTAGAGCGTCACGTTGCCAACGTGAATGTCGTGGGTTCAAGTCCCATCACCCGCTGTTGAAGGCAAAGGGCGATCGCGGGGTACCGGCCGCAGCAGGCCAGGCGTTGGCCGCGATCGCACGGGTCAGGCCAGTCGGTTTCGCCCCTGCCAGTCCCAACGCCTGGCGAAGAGGCGAGATCGGGTGGCCGTTTTTCTTTGCCCGCGCTCCCCGGGGGCGGCGTGGCGGAATCCCATCAGCCAGGAGCGGCACGATGTCCGACGAGGAACTCCAGGAGCGACCGGACGACCGGACGGACCAGGACGAGGACACCGACGAGCAGGGCGAGGACCTTGCCGGGGTGGGCGTCGAGGAGGCGAAATCCGGGGAGCAGTCCGAGCCGAGCCTCCAGGAGAAGCTCAAGGAGGTCGTCGAGGTCCAGGTCGAGGACCTCGGCGGTCTTCGCCGCAAGCTGACCGTCGGCATTCCCGCCGAGACCCTGGTCGAAAAGGTCAACGACCAGTATGACGAGCTGCGGCGCGATGCACTGGTGCCGGGCTTCCGCAAGGGGCGGGCCCCCCGCCGGCTTCTGGAGAAACGGTTCGGCCACGAGGTCGGCCAGACGCTGGTCCAGCAGCTGGTGGGCAGCGGCTACCTGGCCGCCGTGGACAAGGCCGGCCTGAAGGTGCTGGGCGACCCGCTGATCTGGGTCAAGGGCGAGAAGGACGGGCAGGGGCAGGTTCTGGTGGAGGTCAAGGAGGCGCTGGACCGGATCGAGATGCCCGCGGACGGCCCGCTGACGTTCGCCTGCGAGGTGGAGATCCGGCCGGAGTTCCAGCTGCCTGAACTGGACGGCATTCCGCTGGAGAAGCCGGTGGTCGAGGTGACCGAGCAGGACGTCGACGGGTACATCGACCGCCTGCGTTCGTACCAGGGGGTCTACGAGCCCGTAGCGGACGGGACGGTCCAGGAGAACGACCTGCTCACGGCCGACGTGGTGATGACCTGCGAGGGTCAGCCGCTCAAGCAGCAGGAGGCGGCGCAGGTGGCCGCCCGCCACCAGGTGGTTGACGGGGTGGTTCTCGACGGCCTGGGCCAGGCCCTGGCCGGCAAACGCGTCGGAGACACCGTCGGCGTCTCGGGCACGATTCCCGAGGACTACGTCAAGGTCGAGTTCCGGGGGAAGCAGGCCGACTTCGAGTTCCGCATCCGGGGGATCAGCCGCCGCCGGCTTCCGGCGCTGGACGACGCCTTCCTGGCCGGGCTGGGCTTCGACTCGCAGGACGAGCTGCGGGCCTGGGCCCGCGGCGAGCTGGAGAGCTCCATCGACGAGCAGATCCGCCGCTCGCTGCACGCCCAGGCGATCCGGTACCTTCTGGAGAACACGAGTTTCGAGCTGCCCGAGCGTCTGTCGGGCCGCCAGATCGACCGGGTGGTCGCCCGCAAGCTGCTGGAGCTCTACCAGCAGGGCGTGCCCGAGGACGAGATCCGCCGGCTGATGGACGATCTGCGCACCCGGGCCCGGGACAGCGCGGTCCAGGAGCTCAAGCTGGCGTTCATCATGGAGAAGCTGGCCGAGGAGATCGACGTCGACGTCTCCGAGGGCGAAATCAACGCGGCCATCGCGGCCATCGCCCGGCGGCAGGGCCGGCGGTTTGACCGCGTGCGTGACGAACTCGCCCGCCAGGACGCCATCGCCGGTCTCTATGTCCGGCTGCGCGACGAGAAGCTGCTGGCGGCGGTGGTCGCCGGCGCCAGGATCACCGAGAAAGCCGTTGGGCCCGCCTCCGGCGACGGCGGGGGCCAGTCCTCGGACGCGACCTGAAACCGGCCCCGGGGCCGGCGGCCACCGGATCCCCCCGCCGCGGGATCCAGAGACGGGACCAGCGAATATGCACTCATTCCACGACCGGATGCCGACCTTCGACCAGCAGCAGCCGCCCTACCAGCGGTACCGGGAGATGTCCATCGAGGACATGCTCCTGGAGAACCGCATCATCTTCCTGGCCGGCCCGATCACCGAGCGGTCCGCCAGCATCGTGATCATGCGGCTGCTCTACCTGCAGTCGATCAAGAAGGATCAGACCATCCACCTGTACATCAACTCGCCCGGCGGCCTGGTCGACCAGACGCTGGCGATCTACGACACCATGCAGTTTCTCGGCTGCGAGGTGGCCACCTACTGCATCGGGCAGGCCGCCAGCGGCGCGGCCATCGTGCTGGCGGCCGGAACCAAAGGGCAGCGCTTCGCCCTGCCCAACGCCAAGGTCATGCTTCATCAGCCCTACAGCGGCATCACCGGCCAGGCCGAGGATCTCCGCATTCAGGCCGAGGAGATCCTCAAGGACAAGGCCCTGCTCAACTCGATCCTCGCCCGGCACACCGGCCAGGACCCCGAGAAGATCGCCCGCGAGATCGAGCGCGACCGCTACATGAACGCCCGGGAGGCCCTGGAGTACGGGCTGGTGGACGAGATCCTCTCGGAGCCGGCCAAGGACGGCAAGAAAAAGAAATGACCTGCCGAGGCGCGGACCCGCCGGACGACGCGCCGGGCGGTCGCGCGGCGGCCCTGTGACGGATTCAAGACCATGACCCACAACACGCTGGTGCCCATCGTCATCGAGAAGACCGGCCGCGGCGAGCGGGCCTACGACATCTTCTCCCGCCTGCTGAAGGACCGCATCGTGTTCCTCGGCGGCGAGGTGGACGACGACAGCGCCAACCTGATCATCGCCCAGATGCTCTTTCTGTCCAACGAGGACTCCAAGGCCCCGGTGAGCTTCTACATCAACTCGCCGGGCGGCTCGGTGACCGCCGGGCTGGCGATCTACGACACCATGCAGTTCCTGCGCTGCGAGGTCCACACCTTCTGCGTCGGCATGGCCGCCAGCATGGGCGCGGTCCTCATGGCCGGAGGCCACAAGGGCAAACGCTACGTCCTGCCCAACTCGCGGCTCATGGTCCACCAGCCGCTGATCGCCGGAGTCCTCGAGGGGCCGGCCACCGACCTGTCGATCCAGGCGCAGGAAACCATCCGCCTGCGGCAGCGGATTTATGAAATCCTGGCCGCCCACACCGGCCAGACCGTGGACCGCATCGCCCTGGATTGCGACCGCAACAAGTGGCTCGATGCCCGTCAGGCCATCGACTACGGACTGGCGGACACGATCCTGGAAAGGGCCCCGGAGGCCCCGCCCCGCCCCGCGGAGGAGTAGACCGGTCGTGAGGCCCGCCCGACAGCTCGTCCTCGCCGGCACCGCGGCTCTGCTGGCCGCCGGCTGCAACACCGTCCCGGCCGGAAAGTTCCAGGACGCCCAGCGCGAACTCCAGGCCGCCCGCGAGGAGGTCAACCGCCTCCAGCAGCAGCTGAGCGCTGAGCAGCAGAGCGCCCGCGAGCTCCAGCAGCAGCTCGCCTCCGCCCGCGGGCTCGACCAGAAGGCCCTGGACGCCCTCCCCCTGCCGCAGCGCATCGAACTCGACCGCCGCTCCGGCGGCTACGACACCGACGGCCGCGTCGGCGACGACGGCATCGTGCTCCACATCCGGCCCGTGGACCGCGATCAGCACGTGGTCAAGGCCGCCGGGCGACTCCACGTCGCGCTGTTCGACCTGGCGGCCCCCGAGGACCGCCGACTGATCGCCGAATACCACTTCGACGAACCGACCCTCCGCGACAAATGGCACGGCCGGCTCATGACCCAGCACTTCACCATCCGCTGCCCCTGGCCCCAGGGACGCATGCCCTCGGGCCCCGAGGTCACCGCCCGCGTGGTCTTCACCGAATTCCTCACCGGCCGGCCGCTGGTCGCCCAGGAAGTCTTCCGGGTGACCTTCCCGCCCGAGATCGCCTCGGCCCCGGCCAACTGAGCGCCCGGGCGACCGGTCTGTGTCCGTCGCGCACGGGGTCCGGCCCCGCGTCCGCCCGGCGGTCGACGGGCCCCCGGGCGCAGCGGTATGCTCGTCGGCATCTGCGCCGGTGCCGCGCAGGGAAGGAGATTCGCCCATGCGTCGAACGCACGGAATCCACGCCGCGGGCCTGACGGCACTCCTGGGCCTCACGGCGAACGTCGCCTCCGGCGTCCAGCCCCGGGTCCGTCCGGCCGACCACGAGCCGGACTGGGCCGACCTGCTGAAACACCAGTGGGGTCTGGACCTGGCCGGTGATCTGCGGAACCCCTGGCACGACGACGCGGCCCCGGCCGCCCGTTTCGTGCGCGTCGATGGCAACAAGCCGGTCGTGCTCACCCCGCTGATCGCCCTGGGGCTGGAGACCCCGGTCCGGGCCGGCATCGCCCGCCCGGGGGCCGTGCTGGGCGCCGAACAGCCGGCCGTCGTCAGACAGGAGGCCTGGTCCTATGCCTTCAAGCATCCGCACACCGCTCCCGACGCGACGTTCGAGCCGGTGCCGCTGAAGTCCGGCTCGACGCAGATCGACACCGGCGACGACCCCTTCGTGCTGTGGGTCTCCAACGACGGGCTGGACGACGGCGGCGTGTTCACCGCCCCGGAGCTGGTGGCCGCGGTGAACCGGCGGCTGAAGGACCAGCCCTACAAGGCCATGATCTACCCGTTCATCGATCGCGCCGCCGGCCGGCCGGTGGTCGACAGCTACCTCGTCGGCTGGGAGTATTCCAACAACGACGACTTCCAGGACGTGGTCGTCCGCATCGACAACGTGCGCCTGCTGCCGGCCGAAAAGCTGCCGGGGATCATCGACGGCGAGCCCCAGGCCCGGAGACTAGCGGGAGGTTTTGCCTTCACCGAGGGGCCGGCCTGGGACCGCCGCGGGCAGGCACTGTACTTTTCCGACATCCCCCGGGCACAGATCCTTCGCTTCGCCGGGGGCGATGCCTCGGTGGCCCGTGCCGAAAGCGGGCAGTCCAACGGCCTGATGTTCGACGCCGCCGGCGACCTGCTGGCCTGCGAGCACCGCGGGCGCCGGGTTTCCCGCTCCCGCCCGGGGGAGCCAGGCCGGACCATCGTGGACCGCTATGAGGGACGCAGGCTCAACAGCCCCAACGACCTCTGGATCGACGCCGCCGGGGGCTTCTACTTCACCGATCCGCGCTACGGCGGACGCGAGGACCTCGAGCAGGACGTCGAGGCCGTGTACTACGTGGACCGCGGCGGAAGCATCAGCCGCATCATCCGCGACCTGGTGCGGCCCAACGGCATCGCCCTGGCTCCGGACGGACGCCACCTGTATGTGGTGGACAACGGGGCCGAGAGCCTCTGGCGGTATCCGGTCGAGGCGCCCGGGCGGATCGGACCCGGCCGGCGCATCGCCTGGGTCTGGCACCCGGACGGGATGACCGTCGATGCCCGGGGGCGGCTCTACGTGACCGGCCGCGAAGGCGTGGTGGTGCTGGAGCCCGAAGGGCGCTGGATCGGCGTGATCGGCGTCGCTGAACAGCCGGCCAACTGCACCTTCGGCGGGCCGGATCAGCGCGTGCTGTACATCACCGCACGCACCTCCCTGTACGGGATCGAGACCCTGACCCGCGGGTGGCATATCCACCTGGACGGCCCGCCCGCCGCCGACCGCTGAACGGTCGAACACGGCACGGAACGGCCCGAAAAAGGTGTCAGGATGAATTGTACGGCGACTGAAAAATCATCCTGACACCTTTCCGGGCTTCAGGCGACCGAGTGGCGGATGATCCGCCCCGAGCCCATGTAGATCACGTCCTCGGCGATGTTGGCGGCGTGGTCGGCGATGCGCTCCAGGCTCTTGGCGATGGCCAGCACGTCCAGGCAGGCCGAGAGGCCGCCGGAGTCCCGGCCGCCGGCCGCCGCGATGACCTTGCGGACGTAGCGTGCGTACATGCCGTCGATCCGGGCGTCCTGGCTGCGCACGCCCGCGGCTGCGCGCTGATCCACCACCGCCAGGGCGTTCAGCGCGTCCCGCAGCATGCGTCGCACGGCGCGATGGAGCTCCATGAGATCCTCCCCCAGTTCCCGAAGCACGCCGGGCGACACGCGGCAGACGCGCTGGGCGATGTTCACCGCGCAGTCCGCGATGCGCTCCAGATCGTTGTTGACCTTCAGCACGGTGCACAGGCGGCGCATGTCCGCACCCATCGGCTGGAACAGGGTCATCAGCCGCAGTGCCTCGGTTTCAATGGCCACCTCCTCCTCGTCCACGGCCTGATCCTGTTCGATGATGCTCCTGGCCAGGCCCGCATCCGCGCGTTCCATGGCCCGGCCTCCGGCAGCCAGCATGTGCTCGACCGTCCCGGCCATGCGGAACGATCTGCGCAGCAGATCGTCCAGCAGGCTGAAGAACTGTGCCGTCATCTCGCGGCCTCCTGCCGCTTCTGCCGGGTCCGGCTCCGCCGCCCGGCGGTCAGAGCGTCACCCGTACCCGAACACCCCCGACCACGGCGTCGCGGGCCGGCCTGAGCCCTCCGGGGCTGGCCATCACCTGGATGTCCGGGGTCACCTCCAGCCATCCGAACACCTGAATGCGGTAATACAGCTCCCAGATCGATTCGCGGTCGCCGAGGGGCTGAATCTCGCCGCGATACTGCCGCGAGAGAATGCTCTGGGCGAAGGCGAACCCCAGCACGTCCGCGTCGCGGGACGGAACCAGCCCGCGATGCTGAAGGCCGACCGACCAGGAGTGCCCGATCAGCCGGGCATCGCCGGGTGCCCATCCGTAACGGAAGAAGACCCCCAGGCCCTGTTCGTCGTCGTGGTCCGGCTGCTCCTTCCAGATCAGCTGATCCATGCTGGTGTAGAAACCGACGTCGCCGCCCTCCCGAGGGGCCCGACGCGCGCCGCCGAGCGTGTCGCGATACACCGTTCGCACGACCGGGTCGTACCACAGTCCGAAACGGTAGTTCCCCGGCAGGCGGCCGCGGGTCGAGTGGAACTCCGGCGACCAGCCCGTTTCCGCGTAGCCGGTGAACCAGGCCCGGCCGTGAAACGCGGTGTCGAAACCGGTGCGGGTCGGACGCTGCTGGGGGTCGAACGCTCCGGCCGACACGTAAAACGGCTTGACCGGCCGGACCCGCAGATAGGCCCCGATGCCCTTGACGCCCGGAACCGTGGTGTTCCAGTACAGCGCCCGGTTCATGAACTGCCGCCCGTAATCCCCGGCGTACGCATTGGCGTCGAACAGATCCTTGTAGGCCTGCTGCTTGCCCAGACGCAGCTCGATCCGGCCGTCCAGCCATTCCTGCTGGTACCACCACTTGTCGGCCAGAATGCAGGCGTTGTCCCCGAAGTAGTGGTCGCCGCAGCTGCCCACGCTGTAATAAGGCGCGGTCAGCGAGCCGACCTCATCCTGGATGCCGTCGTTCCAGGACTGAATCAGCCGGGCCCTGAACGAACCGCCGGGGACGAGACCCATCTTCTGGAAGTCGAGCGTCAGGTCGTAGTGCCACTTGCCGGCGACGTCGTCGGCATTGTGCGTCTCAGCTCCGCCCCGGTAATTCTGCTGGTAGACGACCCACAACGTCGGTTCCAGCGTCACGCCGACCTCCCGCATCGCCGTCGAGACTCCCAGTGCGTCTCCGACCAGACGCCGGACGCGCAGCAGATCGTGAGCCGGCTTGCCGAATGCGGATTCCAGGCTCAATCCGCCCGCTTCGGCCTGGGTCGTTGCGGATGCGGCAGGTTCGTGATCGGCCGGATCGGTCGCGGCCGGGGCGGTCATCGGGCCTTGTCGGGACCCAGGTCGCATACTTGCCGCAGCGTCCTGCGCTTTGACCGCGGCGATCCGAGGCCCGGCGACCACCCACAACAGCAGGACAGAAAAACCGCCCCGCCGCACCACACACAGCAGCCTTTCATTGCAGCATAGCTTTAAAGGTATCGCCTTTTCCCACCCGCCACGACGACGTTTGTTTCGCATGAACCTTGACTTACACTCTAAAAGACGCGATTAGCAGTCTGAACCTTATCTTAATATGCAACGTATTCGCGTGTCGGTTTTGCGTCAAGTCTGGCTGGGGCGGGGGGACTCGCCCACGGGCAGTGCTGCAACTTCCGGGGCTTGTGCTTTTCCCGGTCCCGGGAGCCACGAGCTGCGGAGAGCCCGGAAATCCACCGGGGCGGCTGGACGTGAACCGTCGGAGGCGTCGGTCTTGTCGCCCGGCGGGGCCGGTTCGGTCGCTGGCCCGCAGGAAGGCCAGACGGCTTGGTGGGCCCGGATGGAAAGCCGTTTTCGCGGGGCAGGGGTACCCGGGGGCAAGGCGATGAGTTTTCCACCAAGGGGAAGGCGACCGGCTTTCAATGACCCGAACCCCTCGCATCCGTCGGGGAAGCCTTCGAATGCGAGGGGTCGGTGCCCGGCCTCGGAGGGGACGGCCAGACTGAATCAGGGGGAAGCTGCGGTGCGTGTTCCGGTCCGGCCGGGGTTGTCAGCCCCCGGCAGGCTGCGGGGCGCCGTCGGGCAGATCCAAGATTGCGAAATCCGGCTCCTCGAGGAGCAGGACGCTTGTCTCCACGGGTTGGCGCCCCGGACGGGTCATCACCAGCCGGTGAGTTCCGGGGCCGGCCTGGACAAGCACCCGGCCCAGGAGGTCCGGTTTCAGCGCGGGTCCCTCGTCGACGGCGATCCGGGCATCCGGCGGCAGATTCACCACCTCGATCGACCCCGCCGGCGGGTCCATCGAAAGGTAGTGCAGCATGCCGCTGAGCACCAGCGTGACACTCGAAATCGCCAGCAACGTCACAAAAGCCTTCCGGTTGGTGATCATGATCCTGTCTCCTTGGCTGGCCCCCTGCGTCGGGTCGTCCGGCTTGCGGGGGCGTTCATGAAGCGATACGGGCATCCGACCGGTTTCTGCCGGGTTTTCGGGGCGGGGGTTCCCCCGAGTCAGCCGGTCTCCCCGGGGGCGTTTCTGGACTCATGCCGGTCTACATCCGGCTGGCAGGGCGGGATGGGCCGCCCGGTGGTGTCGGAAATCCGTCGGCAGGGATCAGCGTCTCGCGGGGGGAGCAGACTGGAGCCGCCGGACCAGTTGCCGGGCGAGTTTGCCCAGCGACTCGAAGTAGTCGTTGAAGCTGGGGGGCTGGGGACCGTACTTTCTGGGCACCACTACCCAGTCGGTGCCGGGTGGCAGCCCGGCCCGGATCCGGCGGAAGGCCTCGCGCACCAGGCGTTTGCAGCGGTTGCGGCAGGGGGCGTTGCCCAGTCGCCGGCCTGCGGCGATGCCCAGGCGGGCCTGCGGACCGGGGTGGCCGTCGGCATAGAGCGTCAGCCACCGGTCGGAGCAGGACAGTCCTCGCCGGAAGATGCGATCAAAGTCGGCCCGTTTGCGGATCCGAGCTTCTTTGGGCAGGGTCTGCCGGGTTGGCGTCTCGGGCATGCGGTCCATTATACTCGGGCCTCACGGGCGGGGTTGACGCGATCGGGGGCGGTCGGTGGGGCTGCCGGCGGCCCGGCGCCGGCCGACGGGAGCCGGACGGGGGTCTTGGGCGGTGGCAACGCAAGGCGGCATGGACCTGCGGGACTTCCAGGGGCTGATCGAGCGGATGTACTCGCACAAGGACCGCCGGCGCGGTCCGGCTGGCACCTTCCTGTGGCTGATGGAGGAAGTCGGCGAGCTGGCGGCGGCGATCGCCGAGGGGCAGGACCGCCCGGCCAAGGCCGCGGAGTTCGCGGACGTGCTGGCCTGGCTGGCCACGCTGGCCAACGTCGAGGGCATTGACCTGAGCGATGCCCTGCACGCCAAGTACGGCACGGGTTGTCCGGGCTGCGGCCTGATGGTCTGCAGCTGCAGCGCCAAGCCCTGAGCGGCGCGTGACCGGCGTGGCGGGAGGTGCGGGCGGATGATGCGAATGCGGCTTCACGGGCTCTGGCGGCTGGCGATTCCGGCGCTGGTGGCGGTTCTGCCGCAGAACGCCTGTCTGCGGACGATTTCGCGGGAGATGGAAATCCTGTACGCCCCGGAGGCCAACCTGGACCTGGTCTACGACAGTCTGCTGGTGAAGTGGTTCGGTCCCGGGGTGCTGGAATTCTGGTGAACCGCGCCGTCGGTCGGGTGCCTCATCCGCCCGGGGCGGTGGCGGCTCCCGGGGCGCTGGCCGGCACTTCCTGCATGTAATCGTCGATGACGGATTCGCGGACGAAGACCTCGACGCGGCGGTTGTCGTCGCGGCGGGTGGGATCGCTCTTGTCCTCGGGGACCGGCTCATTGGCTCCGCATGCCGCCAGGCGGATGGTGCGGGGATCCAGGCCCAGGTGGACGAGTTCTGCGGCCACCCGGGCGGCCCGCTCGTAGGAAAGCCTCATGGCGTCCTCAGGAGTCCAGTCTCTGGGCCTGGGGCCTTCGGCGGCATGGCCGCGGATCTCGATCTTGTTGCGGTGTCCGGCCAGGGCCTGGCCGATGTGGGCCAGGGCTTCGGCGCCCCCGGGGGTGAGTTCGGCCGAGAACGGCTCGAAGAGCACCGGGCCGCCGATGGTGATCTCCATTCCGTCGCGGATGCGTCGCAGGCGGAAGCTCCGCCCGTAGACGCCCTTGTCCTGGCTGTCTCCGCGGCTCTTCTCCTCCAGGTGCCGGATGGCGTCGCGGATGTTCTGGATGACGGCGTTGAACTCGGTGAGCCTGGCGTTGGGCGAGCCCTCGGGCAGCCGGATGCCGAGGGCGTCCTGGATGGACTTCAGGGCCGCGGCCATGGCCTCGCTGCCGCCGCCGGCCTCGTAATCGGCGAAGGCCGCCAGGAGGATGAAGAAGCACAGCAGCAGCGACATCATGTCGCCGTAGGTCAGAACCCACTCGGGGGCGCCGGCCGGAGGTGGCTTCTTCTTCAGGGCCATGGCTTGCCAACCGCCGCGCCGGGCGCGGACCTGCGGTCACTCCTTGCGGGTGTTGGGACCTTCGATCTTGTCGCGCGTCCGCGGCGGGAGGTAGACCGAGAGCTTCGCCTGGGTCACGCGGGGGTTGTCGCCCGCCTGCAGGGAGAGAATTCCCTTGAGCATCACCGTCTTGAGCAGCATCTCCTCCTCGTGGCGGTAGCTGAGCTTGTCGGAGGTGGGTAGGCAGAACACGTTGGCAATGACGGCGCCGTAGAAGGTGGTGAGAATGGCCACGGCCATGCCCGGGCCGATGGCCTTGGGGTCGTCCATGTTGGACAGCATCGCCACCAGCCCCATGAGGGTACCGATCATGCCGAAGGCCGGGGCGTACTTGGCGGTCAGGTCCAGGATGTTCTTGCCCTGGCTGTGCCGCTGGTCGAGGGCCTCCATCTCGCCGGCCAGGATGGCCTCGATCTCGCTGGCGGCGGTGCCGTCGATGACCAGCCGGATGCCGTTGGCCAGGTACTCGTCCTGGACCTCGTTGAGGTGGTTCTCCAGCGAAAGCACGCCCTCGCGCCGGGCCAGTTCGCCCAGCTTCACGATCAGCTCGATGGTCTGGGCGACGGTCTGGCTCTTGCTGAAGAAGTGGAGCTTGACGACCTTGAAAACGCCCAGGAAGCGGTCCAGCGACTGAGTGTTGAGGACGGTGAACAGCGTGCCGCCCAGCACCAGGATGGCCGAAGGCGTATCCCAGTAGACGCCCACCGCGCCGCCGGTGCCCGCCCAGAGTGACCAGACGACCATGCCGATGGAGGCCAGCAAACCGACGACACTTGCAATATCCATCTGCCGGCCCCCGTATCAGCCCCTGCCGGGCGGAACGCCGACGCGGTCGCTCCCGGATGCGGACGCACCGGTTTCCCTGCTCGATATCGTCCTTCCGGCGGCAGCCCTTCATCATCGGTCCGACGGCATGGCCTTCCGGCGATGGAAACGGTCAAGACGGCGCCGGGACGGACGCGGACGGACGTTCTTATCGGATGCGGTCGGGGCCGGCCCCGGAGCGAAACTCCTGATCACCCTACCCCGGGAATCTCCATGACCCTGCACCTCCGCATCGCGGTGGCCGACGACGAGCCGGACATGCGCGACTACTACGCCAAGATCCTGCCGATGCTGGGGCACCGAGTCGTCGTCCTGGCCAGCAACGGCGAGGAC
>CAZSYS010000060.1:0-17631 GCA_964611365.1 uncultured Planctomycetales bacterium
CTCCGTGCCGGCCGTCGAGGGCGGAGTGCGTTTGTTGGGCCCGTCGATACCGCAGGCTGGAATCACCGCACCGCCTGGCGTCATGGGATGGGCGCAGATTGGCGCCGCGCAGCGCCGCAGCGGCCGGGCGCATCCGTGGTGGATCGAAAAAGGTGTCAGGATGATTTTTGCAGGTCCGGAAGATCATCCTGACACCTTTTTTGTGGTCCGCGAAGCGCCGTAGCGCCCGGTGCCCGGTGGTTTGAGAGCGGAGAACCGGCCGGGAACGCCTCGGGAACGCCCGGCGGCCACGGCCCGGTGCCGCAGGGCAGGAAAGACCCCGCCTGGAACGCCATGCAGCCCGCCCGTCGGGCGCGGCACCCCTGGACTTGACCGCGTCGCCGGAGGCGCCTAAGGTGAGCGGTTCGATACCCGGCCTGCCGGAAAGCGCGGCGCGCCGGGGGCGTCTGACGCATACGCTTGGTTCACAGAGCAGGAGCACACCACAATGGCGATTCGCGTGGGCATCAACGGTTTCGGTCGCATCGGCCGCCTGGTGGTCCGGGCCGCGATGGACGACAAGGACATCGAGTTCGTGGGCGTCAACGACGTGGTCCCGGCGGAAAACCTGGCCTATCTGCTGAAGTACGACTCGACCCACGGCCGGGCCAGGGCGGATATCCGTGCCGAGGGCGAAAACATCGTCATCAACGGGCGGAAGATCCCCTGCTGCTCGATTCTCGATCCGGCCCAGTTGCCCTGGAAAGACCTCAAGACCGACTACGTCGTTGAATCCACCGGCCGGTTCACCGACCGGGCCGGCGCGGGCAAGCACCTGACCGCCGGGGCCAGGCGCGTGGTGATCAGCGCTCCGGCCAAGGACAAGGACATCCCGACGTTCGTCATGGGCGTGAACCACGAGAAGTTCACCGCCGCCGACACGATCGTCTCGAACGCCAGCTGCACGACCAACTGCCTGGCCCCGATCACCAAGGTGGTGCTGGACAACTTCGGCATCGAGGAAGGGCTCATGACCACCATCCACGCCATGACCGCCACCCAGCCGACCGTCGACGGGCCGAGCAAGAAGGACCTCCGCGGCGGGCGCGGCGCGGCCCAGAACGCCATCCCGGCCTCCACCGGGGCCGCCAAGGCGGTAGGCCTGTGCATTCCCGAGGTCATGGGCAAGCTGACCGGCATGGCCTTCCGCATTCCGACGGCCGACGTCTCGGCCGTCGACCTGACCGTCCGGACGGTCAAGGAGACCTCCATGGCCCAGATCAACGAGGCCATGAAGAAGGCCTCGGAGGGCCCGATGAAGGGTATCCTGGGCTACACCGAGGAGCCGGTGGTGAGCAGTGATTTCATCGGTTGCCCGCTGTCGAGCATCTACGATG
Organism: uncultured Planctomycetales bacterium; assembly: GCA_964611365.1. Classification (GTDB taxonomy): domain Bacteria; phylum Planctomycetota; class Phycisphaerae; order UBA1845; family PWPN01; genus CALLOB01. The sequence goes on from CAZSYS010000060.1 coordinate 1,377, forward strand.
CCACGGCCGGCATCGAGCTGAACAGCCGCTTCTTCAAGCTGATTTCCTGGTACGACAACGAGATGGGCTACTCCTGCCGGGTCGTGGATCTCATCAAGTACATGGCCCGCAAGGACGGCCTGCTCTGACGGGCGGGCGGCACCCGCAGGGTCCGCAGATCCCGAGGATCATCGCGACGGGCCGCAGGCCGGGGCATCCGGTCGGCGGCCCGGCGTGTTTTCCGGGCGGCGGATCCGCTGCCCGTGCGTCCCCGCCCGCGGCGGCCCGAAGAACCCCGGGGCCCGGAGCCTGTCAGAGCCGCTGTCTCGGCACACGTCGGCGGTCGGCCGGCATACTTCCGACGGTAGGCGGATCGACGATCCAGCCTTCGTCCGGGTCGGCATCCGGCGGAATGCCGTAAGCGGGCCGGCGGACAGTCCGGGCCCAGGCGGCCTGAGCGGCGCACAGCAGGGCGTCGAGATGGTCGCCGGTGTGATCGGCCTCCATGCGCCGCACGAGGGCGGCCGGCAGATGCAGGTGGATGCCGTAGGCCGCGCGAAAGGCCGGTGACGTCAGCCGCCGCAGGATCCGCCGCCGGACCGGGCGACAGGCCGCATCCGAGGCCGGCCGGCCGGTCTTGTAGCGGACGCGTCCCACGCACCAGCGGGCCGCCAGGGCCGGGTAGGCCTCCAGCACCGTCCGGTCGTCGTCGCGGACCCGCATCGGCGGCACCGAAACCTCCGCGCGGAGCAGGCGCGGGGCTCCCTCAAAAAACATCAGGGCCACCGGGGTCCCGTACAGCTTCTGCGGACTGAGCGATCCGGCACGAACGTCGGTCCGTCGGCGGTGCTCCCGGTCTCCCGCAGGTCGCCGGCGCCGATACTCATCCAGCAGCGTCCGAAACTCCGCCCGTGACAACCGCGCGACGCGTCCGACATAATCGCTCCACCGCCGGGGCCAGCCCAGATCGTCCAGGAAGCGGCGCGGCAGGCCCAGCGGCAGGTCCACCCCCGCGATCCAGGGGCCCGGCGAGGCCAGCCAGGCCTCGAAGGCTTCAAACCCGCTCAGCGGCTGAAGATCGAGGAGCTCCAGAGTCCGCCCGCGCAGTCGGCCCCGGGCCAGGATCAGCGGTTTGCGCGGCGAGGGTGAACTGGTGAAGTCCAGGCCGAAGACCGCAATCAAGATCCGCTCGCACAGGCCGGGTCGGCCAGAACGCCCGAAGAGCTCATGCACCGCAGGAAGCGCAGGGTGTCGGCGTCGTCCACGTCGTTGTCGCCGTCGAGGAGTGCCCCGGCGCAGGCCGGATCCGGCTGGGGGATGGTGCGCCCGCTCAGGCACCCCTGAAACCATCCGAAGTCGCCCTGATCGACATCTCCGTCGCGGTCGATGTCCACCGACGGAACCGGGGCCAGTTCCAGCACCAGCAGCGTGATCTCGGCGTCCTCCATCACGAAGTCGAAGCCGGCGGTCTGGAAGCCGGCGGTCACGTCCTCCTGCGTCCAGGCCATGCCGGTCGAATGCGTCAGCGAGGTGTCCCCGCCGGCCGCGTCGTTTCCGGGCCGGCCGTAGCGCTGCAGCTGGGCCGAAATCACACGGCAGGGGGTCAGGCCGAGCCGGACGGTCCGGGAGGCGGCCTCATCGAAGTTGAGCCCCCAGATCATCAGCCGGCCGGGCATCGAGGAGTCGCGGGTCACATAGAGGCGGAAGTCGGCCAGCGCGGGGTCGTATTCCATTTGGGCGCCGGTCGTGACGAGCACGTCCCCCATGTACGCCACCAGGCCGGTGAAGGCGTCGCGGGGTCCGAGCTTGCTCTGGGGCTGTTCCCAGAAGGTCGCGGCCAGGAGGTTGTCCAGGGCGAAGGTGAAACAGGATTCGACCACCCCCAGGGCCGCGGCCATGGAGGACTGCATGTAGCCGGGCGCGTCCCAGTTGACCGGGTTGTATTCCGAGGCCACCAGAAGGGTTCCGGTTCGTCCCCGGGCGTCGAGGATGGCCCGCGTGCCGGCAGCCTTTCCGCGGAGGTGGGCCTGGTAGTTCCGCAGCGCGGAGGTCATGCCCTCCGGATAGTTCCACTGGCCCTTGATGCTGCCGTAATAGGGGTGGTAGGAAACGAAGTCCAGCGGCGCCTCCGGGTCGGCGGCCAGCACGTCCAGCCACTGCCCGCTGCCGGCGGGGTCGGCGGTGTTCATCAGGCAGGGGCCGAACTTCAGGTCCGGATCGACCGCCCGCATCGCCCCGGCGATGAGCTTGTAGCGGGCCGCGTAGTCGGCCGGCGAGAGGTAATGCCCGGCCAGGAATCCGCTGATTTCGCCCAGTTCCGGTTCGTTGCCGATCTCCCAGTAAAGCACCCGCGGCAGGGGCGCCTCCTGGGCCGCCGGCAGGCGGGGACGCCCCGCCCATCCGGTGATCGACTGCCAGACCCGCAGGTCTTCGCCGGCCAGCGTCCCCTCGTCGCCCTGCCGGTAGTTCTGCAGGATGATGTTGGTGTAACGCACCCAGTCGGCCGCAAGCCCGTCGGGGTTGTCGAACGCGCAGATGAACGTGCCGGTTTCATCCTTGGCCCCGCCGCCGAAGACGTTGGCGGTGATCATCGGCACGGCATCATGGTCCCGGGCGTACTGCAGAAACTGCAGGGTGGTGAAGGCTCCGCCTCCCTGGCCCCAGTCGGCGCCGCTGGTGATGTCGCGCCAGTCGTAGGTGTCCGCATCCAGGCCTCCGGCCAGCCCGCGGGCCGTCGAGCCGATGGTCAGGTCCCACAGCGTCTCGTAGCCGCTGGTGCTGATCTGGCGGTAGGGGCACTGGCCGCGGACGCCGGTCGAAAACGGCTGCCCGGCGGCGAAGGGATCGACCACGGCGTTCACGGATGCAGTGGTGCCCGCGCCGCCCGGGCTCCACGACGAGGGACAGAAGCCCGCCTGGCTCCTGGAGGCCCGGGCGCTGAAGGTGTAGGCCGTTCCCGGCAGCAGACCGGTGACCTGACGCGAGCCCCACTGCGTGCGCGTGGCCCAGCGCGGGGCGGTTCCCAGCGACCCGTCGGCCTGCACCCAGGCCTTGCCGGCCACCGGCGGGTCGATCCGCAGCGTAAAAAGATCGACGGCCGAGTCGGCCGGGTCGATGGCCACGTTCAGCGTGTGGGCGCTGGCGGCGAACACCAGCGGAGAGCGGGGGGTCGGGCAGATCGTGCCGCAGGCGGCACTCACCACGTCAAAGGAGGCCGCGCCGTCGAACCAGCCGACGCTGTAGGTGGTCCCGCCGATGACGCCGTCGGCCGCCCAGGTGTCCAGATCGTTCATCACCGGGTTGAACGCCCAGGCGGGCTTGACCGTGAAGGACCACTGCACGGTGCGCGAGCCGGTGCCCCCGGAGGCCTGGCCGGCCGTGACCGTCTGGCAGGACAGCGGCGTGACGTAGGTCGTGCCGCCCCATTCATCGGTCCGGTAACCCCATCGTCCGCCGCCGTCGGCATCGGCGCAGACCCACGTTCCCCCGTACTGGCTGATGTCCGCGTCGGTCTTGCCCCAGACCAGCTGGCCGCGGGCCCAGCTGCGGTTGACGGGATCCTCGGTGTAGTTGAAGAGCACCCGGATGCAGCGGATGCTGCTGTGGCCGTCGGCGTCCGAGAAGGTCACCTGCGCCGATGCCGGCGTGGTGTCGTCGGCCACCAGCAGCGTCGGGGTGACGGTCGGCCCGTCGACAAGCACGGGCGGCTGAGCCGCCGGAGCGGTGGAAACCGCCAGACACAGCGACGCCAGGCTCACCAGCGACGCCAGGCTCACCGGCGGCGTCGATGCGCCGTGCCCGCTGCGGCCGGCAGCCATGCGGCGGAAAGGTGCGGGGACCGGACAGGCATCCCCAGACCGCCGGCCCCGGGCCGGGGCCGAACCACAGATCGGGCGTAAGAAGCCTGGCATGATCGTTACATCCTACCCGGCTGAGGGGGGCGGTTCAACGGTTTTTTCGCCGCAGCCGGTCGGCGCCCGCCGGATGGCGGCGTTCCGGTCTTGTGGCGGGGGATGCCGGCGATGCCGACCCGGCAGCCGCCCTGCGGTGCGGAGCCGGAAGCGGTCCACTTCGCGGCCGCTCCGGCTCACAGCTCCGCCAGCGGCCGCAGGTCCGGCCAGTGGAAGTCGGGGGTGTCGCTGCCGATGTCGTGGATCCGGTGGGCCCGGTCGACCCAGGCGGCCCGCAGGCCGGCGGCGTGAGCCCCGCCGACGTCGCTGTGCAGGCTGTCGCCGACGTGCAGGACGCGTTCGCGCGACCAGCCCGTGACCTCCAGCGCCCGCTCGAAGATGCTCGGGTCGGGCTTGTAGCTGCGTGCCGCCTCCGAGGTCACCACCGCCGCGGCGCGCAGCCCGTTATGCTCCATGGCCGCCAGCAGCTCGCGCTCGTCGGCGTTGCTCACGATGCACACCGGCAGCCGCAGCGCCGCCAGCACCCCGGGGACCTCCTCGAACACCGGCGGGGCGGCCAGATAGCGGTCGAAGGCCTCGATGTACGGGGTGGGGTCGATCGGTCCGAACAGCGGACGGCAGGTCTCGACCAGCGTATCGCGCTCGATCTCGTGGAGCGTGCGGAAGCCGCTGCCGTTGACGTGCTCCAGGGCGTCGAAGTACGCCTGGCCCCAGCGGACGGCAAACGCCTCGGCGGTGATCCCGGCGCGATCCTCGCCGCCTCCGTGGTCGGCGATCACCCGGCGGCAGATCGACTCCACCGCGTGCCGGTCGCCGCCGACCAGCGTGCCGTAGAAATCGATGAAGATGCCCTGCCAGGACGTCATCGCCACCTCATCCTCCGTCTCCTTGCCCGCTGGCGTCCGGCCCCGGCGCGACGCGGCTTTCACCCCGCGGCCGGCCGGCACGTTCGCGGCTATGCCGCTCCGGCGGCCTCGTACATCGCCACGATGTTCTCCGGCGGCACCTCGGCCAGGATGTTGTGCACCTGGTTGAAGACGAAACCTCCGCCGGGGGCCAGGATGTCGATGTTGCGCCGCACGTGGTCGCGGACCTCCTGCGGCGTGCCGCGCGGCAGAACCGTCTGGGTGTCGCAGCCTCCGCCCCAGAAGGTGATGTCGCGCCCGAACTCCCGCTTGAGCCTCGCCGGATCCATGTTCCGCGCCGAAATCTGCACCGGGTTGATCACCTGGAAACCGGCCTCGATCAGGTCGCCCAGCAATTCATGGACCGAGCCGCAGGTGTGCAGGAAAACCACCAGCCCGGGGGCCAGGGCGCGGATGCGATCCACGATCAGCCGGTGCCGCGGCTTGAAGAATCGCCGGTACATGTCCGGGGACATGATCGGCCCGGCGTTGGTGCCCAGATCGTCGCCCAGCTGGATGAGATCGACGTTGCCGCCCAGCACCGGCAGGAGCCGCTCAAGCCCGGCCAGGTGGGCCTCCACCAGCCGGTCCAGCAGGGCTTCGGCGGCCGCGGGCTCGACGGCCAGATCCATGAGGAAGTTGTCCATGCGGCGCAGGAAAGAGCCCCATTCGAACAGATTGGCCCCGAAGGCGATCATGATCGCCCGGTCGGTGGTTTGCCTCAACCGGGCGACGTGTTCCCCGATGCGGCTGAGGTTCTCGTCCGACAGCCCGCCCTCGTAGATCGGCTCCGGCAGCGCCGCCCAGCACACCCTCCCCATGGCCCCGGACAGGTCGGCCGGCAGGGCTCCCGGGTCTGCGTCCTGCAGCGGAAAGCACGACTGGCTGAAGTACGTAGCCCCGGCGATCATGCGGGCCGTCGGCTCGCCGGAGGGCCCCGAGGCCAGCCAGTCGGCGCCGTCCGGAACGATGTCGATGCAGGCGGGGATCCGGCACGGGCTGCCGTCCGGAAGCGTCCAGTCCTTCCATCGATCGTCGGGCGAGAACTCTCGGCCGGCATTGATGGCGTCGATGCCGAAACGGTCCAGGTAGAAACCCTCCGGCTCGGCCAGCTGCTGGATCACGTCGAAGACGCGGGTCTGCCCGCCCTCCACTCCCAGATGCCGCTTCAGCCGGTTGTAGGCGATGGCCTGGATGCCCGTCGATCGCATCGCCCCGCAATCGATGGGCAGCCGGTCCGGCTCCCGGTGGGCCACGGCGGCCAGAACGCGCTCCCTGGAGGTCATGAGGCTTCCTCCCGGCGACTGCCGGCTCGACGATCCAACCCGATCCGCCTGCCGGCCACCCGGCCGCACGCGGACGACATGACCGCGTCCGACGGCCTGGACGTGACTGAAATCTTAGCCTGCCGGCCGCCGCACGCGAAACCGCGGCCGGCCGCCTCCCGCGCCGGCCCTGGATCTGATCGCCGCCCGCTCATGGGTGACGCGCCACGCCGTAGCGGCCGGCCTCCGAGCCGGCCGGGCGCATGAGTCCGCAACCTGGCCACCGGCTGTACCGCCCCGCGCCCCTGCCGGCCGTCGAGAGCGGACAACGCGACGTCCCCGGTGATATCCCGCCTTGTGCAGCGCCAAGCCATCCTCAGGCCGAAGGCCTGGCGAATCGCGTTGCGGAACTTTCTTCCGGCCGAAGGCCTGGAAGTCATTATCCGGCGGCAACGCCGCCGGTTCGCGCCCGGCCAACATGATCTCCACAAGGCTGAAAGCCTTGTACCCCGTGAGCGAAAAGCTGCCGACTGCAGCGGGATCGACTCTGCGCCTGCCGACTGCAGCGGGGTCGACGTTCTGCAGCGGGGTCGACTCTTGATTCTTGACAGCATACCTGCAGCGGGCTCGAGTCTTGATTCTTGACACACCGCCGGATGCGAGGTCGTTGTGTCGGGCATGGCCCAACCGATTTGAATGGAGTTTACGGACGCGGTCGATCCCATCAGGAGCCCGGGGCAACGAGCGCCGTGGTGCGAGTGGTCCAGCGTCGTGGGCGAGGTGCGGGTGATCCAGCGCCCTGACGCAGCGGCGGGGCACACCGCCACGTTTGCAGACGGCTCACCGCCGCCCGGGAGGAAATCGTCGTGCCAAAAAGAAAACACCGGCGATCCGAGGACCGGCCGGTGTTTTCCGGAGGGGAAAAGCGCCCTGATGAACCGCCCGGCGGGCGGTCAATCGCGATTCCGATGGATCCCTGCAGACGACGCCGGCCTGCCGACCTCCGCGCCCTGGCGGCAAGACCTGCCCAATCGCCTGCCCGGGCAATATAGCGGTTTGACTCCGGCATGGCAAGCGCCGGCAAAGGTTCTTCGGTAGTCAGTCACCCTTGCAGTCGGCCAGATCCTGGCGGGTCGCCGCCGCCGGCGGCCGGCATGTGTCGGAATACCGTCGCACGTCTCGGGGAGGCGGGAAAATCTCCCCGGCGAGGCATGGGCGCCTGGACTGGATGCCTTCAGGCGAGCGTGCGGCATGTGCCGGCTTGGGATTCGGGCAATGCCGGGTCGCGGGCCGGTTTCGAGGCGATCACCGCCGGCACTGGGGCGAGTTCCCCTTTGACTCCACGCCGCCGCGCGCATCGCACGGCTGGAGATGCGCAGGCCTGGACGATTATCGGACGCCCGGCCCTGCGGATTCTGCCGGGGCAACGGGGATGCATACAGGAGTTCCGCCCTGAATGCCGATAACCCAGCAAGGTTGTCAACACCGACGGGGGCGGGAGGCTCCCCGGGTCGGATAAGCCCGGGCTTGTCGGACAGGCGCCCCAACGGCCGCGACGGAGGAAACCCGCTCTTGAGGTCGAAGATCGTCACCCTGGCCGAGCTGCTCGAGCGAGTCGAGGCCGCCCGTCGCAGGCGCCAGACCATCGTTCACTGCCATGGCTGTTTCGACATCGTGCATCCGGGCCATGTCCGGTACCTGGACTTCGCCCGGCGCCAGGGCGATCTGCTCGTGGTCTCTCTCACCGGCGACCTGCAGATCACCAAGGGCGACCAGCGGCCCTATATCCCCGAAGAACTCCGGGCCGAGAACCTCGCGGCCCTGGAGATGGTGGACCTGGTCTACATCGATCCCCACCCCACGGCCTGCGAGCTGCTCGGACAGCTCCGGCCCGACCTGTACATCAAGGGCCGGGAGTACGAACAGAGCACCGATCCGGCATTCCTGGCCGAACGCGCGGTCGTGGAGGGCTGCGGCGGCAAGGTGCTGTTCAGCAGCGGAGACGTGGTCTACAGCTCCGGGGCTCTGGGCGAGTCGATCCCCGATGCGACCGGCCTGGCCGCCGAGCGGCTCGCGCTGTACTGCCGCAGGTACGGCATCACCCACGACGCGGTCGAAAGCCTGCTGGGGGCCATGGCCGGCCTGCGCGTCCTGGTGGTCGGCGATGTGATCATCGACCGCTACGTCTTCTGCGACGCGGTCGAGCTGGCCGGCGAGGCCCCGATGATGTCCCTGGCCAGGCTCGAAGAGCGGCTCTACCTGGGCGGTGCGGGCGTGGTGGCCCGCCACGTCGCCGGGCTGGGGGCCCGCACGTTCCTGGTCGGCGCAGCGGCCGACGACCGGAATTCGGCACTGTGCCACGGCGTGCTGGAAGGCGAGGGCATCGAAACCCGGCTGATCCCCTGCCGGCCGCGCATGCCCGAGAGAACCCGCTACCTGGTGGACACCACCAAGGTTCTGCGGGTCGAGGACGGAGAGTGCCACCCGATGGATTCGGCGGCCGAAAGCGGGGCGGTCCAGTGGGTCGCCGGGCCGGCCGGGGACATCGATGTGGTGATCTACTGCGACTTCGGCCTGGGAAGCGTGACGGCGCCGCTGATCGCGCGGCTGGCCGAGCTCTTCCGGGGCCGCCCGTGCCGCGTGGCCGTGGGCGGCGGGGGGAGCCGGTCCCAGCTGCTCCGCTTCCGCGACGCCGACCTGCTGTGTCCCACCGAACGCGATCTGCGCGGCGCCCTGCACGATTTCGACAGCGGGCTGTCGCGCATCGCCTGGGGCGTGCTCAACCGCACCGATTCCGGCCACATGCTCGTGAATCTCGGCCGCAAGGGAGTCGTGGTGTTCGACCGCCAGAGCCAGGATCGCAGCGACCCCCAGTGGCGCGGCCGGCTCCGAAGCGAGTACCTGGCGGCCCTGGACGACCGGGTCGTGGATCCCCTCGGCGGCGACGACGCCATGCTGGCCGCCGCCTCGCTGGCCCTGGCTGCCGGCGGCAACCTGATGCAATGCGCCTACCTCGGCTCGGCCGCCATGGCCGCCGAGAAGGCGAGGCTGGGAAACGTCCCGCTGGACAGCGGCTGCCTCAGGCAGTTCGTTCGCGAACGGATCGAGCTGGGCTGCTCCTTCGACCCGCCCGCCGGCCGACCGAAACGCATCGCCCCGCGGCCCGCAGCCCGCAAGGCATCCATCGAGACCTGACGCATGCACGAACGCCGTCCGCCCGCCGATCGCCGTTGCGACCAGCCGCGCACGGTGTCTTTCGTCATCGCCACCCACAACCGGCGCGATGTGCTTCTGGGCACGCTGGAACGCCTCGCAGCGCTGCGCGCCGAGGGCGCCTGGAGCGAGATCCTGGTCGTCGACAACGCCTCCGCCGACGGCACCGCCGAGGCGGTCGAGACGACCTTCCGGCAGGTGCGGGTCCTGCGGTCAGCCAGGAATCTGGGCAGCTGCGCCAAGGCCCTGGCGGCCCATGAGGCCACCGGGGAGATCGTCGTGTTCCTGGATGACGACTCATCCCCGCGCCCGGGGAGCATTACCGCCATGCTCGAGCGGTTCGCCGCCGACAACAACCTGGCGGCCGCCGGATTCATGGTCCACCTGCCTGACGGCCGGCTGGAATGCAGCGCCCTTCCGGATGTCTTCGTCGGCTGCGGCGTCGGGCTCCGTCGGACAGCCCTCGACCAGGTGGGGGGGCTGGATCCGGGGCTGTTCATGCAGGCCGAGGAATACGACCTGAGCTTCCGTCTCGTCCAGGCCGGGTGGAACATCAGGACCTTCACCGACCTGCACGTGGACCACCTCAAGTCCCCGCGAGCCCGTCTGTCCGGGCGGACGGTCTACTACGACACCCGCAACAACCTGATCCTGGCGGCCCGATACCTTCCCGACGACCTGGAGGGCATCTACCGTCGGGACTGGGCCCAGCGCTACCGGTGGATCGCGTCCTCCTGCGGCCATCGGGGCGAATACTGGCGGGCCAGGATGGCCGGTTACCGCCGTCGGATGGCCGAGCGGCAGGCCTGGGCACGCTGGCGACTCGGGCAGCGGGCCGTCGAGCAGCTGTTTCGCATCGATCAGATCGCCGGGGGTTGCGCCGACATGGCCGCTGGGGGCCTGCGGAGAATCGTGCTGGCCGACCTGGGCAAGAACATCTGGCCGTTTGTTCGCGGGGCCTGCGCGCAAGGGCTGCAGATCCTGGCGATCGCCGATGAACGCTTCGCCTTCCGCAACCGTAATTACCGGGGAATCAAAATTTTAAGCACATCCGAGGCCCTGTCGCTCCGCCCGGAGGCTCTCCTGGTGGCCAACACCTCCCCCGTCCATGCCACCCTGGCGGAAGAGCGCCTGATGCGGTTGACCGATCGCCCGATATTCCGCTGGTTCGGCTACGACAGGCCGCACGGGCCGGCGGTGGTGGGGCGGTCGAGCGCCCCTGTGCGAAATCGGTTAGTTGTCGACGAAAATCCCGAAGAATCGTTGACTGCATCAGGCCGATAGGGTTATCATACGAAGGACTGCTCCCGGGGTCTGAAAGCGACCGCGGAGGGGCGGCACATCGCCGCGTTGCCAGGGGGTCTCTGCGGGCAACCGTCAAAGGAACAGCCGGGGTGGCCGCTCGATGAGCGTGCGGCAACTCGGGCAACATGCATCTCAAAGCTGACGGGAGGGCGTGGGTCATGAAAAGCAAGATCAAGTGGGTCAACGTGGCCGGGTGTGTGATGCTGGCAGCGGCCTGCTCGGTCGCCTGGGCGGCCGGCATCACCCCCATACCGCCGTATACCGGAGAAACCAGCTCGCAGGGCCGGGCGATCACCACGGCCAACGGCAAGGTGATCGTGGTGGGCGTTTCGGGCAACTACGGCATCATCTGGGACGCAGTAAACGGCACGCGGTGGGTGCTCAGCAGCGACAACGCCGGGGCCACGATCTGCACCGGCGCGGCTTACCGCGTCGACGGGGCCAATACCCAGCTGGTGGTGCACGGCCGGTCGGCGGGCTGGAACACCAACTGGTTCTCCAACGACGACGGCGTGACCTGGCTGGTCAAGCGCAGGGACACGAACTTCCCCGGCAGCAACTACGGCGGGGAACTGGCCACGGCCAACACACTGGGCGCGCTGGGTGTGGACGACGTGTGGTACCACACGTGGTGGGACGTGACCATCGGTTTCAGATGGTTCACGGACAAAGGCAGCGGTGCCGTGCCCGGCACGATCAGCCGCGACATCAAGAACATCGTCAGCGGCCAGGAGTTCAGCGCGATCGGTGTCTCCGGCACGGGGCTGGCGGTCGGCCGGCGCAAGGCCGATGGCGCCAACTACTCCAACTATAAGATCCAGTGGCTGGGCAACGGGACAGGCAATGCCGTCTACTTCAAGGGGCTGGCCGGCAACAATCTGGGCCAGGCCTGGTCGGTGAGCATGGACGGCACGAAGATCTTCGGCATGTCGCCGGTCTCCGACAGCCGCGTGGGCACGTTCCCGTACATGTACACCGTGGCCACCGACACCATCGTGGAGCTGCCGGTGCTGTCGCTGACCCAGGGCAGCGTGACCAACGGGCTGCCGTACGGCGCCAGCTGGGACGGCCGGTTCGCGGTGGGCATGAGCTACCGTGGCCAGGAGCGGGCGGCGCTGTGGGACACCCAGACGATGACGGTGTACGACCTGACGGACGTGTTCAACGCCGCGGGTCTGCTGGCCCCGTCGGGCTTCTCGCGGCTCTACCGGGCGTACAGCGTCGCCACCGACGCCTCGGGGGACATCTGGGTCACCGGCGTGGGCATCTGGGCGGCGGACTCCTCCGTCCGGGGATTTGTCGCCCAGCTCCCCGACCCCACCGGCGGTACCCAGGGGGCCTGCTGCGACGTGGACGGGGCCTGCGACGAGACCAACGGCTTCTACTGCGCGTCGCCGCGGGTCTGGCATGAGGGGCAGACCTGCGCCGAGGTGGAGTGCCCGGACCTGACCGGGGCCTGCTGCCGCGTCGGGGGAACGTGCGACCTCACGCTGGAGGCCAACTGTCAGGCGCCCAGTGTCTGGAACGGCAACGGGTCGCGCTGCACGCCGGGGCTCTGCCCGGCGGCGGGGGCCTGCTGTGACGTGGCGGGCGAGACCTGCAACAACTACGTCGAGTCGTACTGCCTCTCGCTGGGACGCTCCTATGCCGGCGAGGGGACGAACTGCTCCACCCAGGACGTCTGCCCGGGGGCCTGCTGCTTCCCGGACGATGGCTCGTGCAGCGTGGTCTACGCCGCCGAGTGCCCCGAGGGCGGCCGGTTCAACGGGCAGTTCACCGCCTGCGCCGAGGTCAGCTGCTGCCCGAACCCGGTCTGGAACACCGACGCCGACGGCGACATCGACATGGACGACTTCGGCCGGCTGCAGGCCTGCCTGACCTCGTCGGAGTTTCCGACGATTCAGCCCGGCTGTGAATGCTTCGACATCGCCGCGCCGCTGGGTGCCATCGACCTGAACGACATCGAGGCCTTCGCGCTGTGCGCCCTGGGGCCGGAGGTCACCTTCGACCGCGACAATCCTCCGGTCGGCTGCGTGTTCACGGCGCCGTGAGCCGGCGGGCGAAGCGGTCATCTGCCTGATTCACTTCTGCGGCGGGAGCGGGCTTGCCGACGGCGAGCTCCTCCCACCGCAGGCTTTTCACCACGAGGCGTGCAGACCGATCCGGAAACCTCGGCCTCCCCTGAGGCTGCCGGCGAGGCGGTTTTTCGCCGCGCCGGCGGCGTGGAACAGTGACCGGGCCTGCCTGTCCGGCGTTTGACCTCCTGCAGAGGCCCCGTTCGGGGCCGGACCTGCCTGAATCCCGGTATACCCGGGGCTGCGCCCGGGTTGGAACCGGCCGGAAAGCGACGCACCCCCCAAAGGAGGGCTCCCGGCGACCCCAAAACGCCCCCCGGCAGGGCCTGTGGTTGCGGAAACGGCGGAGTCTGCAAGGCCCGGGGGGCCGGCCTGGTGGCGTGGCTCGGCCTTTTCGGTTATACTGCCCGCCCCGGCCTGCGCTGAGGTGCGCGAAAGGTTCGCGCCCGCCGACCGGCAGTCCCTTCCGACGAGTCACGCTTAGCAGAGGTCGCTGCGGGCCCGGGCTCCGCGGCCGGGATCGCCGGCGGCGGGGCGGAGGGTTCGGGCGACCGGGTCCGCCGGCGTGGGGTTCGGGGTTCGCCGTGCCGGCGGCCTCCTCCCGGGAAGGTTCAGGAATAAGATCACGAAAGCAAATCCATGGTAGACCACAACCTGATCAACGCGCTGGGCATGGACGACGCGGCCATCGAGCAGGAACTCCAGACCCTGATGGGCACCGCGGACTCCAGCATGGACATCACCCGGACCTGCGACACCGGCGGCACGGTGATGCAGTCCGGTCAGCTGCTCAAGGGTCGCGTGGTGGCGATCGTCGGGGACGACGCCGTCGTGGACGTGGGGCTCAAGAGCGAGGGCATGGTTCCGCTGAGCGAGTGGGACGACCGGTCCTCGGTGGAGCCGGGCCAGGAGATCGACGTCTGGCTGGACAGCGTGGAGTCCGACAGCGGGCTGGTGATCGTGAGCAAGCGCAAGGCCGACCGGCTGCTGAACTGGCAGCGGCTGGTGGAGACGGCCAGGGAGGGCGACGACGTCCGCGGCCGGGCGATCCGCAAGATCAAGGGCGGGCTGCTGGTGGACATCGGCGTGCCGGTGTTCCTGCCGGCCTCGCAGGTGGACATCCGCCGCCCCGGGGACATCGGCGAGTTCATCGGCCAGGAGATCGACGCCAAGATCCTGAAGATCGACACCGAGCGGCGCAATATCGTGATCAGCCGCCGCCGCTACATCGAGGAGAAGCGCCAGGCGGCCAAGGAAAAGCTGATGGCCGAGATCGAGGTCGGCCAGGTTCGCAGGGGGACGGTCAAGAACCTGGCGGAGTTCGGGGCGTTTGTGGACCTCGGGGGCATCGACGGCCTGCTGCACATCACGGACATGAGCTGGGACCGCGTCAACCACCCGTCCGACAGGCTGCGGATCGACCAGGAGGTGGAGGTCAAGATCCTCAACATCGACCGCGACCGCGAGAAGATCGCCCTGGGATTGAAGCAGCTCACCGAGAACCCGTGGGAGAGCATCGAGAACCGCTACCCGGTGGGGTCGCGGGTGAGCGGGGAGGTGGTCAACCTGACCAACTACGGCGCGTTCGTGAAGCTGGAGCCGGGCGTCGAGGGGCTGGTGCACATCTCGGAGATGAGCTGGACCCGGCGGATCAACCACCCCTCCGAGGTGGTCAACCTGAACGACCGCGTCGAGGTGGTGGTGCTGGACATCAACAAGGACAAGCAGGAGATCAGCCTGGGGATCAAGCAGACCGAGATGAACCCCTGGGTGCGGGTGGCCGAGAAATACCCGCCCAACACGATCATCGAGGGCAAGGTGCGCAATCTCACGAATTACGGGGCCTTCGTGGAGATCGAGGAGGGCATCGACGGGCTGCTGCACGTCTCGGACATGAGCTGGACCAAGAAAATCAGCCACCCGTCCGAGGTCCTCAAGAAGGGCGACACCATCAAGTGCGTGGTCCTTTCGGTCGATCAGGAGAAGATGAGGGTCGCCCTGGGGACCAAGCAGCTGACCGAGGACCCCTGGCTGCACGCGATCCCCTCGACCTATATCCCCGGGCAGATCGTCCGGGGCAAGGTGACGAAGATCACGAACTTCGGGGTCTTCGTCGAGCTGGAGCCGGACCTCGAGGGGCTGCTGCACGTCAGCGAACTGGCCGACCACAAGGTCGAGGATCCGCACGACGAGGTCAAGGTCGGGGCGGAGATCGAGGTCAAGATCCTGCGGGTGGATCCGTCGGAGCGCAAGATCGGCCTGAGCAAGAAACGGGCCGAATGGGCCTCGGAGGACGGATCGCGTGCCGCCGGCGAGCCGCGGGCCCGCAGGGGCGGGCTGCACGGTCCGGGAGCGGCCTCCACCGACGTGATCACCCATTTCCCGCTGCGGCCCGCGGAAGGTGTGTCCCCGCCGGCCGACGGGCCGGCGGAGCAGTGACGTCCGCGCCGACGGCCCGGCGGGCGGGGCCGGACCGGGGAATACCGGCCTCACGGAGGATCGAACCATCGCAGTCGAAAGCGGCCTCCAGCACTACCTGAAGGAGATCGACAAAGCCCCGCTCCTGACCGCCGAGGACGAGAAGGAGCTGGGGCGGCAGATCCAGTACGCCAACGAGGCGATCGACCTGTTCAAGCAGGGCCGGCTCTCGCTCGTCGAGAAAGAGGAGGCCGAGCTTGCCGCCAACCGGGCCCGCGACCGGATGATCAAGTCCAACCTGCGCCTGGTGGTCAACATCGCCAAGAACTACCTGAACCGCGGGATGTCTCTGGGCGATCTCATCGAGGAGGGCAACATCGGACTGCTTCGCGGCGTCGAGGGCTACGACCCCTCGATGGAGACCCGCTTCAGCACCTACGCCTCCTGGTGGATCAAGCAGGCCATCAAGCGGGCCCTGATCAACACCGTGCAGCCGGTGCACATTCCGGCCTACATGGTGGCCATGATCGCCGACTGGAAGAAGGCCACCCAGGAGCTCGAGAGCCGGCTCAACCGCCACCCGACCCTCCAGGAAATGGCCGAGCACATGAAGCTCTCGGAACGCAAGATCCGCATCATCCGCCGCGCGGTCAAGGCGTTCAGCGCTCCGACGCAGTCCGGCGGCGAGGGCAGCCTGGGACTGTCGGAGGTCCTGGCCGACGATCGGACCCCCAGCCCCGAGGAGAAGGCCTTCAGCACCGCGGACGCCGAAATCATCCAGCGGCTCCTGGACCGGATCGACGAGCGCGAGGCCACCATTCTGCGGATGCGGTTCGGCCTCAACGACAAGGAGCCCATGACCCTCAAGGAAATCGGCGCCAGGATCGGACTGACCCGCGAGCGCGTGCGACAGCTTGAACGCGAAGCCCTGCGCAAACTGCGGGAGGCTCTCGAGGAGGGCTGACCGGTCCGCCGGACGCCGCCGCCGGCGGGCATCCCGCCGCCGCCGGTCAGAGCTCGACCGGCTCGCAGAGCTTCCCGGCATCCCGCGCGGTCCGCGCACAGTGCTCGCAGCGGAACCGCGCGTCCTGGACCAGGGCCTTGTACTCCGCCGGCCGGCTGTAATGAATGCCTTCCTGCAGCAGCGAGCAGAGGTGGTGCCGGTGGTTCGGGCTGGTACACGC